>CAZGON010000026.1:22851-27473 GCA_964527085.1 uncultured Candidatus Competibacteraceae bacterium
GGCCAACGGTGTTATCCGCGCTGCAAAGGTGTCACCCAAGATGGCAACCCGATAAGACCGAGGGATTTCATCGGTGACAGGGGCGGGGGCATGGTTTCTATCGTGGCATTGCAGGCGTTCCTGGAGTTGAGCATAAGAAAGATTAGCCACCGTGCTAATAGCGTTACCCGCATCGACCAACCGCTTTATCAGGGTTAGACGGGTGATATCTTCCCGGCTGTAGAGACGATTACGACCTTGCGAGCGGTCTGGCTCAACCACGCTGTAACGACGCTCCCACATACGGATAGTCACCGGAGCAATGCCCGTAAGGCGAGAAACAACACCAATGCGATAGGCTGATAGGGATGAATCAACAGGTCTTGCCGTCTTACTTTTATCGTCCATAGTTACCTAGGTCTTGTGGGCTTTCAAAGGCGCCGCTTCTATGGCGGCGCAAGTGGCAATAACACCGTTTTCCTCTCACAACCGCAATACCACCTGCAAACCGAATGCGATACGACAGCATTCATAAACATATGGCATCGCTTTGCTTCGTCAAGTTCCTTGGGAGAGGGTGACAGGCTCAATGGGTAAATCGGTCCGGGATGTCTCTTGCAGTAAATAATCCGGGTTAACGCGGGCTTCAAGAAACTTCCCAAACTGTTTTTTTATACCCGGCATTTTAAACATGCTGTGCCAGACTTTGCGTCGGTCGCTAAATTTGATCACCGCTGACGGATTAAAATAACCCACAGCGTTGTCGAGGGTGAGTACAAAGGGGGGGTTGCCAGCACGAAGCAGTTCAAGACTGGCGATTAATGCACCGGTGCGGTGATTGCCTTCGATAAACAACTGCGGTTGACAGAGAATACCTACATAAACACCCGCCGCCCGTTTATAAACGGGATCTTTGCGATGTTGTTTATACCAGGTTTTAATCCAACTGATATGTTTATAAAATTTGTTATGGGTGGCTTGAATATGGGTCTTAAACTCCCGGCGCATCTCTATATCTACGCCACACAACACTCGATGATTCAACTCCAGTAAATGTTTAAGTTCCTGGGAGTCAAATAGCTCGTCTGAATGATCCACCAGGGTTTCCAGATAACGATAAGCGCTGATCAAGTTATCCACCAAACTCTCAGTCATCCCTTCCCGTTGTAACTCAAGTTGGGTATTGATGGTGGTAAAGTTAGCCTGCACTTCACGCAGAGACTGTTCGATGGACGCTAAATTTAAAAGCTGCAAGGATATAGTCCTAAAGACGAGCGCATTTTCGCTTTGGCTGTAGACAAGGCAGCCGAGGCGGACCTAGCCAAGGATAAATTTCCGTGATCCGACCATCCGGTTCGGTCACCATAGTTGGATCAATAAACTTTTGCATAACTATCATCATAGCTTACTTTTTTACATGCCTCAAAACAGTCCCATGACTAAACATTCCTTTATAAAATTACGGTTGGGTCTCTCTGGTAGTGCAGGTACTGGGAAAACAACCTTAGGGATGCGCCTAGCCAGCCAACTAGACCTGCCTTTTATACCCGAAGGCATGCGTATTCATCTGGAAAAAGGTCTTGATTTATACAGTTTATCCCGTTCCGCTCATAAAGCGCTAACTTTGGAGTTATTGAGTGACATGTTGGAGGCTTGCGCTTGCGCCGAGCGGGATGCAGGTGGTTTTATCTGCGATCGGTCGCCCATGGACTCCGCAGCCTTTTGGTTGTACTACGGATTAGCCGATGATGATCAGGAAACCGCTGCCTTGTTAGACCATATTGCACAGGCTGCGCAACGCTTTGATGCCGTGGTTATGGTACCCTGGGGTGTTATACCGTTGCAGGCAGACGGCATACGCTATGTTAATCGCTGGGCGCAATTACATTTTCAAAGCATTCTGGAAGGACTCTGTCAGCGTCGGCTTGCAGCGCAGGCGGTGTGGTGGTTACCCCTCGACGTTGTTGACATAGAGGCCCGTGTTGATTGGATTCTTTATCGCACTCAGGAAATGCGCTAAGGTAAAAACCCGTGAGAACTACACCGTCTGATATGTTAGATTTCTAGATTAAATTTTTTGTAGCCAATATATCAATGTCTTGCAGTCATTTTACAACCCTACCCTTAAACCGTAGCCACTCTAGCCGTCGCACCACGGCGTGGCTGGGCATATTGGCGGTATTGCTGCACACCGGGTTGCTACTCAGCCAAGGCATTACTGCGCCCTGGTCTCGCGCTGCCGAGGAACCGGCCTATCTTTTGTTATGTAGCGCTTTTGGACCTAAAACCGTTCCTATCGAGAGCAAAAAAGACAATTCAAATTCCCAAGACTCAAAGCGGTGCCCCGTCTGTCAGCTTTACGCCTTGGGCAAAACGTCGCTACCCATGGCAAATTTGCTGTTGCCTACGGCATCTACCTATTTTGCTGGCGTTCTGCTGGGTTTTTTTGACATCTATCTATCCCGCCAACCCTTCGCTGCTGTTCCGCCACGGGGTCCGCCTCGCTAGCTAGTTTTTCCATACCTGTTTATTTAAACCCTGATTGGCTAACGCCGCATGTTCAGGAGTATTACGTCTTTTTTTAATGAGTTGCAATAAAAATAGCTATGAAAAAAATTTTATTTTTAGCGGTTTTACTGATTGCTTTTGTCTCAGCAGTTGTCTTTGCCGAAAAAACCACTCCTCTTCAGGTGGAAAATGCCTGGGCTCGGGAAAGTCCTCCCACGGTCGCTAACGGCGCTGCCTATATGACCTTGTTCAACTCGGGTGATGAGACTGACCGTTTGGTTGCTGCTTCTGGCAATATTGCGGAGACCATTGAATTACATACCCACCTGATGGAAGACGGTGTGATGAAAATGCGTCAAGTCGAAGCTATCGAGGTGAGTACGGAAGCGCATACGGTCCTTGAGCCGGGTGGGCTGCATATTATGCTGATCGGTCTGCAAGCCCCTTTGCAGGCGGGACAGACCTTTCCGCTCACCTTGGAGTTCGAAAAGGCTGGCAAGATGACTATTGACGTCGAGGTGGCCAAGATGGGTGACATGCCTATGTCGGGTCACCAGCACCATGGTTCACCAGATCAATAAAAAGGGTGTATCTATTAACTAACCTAACTTGCTGAGCGGAACAAGGTGTCACCGCTCAGCGTTGCCAGCGAGGATGAATCGATGAATCGTAGTAAAGCTATTGTTATAGCGGTTATTGGTGTGGCTGCCCTGGGTATTGGTATTTGGTTGGGTCAAGTGGTGACCGGTACAGTGACCCAGCCACCCCTGGAGATTGGTGGCATCTTATTTGATGAACCTAAAGAAATTGACGATTTTACTTTAACCCATCATACCGGTGAGCCGATGCACCGAGAGCAGTTTCAGGGTAAATGGACCTTTTTGTACTTTGGTTTTACCTTTTGCCCGGATGTTTGCCCCATGACCTTGGCGGAGTTAAGTCAAGTGCAAAACCAACTTAGTCAGCAAGGTTTGGATGAGGACAATGCCTATATGCTAGTTTCGGTGGACCCGCAACGGGATACCCCGCAACGGCTGGGCGAATACACCGCTTATTTTAATGATAAGTTTGAAGGGGCAACCGGCACCCCGGAAGAATTAGCCAAGCTGGCAAAGCAGTTTGGTGTGGTTTACATGCGGGCTCCAGGTCAGGAGGATGAAGCCAACTACACCATTGACCACTCTTCAACGGTTATTTTGGTCAATCCCGATGGTTATCTCCACGCTATCTTTACGCCGCCCCACAAACCAGACACCATGGCGGCGGACTTCGCCAAAATCCAGGCGCGTTATCAAGCCAATCATGGATAGACTTAGCAAGTAGCCCGGATTATGTAATGAAATTTGGAAAGACTGATGTAAACCCGGATTCCACTGGGTTACAGCCGGGCTACAAAGCTAATCCTTTGTGTAGAATGATAAGGGTAAAGAAGAGGAGACTATGTTTGATGACTGTTAAAACTAGATCAGTCTTTACCCCTCAAGAATACCTTGCCATGGAACGGCAGGCTGAACAGAAAAGCGAATATCTTAACGGTGAGATATTTGCTATGGGTGGCGCTAGTCCTGTGCATAACCTTATTGTTACAAATACAATTCGAGAGTTAAGCGCACAGCTCAAAAAGCGTCCTTGTAAAGTTTACGCCAATGACATGCGCGTTAAAGTGAGCCTAACAGGACTTTATACCTACCCTGATGTGGTTGTTGTGTGTGGTGAAGAACGCTTTGACGACGCGCAAAAAGATACCTTGCTCAATCCTACGGTTATTGTTGAAGTATTATCGGATTCCACGGAAGGTTATGATCGTGGCAAAAAGTTTGAGCATTATCGAAAACTGGAATCGCTACAGCAGTATGTGCTGATTGCCCAGAAAAACCCCCATGTGGAATGTTATCAGCGCCAGCAAAACAATCGTTGGCTTTTAGCAGAAACCAATGACCTTCAGGATACGCTCCAATTAACCACTATCGAGGCTACGCTGATCCTTGCAGAAATCTACGATAAGGTTTTAGCCAGCCAGTAGCCAGCCAGTAGCCCGGATGAGGTGCAATAAAATCGGGGAAATTGATCTAATCTCCGATTCTATAGCATTTGAAGAGGCACTTAAGACATAATAGGGCATAGTGAAAACGCAG
>CAZGON010000027.1:0-738 GCA_964527085.1 uncultured Candidatus Competibacteraceae bacterium
TGGCGGTGTCGGTAAAGCACATAGGCTAAAAATGGCTTTTTTCAGGAACGACTAGGTATTTTGAAGGGCAAGCGGAACCTCGCTATCCACAGAGCCTACATTGACCAAAGTCCCGCCTTTTTGTTTTATAAATTGATTGAGCGCGGCATGGGCACCAAAAATAAGCCCCTTTAAATTGACATCCACGACGCGCACATGCACATTCAAAGGAATATCCCAGAAATAGCCAAGTGCGCCGACGCCAACATTGTTAATCCAAACATCTATCCGCCCATAGGTGGCAAGGGTTTGTTGGGCTAAGCGGTCAATATCGTCTTGCACGCTTACATCAGCCGTAACCGCAAGCGCGCTTCCACCCTGTTGTTTTATTGTCTCCACCACTTCTTCAAGCAAAGGTGTGCGACGCGCGGCGACGACCACCTTTGCACCTTGTTTCGCCAGTTCCAAAGCGGCCCCTTTTCCAAATCCGCTAGAAGCTCCCGCTATGACGACAATCGCGTTTTGCAATTTTTCAGGTACGTTTGTCATTTCCAGTGCTCTGTTAACATTACAATTCTTATAACAGAGGCTTTTCTGGATAATAGGTTCCAAAATTACATCAGTACCGGATAATAAACCCGTTTAAACGGTGTAGAAACCGAAGTTTCGATGAATGGGGCGGATTTCGCCGAAGCCGCCTAACGGCAGATGCGGTACGGCCCCAGATCCAGATGAAAATGATCCCGGTGGAGGGTATTA
>CAZGON010000027.1:748-27212 GCA_964527085.1 uncultured Candidatus Competibacteraceae bacterium
TGTCGCCTATCTCGTTCCAGCCGCGCAGCAGGCTTACGCGGCTACCGTTTTGCAGCCTAAAGCCCGTGATGTCAATCGCATTGGCTGCGGCATGTTGGCTGCGGCGTTTAGAGCCGCGGACATTGCGGCACGCGAAGATGCCGACATGGTCGATCTGCGCAAGGGCGCTGCCGAAATAGCGTTCTGCCGTCGGCGCTACGATGTCGCGCTCCCACAGGGTCAGTGCGGCAATCAACGGGCAGCGGGCACGCACGGGCGCCGAGTACGGCACCAGGCTTTGTTGCAATGAGACCTGCTGCGTCAGCTCGCAGCCGGATGCGGTGCGGTCGGGCAGCGTTTCAATGTCGATGCCGGATGCAACCAGATACGCGCGGCATGCCGCAACATCCGCATCCAGCCGGTCGATTTTCATATGGGTGAATGCGCCGATCTTTTCTCCCGGCTGCAGCGCAGCCCAAAATTTTTGTTCCGGCGGCAACCGATCAATAATCTCAAGCGAAAGCCCGGCGATAATAAACAAGCAGAACAGAGCAACGAATATACGCATGGAAAATCAGCCGTTTTAAACTTCATTGGAAATTAATCTGAGCCCCCATAGCCAGGCCTAATGGGAGCGTAACTGCGCTGAGAGATAATTTAAGTTCGTAATCTTCCTGAAAAGGCAAATTATATTCGCTTTCTGTTTGCTGCAACGTCTCTAAAAACAAGGCTTTTCCTTTGATCTTGTTCAAATTTACCATGATGCGCAGAAAACGAACCGAGTTCGGGAATTCTTACCAACTACTCCTTCCTCAATCTGTTTGTTCCTGGGAGTTTTGGAGGAAATATGCCTTCCCTGGCCATTGAATAACCTCCGTGTTTGTCAGCTCGCAATCCTATGCGGCGACATAAATAAGTCGCAGAACTTCTACTCTATTTTGGTTTGCAACAATTTTTTAATGATCCATAAAGAGGGAGAGCAAGAAAAAAGCCAAGCGACATTAACCGTTTTTCATGTAATTCAAACATCAATAACTTAATGAACAAAGCAAAAGTGGATCCGATGTTACCCAGAATATAAGCTGACCAATATTAGTCCTGCAAATGCCGCTAATGATCAGCTTTTGCTGCAGTTCAAAAATAAGTTTTAAAAACCACTTAGCCACAGGGCGCAATTCTGCTGTTGTTTGAGAAGAACACACCCATCATAAGTCATTGTAGGAAGGCTACTCATGCTGTACCGTACTGAGAGGAAAAATCTAAAAGCAGCGAATCAAAAATCGTAAAATTATTGAGGCTTTTACCAATGATCATCACTTTGAACAAGCTGGTTTCTTGAAACTACTAAAAGATTAGGCATATTTATGCAAGAAACGCAATTGAGTGACTAATTATGATTATTCCTGTTGAAACGCTACCACACATGACGGTAGTGGAATATTTACGCTACGAACAAGAAAGTGACATCCGTCACGAACTGGTTGATGGTTATCTTTATGGCATGGTAGGCAGCAGCGATCGTCATGAGGAAATCAGCGGTAATTTATTTGCCGCTCTGCATCAGCATTTACGCAATACGCCCTGCCGGGTTTACGGCAGCAACCTCAAGCTGCGGGTTAGAGATAATTTTTATTACCCCGATTTATTCGTGCGATGTAGCAATGAGCAAGGTGATCGTTATTTTAAAACAGATCCTGTCTTAGTGGTGGAAATCCTCTCCCCCAGCACTCTGCGCTATGATCGTGGCGATAAGCGTCTTGCTTACCAAACATTGGCTAGTTTAAAAGAATACGTACTTATCTCTCAGGACACCCAACACGCAGAGATTTATCGCCGCGTCGGTGAAGGTTGGGAACATATTATCTACGACCCTGATACAGATCACTTACCCTTGACCTCCATGAACTTTACTATTCAGTTTTCCGATCTCTACGCTTGAACAAGTTTTTTCTATCTCAATGCAAAAACTATCTAATCTTGACGCGGCTTTTATCTATCTAGAATCATCTCGAGCACCCATGCATGTAGGTGGCATTTATATCTTCGATGCTGCTGTGCAAACAACGCCCTATACTTTTTTTGACTTTCGAGACCATCTAGAGACCCGCCTAGGCACAGCCCGCACCTTTCGCCAGCATATTGTAACAGTACCTTTTAATCTCGATCATCCTTATTGGATCGACGAACCCCATTTTAATCTCGACGCTCACTTAACCCATCGATCCCTGCCACACCCAGGCGACCAGCAAACACTGATGCAACTTGCTGGAGAGGTGTTTAGCCAAGCCCTGGATATGCAACGCCCCCTCTGGCACATTACCTTTGTTGAAGGGTTAAATGCCCTTGAGGGAGTGGCGCCTGGCTCCTTTGGGTTGATCATCAAAGTTCATCACGCGGCTGTGGACGGGGTTTCTGGTGAAGAAATGGTCTGGGCCTTGTTGGATTCAGCGCCCCAAGATCCTCAACCGCCTAACCCCATGCCTTGGAATCCGGAGCCATTGCCCAGCCCATTACAGTTAATAGCTCGCACAGCAAGTACTACCATCAGCCAACCATTTCATCTCGCCAAGATCGCTGGCCAACTTACTGGTGGAACCCTAAGAGCCGTTAAGGAACGGCTGCTTCGCAATACGCCGCTGCCACCCTTACCCCTAACAGCACCTGCGACACCTTTTAATGTCGCTGTCACAGCCAAACGTATTTTTCGTGGCGTTGTCTTTCAGCTGCAACAGATCACAGCCCTTAGGACTATCGTGCCAGGCACGACTGTCAATGACGTTTTACTGGCCATCTGTGCCGGTGCGTTGCGACGGTATTTGGACAGAAAGCAAGATTTGCCGAGCAAACCGCTGGTGACCATGGTGCCTATCTCAACCCGGCCTGAAGGTAAGTGGGATGAGATGGGCAACCAAGTTTCGGCTATGCTGGTTTCTCTAGCCACCGATGAAGCAGATCCCCTCAAACGACTTCAGTTGATTCACGCTAGCGCAACCAATGCCAAAACCTATACGCAACACCTAAGACCTGAAAAGCTCCTCGAGGTTATTTCCTCCACTATTGCCACACCGGTAATTCGTCTTTACTCCCGTCTCAATGTGCCAGAACGATTAGGACCGTTTTTCAATTTATTTATCACCAATGTGCCTGGACCTCGAGAAACCCTTTACTTAGGCAGTACACCCCTAGTCTACAGCTTTGGTATGGCCCCCGTGTTTGATGGCCTTGGTCTCATTTTAGTGATTACCAGCTATGGCAATACCCTCTCCATCGGCGTTACCGCCTGCCAAGAAATTATGCCAGACATGGATGATTTCCAGAGTGATTTACAAGCCTCTTTTGATGAATTGAAGGCCATACCGGGACAATAACTAAAAGACCTCTTGAAAAAGTAGCGATGAGTCCTCAATACTATTTGAAAGTAACGGTCAAATACTTTCATGGCATTTTAATGCCCTATCCTGCATCTGGTATAAATTGGCGTAAAGACCATGACGCGCCAAAAGCTCCCGATGTGTACCTGTCTCGGCGATTTCCCCTTTCTGCAACACCACAATCCGATCGGCATTCTCGATGGTAGAAAGGCGATGGGCAACAATAAACGCGGTTCGTCCTTGGCGTAGGGACTCAAGGGCTTGTTGTACATAACGCTCAGATTGCGTATCCAAAGCGGAAGTGGCTTCATCCAAAATTAAAATAGGCGCATTTTTAAGAAGCGCTCGGGCAATCGCCACACGCTGACGTTGACCACCGGACAAGCGAGTACCATTTTCACCAATCAGCGTGTCCAATCCTTCTGGAAACGCTTGGATAAACTCTAAGGCATGGGCACCTTCAGCCGCCCGTATAATAGCGGCTTTGCTGACCTCACCCGGTGCCCCATAACCAATATTGGCAGCCAGGGTATCGTTAAACAACACAATATTTTGACCCACATAGGCTATATTGGCGCGCAGATCAGCCAACCGCAGCGAGGTAATATCGATCCCATCCAGCAGAATACGACCTTGGGTTGGATCGTAAAAACGCGGTATCAACCCTACTAAAGATGTTTTGCCACTACCGGACGGTCCTACGATGGCAATGGTTTCCCCTGGCTGCACTTCAAAATTGAGCTGCTGCAGCACGTTCTCTTCACCCGTGGGGTATCTTAAACTCACATTCTGAAAGCTCACCCGACCCTGAGCGCGATCCAGGATACAGGTGCCTTGATCGCATTCTGCTGGTTCATCGAGCAATGCAAAAATACTTTCGGCTGCCGCCAGTCCCCGCTGCAAAGGTTCATTGATTTTTGTTAACCGCTTCAAGGGCGATAGCAGCATGGCCATGGCGCCAAACAGGGAAACAAAACCGCCCACGGTGATTTTTTCGGCTGCCGATTGCAAAGCAGCGATATAAATCACCGTGGCTAATCCCGCCACCGCGAGAAACTGCACGATCGGCACGCTGGCCTCAGAAGCTACAGCTAGTTTAACGTTATAACGCCGCACCCAATTATTAACCCGCTGAAAACGCTGGGCCTCGTAAGCGCGGCTACCATGAATTTTAATCACGCGATGCCCTTGAATGGCCTCATGGATAAGACGATTGAGTTCACCCATAACGTTTTGCAGCTCGCCACTCAAGCGCCGCAGACGTCGGCTCACCAAGCGCATTACGAGCACGATGCTGGGCGCTACGAGAAAAGCGATCAAGGCAAGTTTCCAGTTCAGGTAAAAAATCCACAGGAGCAACCCGAACACCGCAACGCTATCCCGCAGCAGGGTGACCACCGTTTGCGTAGAGGCGCTCATCACCTGGGTAACATCGTAGGTTAATTTCGACAGCAAGACACCACCCGGGGTATCATCAAAACGCTGGGTAGGTAGCAGCAAAAGCTTATTAAACAAGGCTTCGCGTAAATCCATGACCACTCGGTGGGCTACCCATTGCATGGCAACCACACCGATAAAACTGGCGACGCCGCGCACCAAAAACAACCCTGCCAACAACAATGGCATGAGCGTAATAAAGGTAGGATCCTTGGCCACGAAACCACCGTCCAAAAGGGGTTTGATAAGGGCAGGCACGGCTGGCTCAGTGGCGGCGTACAGCAAAATACCCAGCAACGCAATGGCAAAGATGGTCGAGTAAGGTTTTACATAACGCAGCAAGCGTAGATAAAGATCCTTACTGTTCATGCTACTCTCTCAGCGAGACTTGCCATTGGCTATGCTAGGATAGCCATCAATTTACTCATTAAAAACACACCCATGCAGATTCGTATTCCCGATTTTACCCAGGCTCGTGTACTCATCATTGGCGACGTTATGCTGGACCGGTACTGGTATGGCATTACCTCGCGTATTTCTCCGGAAGCGCCTGTCCCGGTGGTCAAAGTCACCCAGGTGGAGGAACGTCCCGGCGGCGCCGCCAATGTCGCCGTCAACATCGCCACCCTAGGCGGTAAAGCACGGGTACTGGGTATTACCGGCGCGGACGCGGCAACCCATAGTCTAGAACAGAAACTGGCCCTATTGGGGATTGAGAGTGATTTTCTACGTCTGGAGCAGCACGCCACCATCATTAAACTGCGGGTGTTGAGCCGTCATCAGCAACTATTACGAATGGATTTCGAGGACGGTTTTACAGGCATTACACCCACTGCGCTACAGTCCCGTTTCACGGCTCATTTGGCAGATGCCAATCTGGTGGTGTTGTCTGACTATAACAAAGGCGTCTTGCCCAATCCCCAAGACTATATTGGCCAAGCCCGCGCCGCCAATCGACCAGTACTGGTGGACCCAAAAGGTTACGATTTTTCCGGCTACCGAGGCGCAACCCTTATTACACCAAATCTGGCTGAACTGGAAACGGTGGTGGGCGCCTGCCGTAATGAAGCAGAGTTAGTGGATAAAGGCGCCCGGCTGCGCCAGGATTTGGAACTTGAGGCTTTGTTAATCACCCGCAGCGACCAAGGGATGACCCTATTACAACAAGATTGCGATCCGCTCCATCTACCGGCACGAGCCCGCGACGTTTATGATGTGACCGGCGCTGGGGATACGGTCATTGCTGGGTTAGCCGCCAGTCTGGCAGCCGGTTTAAAACTGCCCGCCGCCACTGCCCTCGCTAATATGGCCGCAGGGATTGTGGTGGGAAAACTAGGGACGGCAGGCGTGACCGTTTCCGAGCTACGCCGCGCCCTGTATGAACACGCTGAACCACCCCAGGGGGTGCTTAACGTAGGGCAACTTTTACAGGCGGTGACAGACGCTAAAGCCCATGGCGAAACCATCGTAATGAGCAATGGCTGTTTTGACATTCTCCACGCCGGTCATGTGGCTTATTTGGAACAGGCTCGGCGGTTGGGTAACCGACTGATCGTAGCGGTCAACGACGATGCCGGGGTGCGCCGTTTAAAAGGCCATAACCGCCCCATCCATTCTTTGCAGCAGCGGATGCAGGTCCTCGCTGGGCTGACTGCCGTTGATTGGGTAGTACCTTTCTACGAAGACACTCCAGAACAGCTTATCTGCCAAGTTAAACCCGACTATCTGGTTAAGGGCGGCGATTATAACGTTGCTGAAATCGCGGGCAGCCGTTGTGTGCAGGAAGCAGGAGGTCAGGTAGTGGTCATGGACTATAGAGCGGACTGCTCCACTAGCACCACCATTGAACGGATTCGTAAGGGTTATTAGCCTTACAAATTCATCCGCTTTTTATGCGTTACCTTTATACACTCCTTTTTTACCTAGCCATGCCTTTGGTTTTGGTTCGCCTCTATTGGCGTGGTCGGACGAATCCAGATTACCGTCGGCGCTGGGCGGAACGTTTTGGATTTTTTCATCCATTACCAAACATCGGTTGCATTTGGGTGCATGGGGTTTCCGTCGGAGAAGTCCGCGCCGCACTTCCCTTGATAGAAGCTTTACAAATCCGTTATCCAAAACAACCGTTATTAGTCACTACCACAACACCCACCGGTTCCCACCAAGTTAAAATGATCTTAGGCAAACAGGTTCAGCATGTCTACTTGCCCTTTGATTTGCCAGGGTCAGTACGACGTTTTATCACTCGGGCTAAACCGCAACTTATCATCATCATGGAAACCGAGTTGTGGCCTAATCTATTCCACCACTGTAGGGTAGCGAAAATTCCCCTTATCGTGGCCAATGCCCGACTGTCAGAAAAATCCGCCCAACGTTACCGCCAAGTAGCTGGTTTGACTCGTCAGCTATTGCACGGCACTTCCCTGATTGCCGCCCAGACAGCAGCGGATGCCGACCGCTTCCGTCAACTGGGGGCGCTCCGGGTCGAGGTGATGGGTAACCTGAAATGCGAGATTACTCTGCCTGATGAGCTACCCGAGCAAGGCAAGGCTTTGCGCCGCCTGCTGGGCGAACAGCGGCCGGTGCTGGTTGCGGCTAGTACCCACGCCGGTGAAGAAGTGTCTATTTTAGAGGCTTTTTGCACCGTGCAACAGGCGTTATCCAATGCCTTATTACTGTGGGTTCCGCGCCACCCCGAACGTTTTAGCGCGGTTGCCAAGCTTTGTCAGCAACGCGGCCTTAAGGTTGTTAAACGTAGCGAAAATCGTCCTTGCGATAGCGCTAGCCAGGTTTTTTTGGGCGACAGCATGGGGGAATTGCTGTTATTTTATGCCGCCGCCGATGTGGCTTTTGTGGGCGGTAGTTTAGTGCCCGTAGGAGGTCATAATGTGCTAGAACCGGCGCTTTTGGGGTTGCCTTTAGTGTTCGGACCCCATATGTTTCATTTTTATGAAGCAAGCCGTCAATTGCTAGAGGCTGAGACTGCCTGGCAAGTGGCCAATGCACAGGAACTAGCTGACGTGGTTGAATACGTGCTACGTGACCCCATGATTAAACAAGCCTTGAGCCAGCGCAGTATCACTGTGGTGACTTCCCAACGGGGCGCATTGCAAAAACTATTGGGCTATATCGATAAACTTTATGGGCAACTGGGTGATTAGATCGATTACTTTTCCTAGCAATATTTTTTTAAAATACGTTCTAAGTTATTAATACTTTACTAAGGCTCAAACGGAGCAACCTTTATGACCCATTTCGGATTTCCCCTTGAAACCATTTTAATTTTTTTCGGCGTTATCGCGGTTTCTGTGTACGTTGATCTACATGCCCACAGGAAACAAACTGAGATTACCTTTAAAGATGCGTGCCTGTGGTCGTTATTTTGGATCAGTCTGGCGATTGCTTTTTACTTTTATCTCTGGATGCGCTTTGAAAAAAACTGGGCTGATCTGTATCTCACGGGTTATGTGCTAGAAAAATCCTTATCCGTGGATAATTTGATCGTTTTTATGGCTATTTTTTCTTCTTTTGCCATCAAAGGTATTTTACAACACCGAATACTTTATTGGGGAATCATCGGCGCCTTGCTTTTTCGCGCTATTTTTGTAGTAATCGGCACCTCGCTCTTCTATGCCTCTGCCTGGGTGGGTTTTCTGTTTGCCGCCATCGTGGCCTGGAGCGGTTGGAAAATGCTCACTAAAGGTGATGACGAGGAAAGTATCGAGGATTATTCTCATCATTGGTCGGTACGTCTCACTGAACGCATGATGCCTATTTTTCCACGCCTTCATTTGGAACGTTTTTTTATTACCCAGGCAATAGTCAAGGATCTTCAGGAAGCCGATCCCTCCATAAAAGTCTCCCGCCCCGCTGCCATTTTTGCAACACCGGCTTTCCTGTGTCTGATGGCCATCGAAACCTCTGACATCATGTTTGCTTTTGATTCCGTACCGGCCGTCATTGCCGTTACTCAGGAACCCTTGTTAGTTTATGCGGCGATGATTTTTGCTATTTTAGGACTTAGAAGTCTTTACTTTGTACTGGCGTCTCTCACCAAATACCTTATTCATCTTGAAAAAGCGGTGATTGGGCTACTCTTTTTTATCGCCGCCAAGTTGGCTTTACAGTCCTGGAACCATGCCATTGGCGATACGGGTTTGCACATTTCATCCAATGCCAGTTTATTTATCGTACTGGGTATATTAGCGCTTGGAGTGGTGGCTTCGTTTGTCTTCCCTAATAAAACAGAAATTGAAGAAACTTAGAGCGAATGTAACTGCTCACCCGTCATTCCGGCAGGGATTGCCGGAATCCAGTGCCATGGAGGGTAGCAGGCGGTTGTCACGCCCGCTTGTCGTCCATAACTCTGGATTCTCGCCAGTCCATGGCGAGAATGACGCAAGGGTGAGTAGTTACGAGCGAGCAAGTATTAGAGTTGCTTATGAAGGAAATGTTGGCGGGAAAGATACCGCCACCAAGCGTACAGAGATGTGTTTACAGGGTTTTTTGGATGGAAGCATCTGATACTTGAAGCCATGTTATATCGAACTGAGATTATAGTTATCTCTTAGCTGTCAAAGAATAACTACGGCCCTTCCAAGAGGAGGGCCGACCTCGTAACCAGCGTAGCAACGCTAGCCACTGAATCACCAACAGGAGTAGTATCCCCAAGGGATGCAATAAAGCGCTGTCCAAAGGTTGGCAAAGCCGTCGCACCATGACTAAGCGTGGTGTATAGGCCACCAAACTGGCAACTAAAGCTACGCTGGTAGCCGCTATGGATAGGGTGCCTGCCAGACCAGCCGCTAGCAGCACCAAGGGAGCAATTTGACCCATTGCCAAAAGCAGAGTCATGGGCCCAATAACGCCGGGTGCCGCCATGCCTTCAATAGCGTTTTTACCCAAGCCTTGCCAAACTTCGCTAGCCTTGTGATACATACGGCAGCTCGCATAGGCGGAAGCATCGAACAGATCGGTATGTAGCCCAGCGCGGCGAAACGCCCGCGGCAGTTGGATGCCATCATGGAGGCTGGTGCGCACGGCAGCGTGCCCTCCTACCTGTTGATAAGCCTCCTGCCAAACCAGCACAAATTGACCGCAGCCCGCGCCGTAGCCAGGGCTTGAGCTACGCCGCATGGCTCCCATGGGCAAAAAACCCAGCAGCACAAAATGGATCAGCGGAATCAACAACCGCTCCAACCAAGTGACGGTCTTCTGACGGGGAAAACCACTAATCAAGCCAGCTCGGCTGTTCTTCAACAGGGCAACGCCATAAGCTAGAGCCTTAGGTGCCAGACGCACATCGGCGTCGATAAACACCAGCACAGGATGACGCGCCAACCCTGCCAGGGTGGCGCAGGCATGTTGTTTTCCACTCCAATCCGCTGGCAGCGGTGTGCCTTTGGCCAACCGCACTCGGCTATCTTCAGCCGCTAATCGCTGCACACGCTCGTAGGTAGCATCTTGTGATCCGTCATCCAGTATGATCAGCTCCAGTTCAACGCCGCGGCTTGCTAATACAGCGCGTACCGCATTTTCGATAGTATTCTCTTCGTTGCGAGCTGGAATCAACACAGACACCGGTTCCAGATCGGTAGTAGACGAGGCAATACCTGGCATATGCTGACGGAACAGGGTCAGATTGTGGAAAAACATTAAGGTGGGTATCGACGCACATAGCAGTGCCGTCAAGGCTAAACCCATATCAACGCTCATAACGATTTTTTCCTCGTGACTCTAACGCTTTTGACTGGATCAAAACTCACTACTTGCAAGAAGGACTTGCGTAGCTTGTGAAAGAGGTGTCGACGGCCTGGATGGCCGTCGTCAAGCCTACAAGGATGTATTCACGGCGTCCTCTGGAACGAGCTACGTAAGTCCTATAAATCTATCGACGTTCATAACGATTTTTTTCTCGTGACTCTGCTGTCAAATCTGACTTAGAGTGATTTGACCCATCGCCGTGGGCCCCATGAAACCGTTGGCCATGTAGCCAAGCCCGACTGCGCCGCCAAATGTCGTAGAGTCCGCCGACCCCGACATGTCCTTCCAGCAGGTTGTCAAAAGCGGCTGGCGAACGGGCCTGGGCCTGCACGGCTAGGGCATCTTGGGCTGCCGTCAAGCGCTCGGACAGTAGCGTTGTATACTCAGCAGCGCGCAATTTAGGGGCTTGAGCCGGGCAAAAAGGCTCGCCAAACCGCGCCAGAGCTTCCGGTAGCCGTTCTTCCCAAAAGGGATATTCCAGCGCCAGCGGCACAAACCAAGCATTCTGTAGGCGCTGCGCCAAATGCCCCAAGCCTGGCGCCAACTGTAACGGTCGCTGGCGGGGGTCGCTAAAATGGCCTTGCGGCGTCAACCATAAGGTGCCTTGTGATTCACCGGCTAACTGATCCGCGGCCGCCAGCAACCGCTGCCCTCCACGGGGACCGGGTTCAACCCCAAAAAAACCGAGTTTTGCAAAAAACTGGTAACGGGTTAATTGGGCTTGCTCAATCACCGCCCAGTGACGCCGCTGGGACAATCGTTCACTGGCCACGAGTAACCCAACCAGTGGGTCCCACCAGGCCGGATGATTGAGATAGATTACCAGCGGCGCCGCCACGTCCGGCGGATCGGTCCCCTGCGCCAGACGCACCGCATGGAAATGACGTTTAAGGTAGCGCTTTGTATAACGAGTAAAATATTTCAGCAGCCGGGCCGAGGGCGTAGCCAAAGGCGTCTGTGGACTAGTCGTCACAGAACCGCCTCAGCTGGCATGTCTAACGCGTGTCTCAAAGCGCTATGATCGCTGTCCAAACAATCAGCAGCGATCCACCCCGACATCAGCGCCATGGGCATACCCGGTCCGGGATGGGCAGCGCCGCCCCCTAAATATAACCCCTTAATTTCAGCGCTGCGGTTGGCGGGTTTAAAAGCCCCGGTCCAACAACCGTGGCTAGCCAACCCGTAAATAGCCCCCTGCAACACCTGATAGCGATCATGGATGTCTTGGGGCGTCAACGCTGCTTCGAAAGTAATGTTATCTTCTAAATCTTCTAAACCCGCCACTTCTGCAAGTTTGCGGAAGATGACTTGACGATACTCCGGCAACAACTGCGTCCAGTCTTGCCCTGGGCGTAGGTACGGAGTATGCACCAAAATGTAGAGACTCTCACCCCCAGGCGGCGCCACGGAAGAATCTGTGATAGCAGGAGCACAGAGATAACAGGTGGGATCCGGGGCAGGTTTGCCCTGCCGATAGATGGCGTCAAACTCGGCTTCGGGGTCGGCTGAAAACACAAAGTTATGGTGCAACAAATGATCGTAACGGCGTTTCAATCCCAAATACAACACCACACCCGAACAAGCCGGTTCAAACTCTCGCTGGTGATACTCTTGCACGTCTTTTTCATGATCCCCGATCAGCTCGCGATAGGTGCGTACCGCATCGCTGTTAGCCACCACCGCCGCTAACGGAACCTCGCCCTGATCCGTTTCGATACCCCGCACGGTACCGTTTTCAGTGATGATTTTCCGTACCTGAACCCCGGTTTTAAATTCTACACCGAGTTCTTCACCCAGTTTACGCAGGGCGTTGGGTACTGCGGCGGTGCCGCCCCGGGGATACCATACCCCCTCGCCGGTCTGCATATGGGCGATGCCACACAAAACCGCGGGTGATGCATCCGGGGCGGAACCCACGTATTGGGTAAAGTGATCCACTAACTGCGCTGCACGGGGGTCCTTGATATGCTCACGCACGGTTTGAGCGACGCTACGACCAAATCGCATGGCGGCCAGATCGGCTAATACCGACATGGAAAAGGTATTTTTGACATTGAGGGTATCTTTGACGGAACCCACCGAACGCCATAAAAAGTAATTATCGGAAATACGACGTAGCCGTTCCGACAGCTGCATAAACCGTAAATAGCCTTTATCCAGCTTCTTTCCTGGGGCAAACGCCGCCAAGTTAGTAGCCATGACATGGGGGTCGCGTTGCAAATCAATCTTTGAACCGTCGGCAAAAAAACAGCGCCATTGGGGGTCCAAAGAAATTAGTTCCAGGTACTGTTCTAAATCGCGGCCCGCTTCTTGAAAGATACGGCGCAACACCGAGGGCATAATCAATATGGTCGGCCCCATATCGAATTGATAGCCCTGTTCATTGAGCACCGCCGCTTTACCCCCTAGCCATGGATTGCGTTCAAAAACAGTGACCTGATGACCCCGTGCGGCCAATGTACAAGCTGCGGCAAGCCCCCCTAGTCCAGCGCCGATAACCCCAATCCTATTTGAGTGTGTTGTCATAAGTATATTCTCCACAAAAGATGGGCTAGGTAGTGCTACGGGCATAAAGGCCGACGGCGCGTAACATCTGCATCACGTTTAGCCGCGGCGGTGCAACTGGCGCAGACCAAGGAACACCGACACCTAGCTCTTCGCACAACAACCTGGCGCTGATCTTAGCGGACTCAAAGATGGTGGGCAAGCCACTACCTGGATGGGTACCACCCCCCACCAAATAAACCGAATCCAGATCCTCAAAACGATTGCGGGGACGCCGATGCAACATCTGTCCAAAATTGTGCGCTAAGTTAAAGGTGGCGCCGCGATAAATGCGGTAATCCTGTTCCCACTGCAGTGGCGTGATACGTCGCTCGAACCGTATTCGGTCAGTCACCCCAGTAAAACCCACCTTGGCGATTTGCTCTAGGGCCACAGCACGGTAGCGGTCCTGCTCCCGCTCCCAATCGATAGCGCCGGTGCGATGGGGCACTGGTAACAACACATACAAGGTGCTGTGTCCTTTGGGGGCTAAACTGGGATCAGTGACACTGGCGTTTTGCACATAAAACGCCGGATCTTCAGGCAGCACATGTTCATATTCCAGTTGTTCCAGGTTACGCTGATAATCCACCGGCACATAAATCGTATGATGAGGCTGCTCCGAATAATCACCCTTGAGACCTAGATAAAGCATAAATGTTGAACAGGAATAGCGCTTACGGGCAATATTGCGGTTGCGCCAACGGCGGCGTAGATGGTCTGGCACCAGATTAATCATCGCACTGGCAAAATCGGCATTGATTACTACCGCATCGGCAGGATAATGGCCGTTATCGGTATCCACACCCACCGCCCGCCGACCTTTAAAGCGCACCTGGCGGACGGGTTCATTGACTTTAATCTCAACGCCGTTCTCGCGGGCTACCTGAGCTGTCACATCCATCAGGTTTCCACAACCACCGATGGGATGAAAGACGCCGTGATGGTACTCAATAAACGGTAAGATGGAAAATAGGCTAGGACAACGCTGGGGTGTCATGCCTAGGTAAAGGGCTTGAAAAGAAAAGGCCATGCGTACCCGAGGATCATCAAAATACTGGGCAAGTTCTCCCTGTAGATAACGCCAGGGTCTTAACAGCGGCAATAACGTTAATAATTTATGATCGAGTAAGGCGCGAGGGGATAAAAACGGTTTTGCCAAAAAAGGTTGGAATTGTTCGAATTTTAAAAGGTTATCAGCAAAAAACCGAGGTAGTGCAGCGGCATCGTGGGGCGCTAGCGTCGCCACTTCCTGAGCTAGTCGCTCTAAATTAGCGGTGGCATCCAGCTTGCCACCCGCGCCATACACCACGCGATACATGGGATCGAGCTGCGCCATTTCAAGCTCGTCTTGCAAATGTCGTCCAACGCTTTGATAAATCTCATCTAGCGCTTGCGGGTAAAGAAAAAAAGTTGGTCCGGTATCAAACCGAAAGCCATCGGCTTCATAGCTGGAAGTACGCCCTCCAACTCGATCCCGCGCTTCTAACACGGTGACCTGCAAACCAGCGGCGGCGAGAAGCAGCGCAGTACCCAAACCGCCGGGGCCGGCGCCGATGATTACTACCTGTTTAGTCATGACGTGTGCCCTTAATTATCCTATATTATTTTGTTCATTAAACCATAAAGCCCTCGGGAAACATCGCTGATTAACAGCAGTCTAAAGGAGCTTATCAATACTCATACAAAACTCATACAAGGCTACTTCGATGGACCCCTTAAAAAAAAAATAGTTGCGCCCTTGCGGCAGATGTTTGCCAGCGGTCGCACTCGACCTCGGTCATGGCGGGAAGCTCAACTTACTGGGATGCGGTCATTTTTACTGGAGCAAGAGTCCGTTATTGTGGAGGCATTATACGCGGATCTGGGCAAACCGGCGTTTGAAGCCTGGCTCACCGAAATCAGCGCCACCCGGATGGAAATCGAGTATACGCAAAAACGACTTAAACAGTGGTTGCGACCGCAACGGGTGAGCACTGCCGCCCCCAACCAACCAGGGCGTAGCTTCTGCATTGCAGAACCGTTGGGGGTAGTACTCATCATCGCGCCTTGGAATTATCCCGTGCATCTCGCTTTAGCCCCGCTGATTAGCGCTTTGGCTGCCGGCAACTGCGCCATCATCAAGCCTTCTGAGTTAACCCCCCATTGCGCCACACTATTGGCTACATATTTGCCGGATTATCTTGACAACAATGCGGTACAGATCGTGGAAGGTGGACCTGATACAGCAGAAAACTTACTACTGGAACGTTTTGACCATATTTTTTTTACCGGCAGCCAAGCCACCGCACAACGAGTGATGGCCGCTGCGGCCCGGCACTTAACGCCGGTCACCTTAGAGTTAGGGGGAAAAAACCCCTGCATTGTGGATCGTTCCGCTGATATTGAAGTGGCGGCGCGACGCATTGCTTGGGGTAAATTTTTAAACGCCGGGCAAACCTGTGTGGCGCCTGATTATCTATTGGTGGATGCAGCCTTGGAAGAACCTTTAATAGCCGCTTTAAAAACGACCTTACAACAATTTTACGGGACTGATCCAATGGCTAACGGTGATTTTCAACGGGTCGCCAACCGCCGTCAGTTCGACCGGCTGAGCGCCTTGATGAAGAATAGCGTGGTGGCCCATGGTGGCACGACAAACCCTGAGCAGCTCTATATCGCACCCACTTTGTTGCGCCAAGTGACAGTCGATAATCCCGTCATGGGCGAGGAAATTTTTGGTCCTATCTTGCCGGTGCTGTCCGTGGCTGACTTAGATACAGCGCTAGCTTTTATAAGGGAGCGTCCTAAACCGTTGGCTTTGTATCTATTTAGCCACGATAAGGCAGCCCAACGGCGGGTCATAGAAACCACCAGTTCCGGTGGCGTCTGTATCAACGATGTGGTCATGCAACTGGTGGGACCGCAGTTGCCTTTTGGTGGTGTGGGCGCCAGTGGTATGGGCGCTTACCACGGTCGCACCGGTTTTGAAACCTTTAGCCATCGTAAAAGCGTGCTGGTGAAAGGGACCCGCATGGAGTTACCCCTGCGCTATCCTCCCTACGAGCGTTTTTACCAACGTTGGTTACGGCGTTTTACATAAATTGCATAAGTTTAAATTTATAAATCAAAGGTACCTACTTACCCGTCATTCCGGCAGGGATTGCCGGAATCCAGTGGCCAGGGAGAGCGGCAGGCAGTTGTCACCAGCGCTTGCCGTCCATGCGACTAGATTCTCGCCAGTCCATGGCGAGAATGACGCAAGGGTGAGTAGTTATACCACTTAGAATTGGGTCTGCATATGCACTTTCTCAAAAATTCCCTATCGGAAATCTAGCATACAAATGCAAACTTTTATCGAATTGGTATTACAATCGAACAGTGTATTCAACTATCCTGAACCGGCTGCCAACGGCTGGCTAAGTTTTGAGCACGGGAAATTTCGTCAGTGCTCATTTGTTGAGCGATTCTATTGAGAGGATCTGTGGCTCTACCGTACCCGGTTGAAGCCGCTAAATTTAGCCACATGTGGGCTCTCACATAGTCTTTTATTACACCCCGACCGTTAGCATACATAATCCCTAGACTAAACTTGGCTAGCGACAAATCTTGGTTAGCCGCCCGGTGAAACCAGCGAAACGCTTGGCCATCGTCTTGTTCAACGCCATCCCCCAATGCATAACCAACCCCTAACAGCAGTTCGGCTAGGGATAAACCTTGCTCAGCCGCTTGGCGATACCAGATGATAGCTTGGGCGCTGTCTTGGGTAACTCCTCGACCCTCTGCATACATAATACCCAGGTTGAGTTGCGCCATAGGCAAACCCTTTTCGGCCGCCTGCCGATACCATTGCGCCGCCAACTTGTCATTACGCGATACACCTTGGCCATTAGCATACATAAGCCCTACATTAAATTGCGCTTCCGAATGATTATCCGACGCCGCTTGGCGATACCAGACCAGTGCTTTTTGGTAGTCTTGCAAAATACCCCGGCCATAGGCGTACATTTCACCTAATTGAAACTGGGACTCCCTGTGACCTTGATCGGCTGCTTTACGATACCAATTAAGAGCTTGTTTATCGTTTTGCGCTATCCCCATACCTGTGGCATAGCGTGTCCCCAGTTCATATTGGGCGTTCTGATGGTTTTGCTCAGCAGCCGCCTGATACCAGCGGGTTGCTTGTTCTTCATCACGAGTCACACCCAGTCCTTGAGCATATAAGCTTGCCAATTGGTACTGACCCTCCCTAAAACCCCCTTCGGCGGCCTGGCGATACCAGTTAAAAGCCGTTTCCGGATTAACGGCGACACCGATACCCTGGAGATAATAGTGGCCCAGTTGAACTTGGGCTTTAAGAGACCCCTGCTCGGCAGCTTGCCGATACCATTTGACGGCTTCCGTCTGGCTTTCGGGTACGCCGCGTCCTGCCGTATATAAACTGGCTAAATTAAATTGCGCTTGAGGATTGCCCTGCTCGGCGGCTTTACCATACCAATGGGCAGCTTGCTTATCGTCTTTAGGCACGCCACGGCCAGCCGCATACATCATGGCCAAATTGTTTTGCGCCACCGCTAAACCCTGTTGGGCAGCCTGCTGATACCATTTGACGGCTTCCCGATCATTCTGACCAACACCCCGGCCGGAAGCATAGCGCACAGCTAAATTATTTTGCGCTTCCATATGGTCCTGTTGGGCCGCTTTGCGATACCATTTGACGGCTTCCTGGTCGTCCTGAGCAATGCCCTGACCGGCCGCGTACATAGCGGCTAAGCTAAACTGGGCTTCGGCATTTCCCTGCATGGCTGCCTGGGAATACCATTGTAAGGCGCTTCGATCGCTTTTCGAGAAACCACGACCGGCTAGAAAAAAATGCCCCAAAGCCAGTTGCGCTGGCGCATGCCCCTGTTGGGCAGCATGTTGGTACCATTTAGCCGCTTCTTTGTCATCCTGGTTAACTCCATAGCCTTCAGCATAGCGCTTTGCTAAATCGAATTGCGCGCCAACATTGCCCCTTTCAGCGGCCTCACGCAACCACTCGATGGCCTTACGCTCGCTCTTGATACCGCTGCGCCCGGTGGCATACATAACGCCCAACTGAAACTGCGCATCGGCATTGCCTTGATCGGCAGCCTTTTGAAACCAAGCCATGGCGGAGTCATCGTTTTGCGCTACACCCTCACCGCGTAGATACATAATCCCTAACCTATACTGCGCACTGGGTACGCCTCGCTCAGCCCATTTCATATACTCGTTAAAGGCTGTTACGTAATCGCCATTGCGGTAGGCAAGCTCTGCCATATTAGACGTGGCGGGGGGATCACCGTAATGCCACACACCGTTTTCATCTTGCCATTTATTAAATCTGGCGGCCTGTAGACTGGTGGCGCATAGCAGCAGAGAAAGGGCGAAGGCTATATATCTCATTACATAGTTCATAAATAACTCCTAGCGGGCTATTCTTTCTATAGCCCAATGCTTTTCCTTTAATAGAATTTTAGCCTACTCACGATGATCGTTCTTTGATATGGGTATATTCTTATATATGGCAGCATATTTCATGCCGGTTTTTTGCCGGTTGATGCAACGCACCAAAACCATAGCTGCTACTGGGTAAGTGATGACAGCCCTGGTTGCGTGCGGGTTATTAAAAATATTTAAATCGAGCTTAACCGACAATAAACCGGCACACCGGTCCTAATATCCTTGCTAGACGCCGATCCAGCGTTGCTAAAAGAATCTCTAATGCCTCAGCGAGAGCAATATACCAAGCGTCATAGCTGGTAAGATTGTTGCATAGTGCCCAGATACGCTTGGAAAAGGGCTCAAATGGGAATAAATCGATAGACCATCTTAGTAAATCCCGATAGGCAGCGGCTGCTTTATCAGGGTTCAAGCCAGTTTTCTAAGGTGAGCCCAGGAACACGGGAGAACTCTGCTACGTTGTTCGTTACCAAGGTCGCTGCTAGCGCTTTCGCGTGTGCTGCAATTAAAGTGTCGAGAGGACCAATAGGTTTACCCATTGCCCTTAAGTAGGCACGAATAGAGCCATAAGCTGAGGCAGCATGCTCATCAAAAGGTACTGTCTCAAACTGAGCTATGAAGAGTTCGAGTTTGCTCAAGTTTGCTTCACGGCGTCGGCTTGCAGCGATACCATAGCGTAGCTCTGCTAAGACGATGGTGGAGATAAGAACCTCACCGTAGTTCAGACCATCCATGCGTTTTAAGATGTTTTCATAGGTAAGCCGACGATTTAAGAGGTAGATACAAGTATCGGTATCGAACAGGTAACGCATTAAGTAAAATCGCGTTCTTGTTGGTCTTCGAGCTGCTCCCGCTCAATTTCTAACGGGCCAATCTCCTCAAGAAGCGCTGCTAAATCGTCAGCGCAGTAGCGCTTTGGTATAAGCAGCACGGCGCTCCCCACTTTTCTAATGATCACTTCATCGTCATCAAAGCGATAGTCTTTGGGTAAGCGAACGGCTTGGCTATTACCGTTAGTAAAAATACGTGCTGTTTGCATATCAGTTTCTCTAAATCGGAATGTACATTGTCAGTATATACATAAAGAAAAATCCCGTTACAAAAAGCAGGTAAAAATTATATGGAAAGCCTAATTTTTTAAGGCTTCAGAAAGAGGTGGATATGATAACGATGACCAACCATACGGATATTTATGACTGGGATGATGAACAAGCGCGTAGTTTTGTTGACTGAGCATCTCTTTTACGGGTACGAGCAACTTAAAATTCCACTGGTGAGCAAGTCTTATGTACGCAATAATCTATGCACACAACTATTATATGCCAACACCACCTTCACGCCATGATGCCAACATTTCATCGTAATCCATGGTAACCCCCTGCCCTTCCTCGTCGGCGAGCTTTGCCTTTGGAGCGCCGGGCCGATTGAGCCAGTATTGGGGATCTCGTGACTCGGCCAGGCGCGGCTCACAGCGTTTCATCAAACCGCTCTGCTGTAAACGCCCCAACAGTTCATCCTGTGTGCTCGCCAGACTGTCCATCACTTCCTGGGGAGTGGCGCGCTCATTCACTGCCTGAGCAATATGGGTCCACCATAGTTGAGAGAGCCTAGGATAATCGGGTACGTTACTACCGGTGGGCGTCCAGGCTCGACGGGCCGCGCTGCGATAAAACTCTACTAACCCACCGAGCCGGGGCGCGGCTTGAGACATGGCCTTTGAGTTGATATCGCTTTCCCGGATGGGCGTCAGACCCACCAGGGTCTTTTTTAGAGAAACGGTTTTGCAAGTGGTGAATTGGGCGTAAAGCCACGCCGCCTGACGTCGTTGCAGGGGAGTGCTTTGCAGCAGTGTCCAGGAACCGCAGTCCTGGTAACCGAGCTTCATACCCTTTTCCCAGTAGGCGCCATGAGGCGAGGGCGCCACACGCCACTTAGGGGTACCATCAGCAGCCACCACCGGTAGACCTTGCTTTAAAAGTTCAGCGGTGAAGGCTGTGTACCAAAAGATCTGTTGGGCGATCTGACCTTGACCGGGCACCGGCCCGGATTCGGAAAAGTCCATCTTTAATGCTTCCGGTGGTGCATATTGGCGCAGCCACTCTAGGTATTTGCGCAGGGCATAGACGGCCGCAGGACCGTTTAGAGCCCCACCCCGACCGACACTCGACCCCACAGCGTGACAGTCTTCAATGCGGATACCCCACTCGTCCACCGGCAAGCCATTGGGTATTCCAGGGTCACCCACCCCGGCCATGGAAAGCCAAGCATCGGTAAACCGCCACCCCAAATCAGGACTCCGCTCCCCATAATCCATATGGCCGTATATCCGCCGCCCGTCCAGCTCTTTGACGTCATTGGTGAAAAAGTCGGCGATATCCTCATAGGCTTTCCAATTGAGGGGAACACCCAACTCATAGCCATGCCGCTTACGAAACCCTTCCTTTAAATCTGGCCGGGTGAACCAATCGTAACGAAACCAGTATAGATTGGCGAACTGTTGGTCGGGTAATTGATAGACTTTGCCGTCGGGAGCGGTAGTAAAGCTAAGCCCGATAAAATCCTCTAGATCCAGGGTAGGCAGGGTGAAATCCGCGCCCTCCCCGCTGATCCAGTCCGATAACGGCACCGCCGTTTCGTAGCGATAGTGGGTACCGATAAAGTCCGAGTCGTTGACATAGCCGTCATAAAGGTTACGTCCGGTGCGCATTTGTTGCTGCATCCGCTCCACCAGATCGCCTTCACGGACCAGGTCGTGGATCACGCTGATGCCGGTAATTTCCCGAAAGGCGCGGGCTAAGAAGCGGGATTCATAAACATGGGTAGGGATAGTCTCGGAAACCACATAGATTTGTTGCCCCCGAAATGGCGCTGCTGCCCGGCTAAAAAACGCCATCTCCTCCATCTGCTCTTCGAAAGAAAGCGTCGATGGGGTAAACTCACCCCGTACCCAGCGTCGCGCAGCCGCCTGACGAACACCTTCAACCTGGGCGTTGGCTCCTGAGAGAGGCAACGCCGCTGCCAGTCCAAAAGCGCCAGCAGTCTGCAAAAAGGTTCGTCTGTCTATCTCATGGAACTTGGGATGATGAGGGTAGTGCAGTTTAGTCGACATAGCTTCCTCGCTGAACTACCGGAAATTGATATTGGTGGGGTCCTGCAGCGCCAGATACAAAAGCCCAGCGAGCACGGCGCCCAGGAAAGGCCCCACCACCGGAATCCAGGCATAGCTCCAGTCGCTGTCGCGTTTTCCACCCGGCATGGGAAGGATGGCGTGGACGATCCGCGGACCCAAATCCCGGGCCGGGTTAATGGCATACCCGGTGGTGCCGCCTAGGCTCAGGCCGATCGCCAAGACAAGCAACCCGACCGGCAGCGCGTCCAAGGCGCCTAGACCAAAGACTGAAACGGCTAAGAAAAGTACGGCAAACACTAATACGAAGGCACCAATGATTTCGGAAATGAGATTTGAAACGTTATCCCTTATGCCCGGACCCGTACAAAACACAGCCAACTTAAGGTCTTTATCGGCAGTGACAGCGAAATGGGGTCGGTAGACAAGCCACACCAGGGCCGCACCGATGAAGGCGCCGATGAATTGCGCCAGGATATACAGGGGCACTAACGCCCATTCAAATTTCCCTGCGATAGCCAAACCCACGGAGACGGCTGGATTGATATGCGCCCCACTAAATGCAGCCACGGTAAACACAGCCACGAAAACCGCCATCCCCCAACCCCAAGTAATAACAATCCAACCGGCATTCTGACCCTTGGTGCGTTCTAAAACCACGTTCGCGACAACGCCGTCTCCCAGTAGAATCAGTAAAGCGGTGCCTATGAGTTCACCTAGAAAAGGAGTCATTGATTTTTCCTTTTTATGAATGGTTCATACTCTTGATGAGTAGTGAATTTTTACTGCATTTTCTTTGGTAGTGCCGTGTCTACGTTAAAAGGGTGCACAAGCAATAGTTATTTATCTTGGCGGTTTTTTACATTAAAACTAAGCGGTGATGTGCTCAGAAGTTCCCTGCTGGGCTGGCTCTTCCTGCCCGGGCTTTTGTTCTTGAAAGTACTCGTCGAACTTTTCTTGGGCCTGGTCACCAAACAGAATTTCGCAGGCTTCCATAAGGCCAGACGCTTGCTTGATATCCTCATGACGTTCGACCAAAGCGATCTTGGAGCGTCTGCGTAGAAAATCTTCCAGCTTGACAATCATCTCCCGGTGTCTCGCTTGGTAGATTTCGCAACGAATGTACTCAGTGCTCTTGATGAGCACTTCGGCTTGACTGGGATCTTCGCGGATTTCATCCAACAGCCGCAACGCTTCCTCGTCGTAGCGACGCCATAGGCGACTGGTCAGGCTTTCGGCGGCATCTTCTGAGGTGTAATTGTCTAAATTCATCAGTTTCGCCTGGTGCAGATATTCTTCCCGAACCGACGGGTGTGGCTCTCCGTACCACTTGTAATCCGCATAGGGAAGCTCGATGCCTAGTTCCCGCACCAACTCACTCACTTCGTCCCCCACATTGACGCAATCCGTCAGCTTACCGCCGAAGATACTGATGTGATTGTTTTCCTGGTCCACATCAATCTCGTGTTTGCGGGACAGTTGTAACCAATCGTCGGTAGCCCCTTCCGCCTGATTTTTTATGACCAGGGGCCGCACTCCCCAACGTTCGGCAATGATGTCTTCACGGGTCAATGGTGGGTTGAGATTCAAACGCTTATTGATGTTGTCGAGCACAAATTGGCGGTCTTCCTCGGTGACTTCGGTGATGGGGTCTTGCACCCGCGTGTCGGTGGTGCCGATACAGGTGCGCAACCCCATGGGAATCACAAAGAACAGTCGCCCATCGTCGGCGAAAAACGACAAAACCCGTTTGTGGGGGGTGAGTTGTCTGACAATTAGGTGAATGCCTTTGGAGAAAACATGCTGATGCTCGGTTTTCTCCCCGGTGATGTGGTTGTATTGATCCACAAACGGTCCAGCCGCATTAATCAAAACCTTGGACTGGATAGTCAATTCTTGACCGTCGATCACATCCCGCGCCTTGGCAATCCAAACTCCGTTTTTACGCTCGGCCCCCGTCGACTCCACATAATTAGCAGCGATACAGCCGCGATCCATGGCGGAACGAATAAATTGAAAGACAAAACGGGAGTCGTTATCGTGCAAATAGGCATCACTGTATTCAAAACCTCCGGCAACGCCCTGGGTGTTGACGACAGGCTCTTGTTTTGCAATGGTTGATTTGAAAAGCAAGCGGGGTATTTTTGTAAAGCCGTTGCCAAAAAACCAATACACCCAAGCCCCTAACCACAAAAAAGTAGCAGGGTAACGAAACCCCTTGGCGATGGTGGCAAAGAAACGTATCTCCTGGACTCGAGAGGGATAGTTACTGATCAGATGATTGCGACTCAGGCACAGTTTACGAACCAGACGGAAGTCCCGGCTCTCCAGGTATTTGATGCCACCCCAGGCAAGATTCGACGACTGCTGACTGGTGAAACCAGCAAAGTCGCGCTTGTCGATCAGCGCAACCCTGACACCCTTACCGGATAAAGCGGCCGCCGCCACGGCGCCGTTGATACCAGCGCCGATAATCAGGGCATCGTAGGTGCCGTTGCTGAGCTTGTCGATATTACTCTGGCGTAAAGTCATAAAAGGATTCCTCTAAATCTTTAAACGATTGATTAGACGGCTCAGCCCTCGTCTAATGCCCAGCCTTTGGAACGTTCCACAGCTTGATGCCAACGCCGGGAGAGCCGATCACGCTCCGCTGCCTCGATGCGCGGGGTATAGCGATTGGCAAGCTGCCATTTTTTGGCAAGCTCTTCTCGGCTGCTCCAAAATCCTGTCGCTAAACCAGCCAAATAGGCCGCACCCAGGGCGGTGGTTTCGACGATGCGAGGCACTTCCACCGGCACCCCGAGGATATCGGATTGGAATTGCATCAAGACACTGTTCACCGACGCACCGCCGTCGCAACGCAGCTCTTTTAAGGTGATCTCGGAATCTTTTTGCATGGCTTCAATCACGTCGCGGGTCTGATAACCCATGCTCTCCAACACCGCTCTGGCCACATGCCCCTGGTTGGTGCCTCGGGTAATGCCGATCAACAGTCCCCGCGCATAGGGGTCCCAATGGGGCGCCCCAAGACCCACTAGGGCGGGCACAAAGTATACGCCTTCGTTGGAAGGCGTCGATCTCGCCAGCTCTTTGGTCTCGGACGCTGATTTGATCATTTTTAGACCGTCCCGGAGCCACTGAACCGCCGCACCGGTGATAAAGATAGCGCCTTCCAGAGCGTACTCCACAGGTTCATCATCGATCCCCCAGGCGATGGTGGTGAGCAATTTCTCTTTACTAAAGACCGCTTCGGTACCGGTGTTCATCAGCACGAAAGAACCGGTTCCATAGGTATTTTTAGCCAATCCCGGCGTATAACAGGCTTGTCCAAAAAGGGCTGCTTGTTGATCGCCTGCGATGCCCGCCACCGGGATATGTTGGGTACCAAAAAACATCTCTGGGTTGGTTTCGCCATAGATGTAAGACGATGGTTTTACGTCAGGCAGAATCGCCGCTGGAATATTGAGAAGATCCAAAATCTCTTCATCCCATTTGAGGTCACGGATATTGTAAAGCAGGGTTCGCGAGGCGTTGGTGTAGTCGGTGACATGGGTTTTGCCGCCGGTTAGTTTCCACACCAACCAACAATCGATGGTGCCGAAGGCGATCTCGCCCCGCTCGGCGCGGGTCCGCAAACCCTCCACATTATCCAAACACCACTTGACCTTAGTTCCGGAGAAATAAGGGTCGATCACCAAACCTGTCTTATGGCGGATCTTGTCCTCTAACCCCTCGCGGGCTTTCAGCTCGTCACAAAAACGCGCCGTTCTGCGATCCTGCCAAACAATGGCGTTAGCCACCGGTTTACTGGTTGCCCTATCCCATATCACCACGGTTTCCCGCTGATTAGTAATGCCGATGGCATTTAGTTCACTGGCCCGGATACCGGTGTTTCTAAGGGCTTCCGCAATGACTTTGACGGTCACCTCCCAAATTTCATTAGCGTCATGCTCAACCCAACCGGGCTTAGGGTAGTGCTGGGTAAATTCTGAATAGGCCCGTCCTTTAACAGCGCCCTCATGGTCAAAGATCAAAACGGTTGAACCCGTGGTACCCTGATCGATCGCTAGTATGTAACCTTCGCTCATGGTTATTTTCCTTCTTAGTTTGGGTGCTGATTTTTAATAAGCAATCCTTGCGAAACCTTCAGTGACCTGGTTGACACTATCAGGCGACACTCGCAATGCAACCTAAACTCAACGAGAAACGAGCTGCCCGCAAGCGACTCCTAGGTGGTTATTTTCAGACTCGCACAGCTATCCTGTGGTTCAACGCTACGCTACAAGGTTTTGGTATTTCAATTCAGACGACACCCGCGGCAAATGGCTTGCTCTTTTAGGTTGACTGTCACACAACCCCCTTTGTTACAAATGCTTCTCTCAAGGATAGAACCTTCTCGGAGACTTTCCAGGGTGATTTGGCCCGTGTGTTTTGTAAAGTGGCAACTAAGCACGAAGGCCCGTCCAGCAGGTCTGTTACAAATTTATTAAACTTTTTTTATTTTTTATTAAAATTCAAACTCTTGAAAAACTATTGAGTACAATTAGATAAGCACTATCTTACTTTCTTGGGTTTGAGGGATAAACATTTGAAAAAGCCTACAAAGTTGCTTGGTTTTTGTGTGGGAAGCCTATTTGCATTTTTCGCAAATGCGCATGGTGAGAACTTTACTCCCATTACTATTCAAACTGCCTCCGTCCCTAGTATCCGCCTTTCAGTCATTGGTAGTTAAATGACCTCCGGCAAAGCCGGAGGCTTATTGGGTGAGCCCCTCAAAGGG
>CAZGON010000028.1:0-26884 GCA_964527085.1 uncultured Candidatus Competibacteraceae bacterium
GTATTTTACAGCCTGCACGGCGAGCCGAAAGAGTTTTTTGGTGAGTCTGGCTTCTTCGGTGAGCAAGCTGGTGTTGTCCGGCGCTAATTCAATAGCCCCACGGGATGCATCCAGCAGGGGTGTGAGTTGCTCACTATCCACCATGAAACCGTTGTCACGCAGTGCCCGGTTATCCAACCAGTGCTGTCGGATGCGTGCCAGACGTTGCCGCTGAAAGACTTTGGCGGCCTCAAGGCGTAAGCCGTCATCGAACCAAAAACGCACCCAATGCTGTAAAAATTCAGTCGGTCGGTACTCGGATTGTGGCGAAAACCAGGCGACTTCGATAGCGACTTCATTAGCGCTGAATAGCGGTGTGCCACCACCGCCGCAAAACCCCACCAGCACCCCGGCCTTAGCCAGTTCCCGCATTGCCGCTTGGGTGATTGACGTTCCAGTGCCAAGCAGCACAGTGGTGGTGTTGGCGATGGGAATATTCCAGTACAGGGATTGTTTGCCTTGATCGGTAACGTACTCTACACGTCCCCCATTAACGAGTACCCGACAGTGCTGTAGATAATAAATGTTGGCGCGTTTTGAATGGAGAATGGTTTTGAGATCTGAAGGGGAAAGGTCTTCCATAACAAAATCCTTTTCAAGGTGGTGACAAAGTATTTTGCATAATGTTATGGGCTTTCCACAAGAGGCGTTGAAACCAGTTCCCAGTGATAATTTACCTTATACCAATGTGAAATCAGTATGAAGCTTCCGCCAGTGGGCGATAAGTGCTGCTTTATGGGTTTCATTCATGGGGGAATTCTGAAGGTAAGTGGGCCAAAGCGACCGAGCTTTATCCATAACGTCATTAAGATGAGGTCTGATTGCCCGCCACGGCACACCGACAGAATTTGCCCATGCTTGGAAATGTTCCATAGTCATGGTGTACCAGTTTTTATTGCGGGCCATATTAAGAGAGATTTGTGTCTCGCCAGGCATATAGGCTTGGGTATAGACGATATCGTAAGCCGGGGATAGCTCTGCGGTGACCTGATTAGGATAAATTAGGTTCCAGTTTTTAAGATGTGCGTCACCGTTGCCCAGCAGGATATTGACTAGCAGTCTTCTGGCCATCTGCTGTAGATTAGCCAGTCCATGACTGGTGAACTGATAGATGACTTTGCCAATCTGCTCAAAATTGGCGGAGCCGTATTTTTCATGAGCATATTTGAACAGCACCTGGGCAAAATCTTCAGCATGTATGCGTCGATGCTGCTGATCCCTGTCGTAGCGGCGAATAGCGTAAGCATATTGCTCATTGGGTAGATTGATGGGGGGCAAATCTTGTAATTGATCCAGTGTCACCAACTCGATGTCAGGAATATCCACGCCCACCAATTTAGCCAATCGCATCACCGTGTATTCATTTAAGGGGACATCTTGATGACGAGTGGAAGGTATTTTCACAATCCATTCACCCAGCCTGTCCGGCTGTGAAACATTAAACCGGCCATGGGCCTCGTGCATAGAAAATTTCATTTGCACGCCCGCTAGAGAGAAATGCGACCTACCCTCCAGAACCCCCTTAGGTACAGGCTTAACCTTTGTGCGATGTGCCGGGACCCCTGCGGGAATTTGATCTGGAGGGACCAGTTCTGCCATGAGTGCGCCAGGTAAATCTGCTGCCAGCTGCGCAAACAGAGGGAATTCATTGTTGCGATGCACTTTGAGCATTTGTGCAAACCAATCCCGCAAGGCGCCTTCGGGTAACAAATTAGATAGCACCGGGTGGAGTTTCTGTTTCCTTACCCACGGGGCGGTGAACAAGGTTTTGCTGGCTGGGTGATCAGCGAGACCGGATAAAGTAAAAGCAGGCCGATCTGGATCTGCTGCATACGCTTGGTCAAAGACTAAAATATTCCGGCCACTCTGATAGCCGGCCAGATACCCCACCGTTATGTTATGCAGGCTGAGCTTGAGTAGTTCAACAGTCTCAGTCACCATTACCTACTCCTGCCTTCATCATTCCAGAAGGTCAGACCAAGGGTCTTCATTGGTTTCGGTTTTGTCTGTGCTGGCTTCAGTCGCCTTGGCTTCTTCCCTCAGCAATGCTTTGACCGCTCGGATCTTGTCTTTTGGTGCCAATACCAACTCGGCCTCAAGACCTTCTGCAATTAACTCTAGCGTATTCAGGCGAGGGTTGCCGCCTGCTTCAATGCGCTGGAACTGTTGCTGTTCCATGCCGATGCGCATTTTCATGTCTTTCTGCGAAAGGCCCAGTTGAAGACGGCGCCTTTTAATTTGGGAAGTTAATGTCATGGTGTTATTGAAACATCAAATAAGATGTATTAAGTGTAAATACAACTTATTGATTGTTCAATAATGCGTTTACAATTTATCGCTCAACGCGCCATGGGGTATAGCTTGTTTTGCGCCGCTTAGTTCATCGGTAATAATACGACGTAACATGGCAACAACAGGTGTTTCTGTAGCTAGGTTGTCATAGAGACTGAATGCCACATCGGGTAACGCTGGCAGACCTTCTTCACTACCCAGTCTATTGAGTCCATTTTCAATAAAGTTAACGGTTCTCACAGTAATGCCCAGCCCCGCTTTCACAGCGGCTCGCAACCCCGATAAACTTGGGCTAGAGTAAACAATTCGCCATTCGATTCCTGCACGGTCAAGCGCTTTTAAACCTGCTTCTCGAAAAGAACAGGGCGGATCAAACAGTACCAGAGGGATCGGTGTCATTGGATCAATAATGAGGTTTTTACTACCGATCCACAACATGGCGTCACGCCGAACAACGGATTGACTACTATTACCCCTATGACTGACCGCTAGTACAAGGTCCAGTTCACCGGTCTCGACTGCAATAATCAGTGCTTTGCTATGGTCGATTCGCACAGACAGACGAACGTCCGGATAGGCTTGTGCAAAGCGGCCAAGCATGGTTGGCAATACAGTATCCGCAAAATCCTGTGTTGCGCCGAAGCGCACCGAACCCGATAGATTTGTTGAACTCAACACGGTAATGGCTGCGTCATTAGTGTCAATAAGCCGTCGAGCGAACCCGAGTAATACCTCACCGGCCTCTGTAAGTACCCGACGCCGTCCCTGTTTTTCAAAGAGCTGTGCACCTGTTTGATCCTCCAGACGGCGGAGTTGCAAACTAATCGCCGAGGGCGTGCGTGACATCCATTCAGCCGCACGCGCAAACGAGCCGAACTCAGCAATCGCTATTAAGGATCGGAGGCAATCGGGATCAAGGTTGGTAGGCATGATTGGTTAATAAAATTAACTAATAAGCTAAAAATAATTAACTTTTATTAACTATATATCAATTGTAAGGTAACCTCTAGTGGCCCATTTAGAAATCTCAAATTGATTTACGGATATCGACTTGCCACCGTGTTGATAATTACCAAGCAGCTAGAGAGGAGAAATCCAATGCCTTTGATAAACATCTCGGTCGCAGGTAAAACCTTAACAGAGCCGCAGACGAACAGGCTTTGTCAGGAAACAACCCGTCTCATGCACACGATCATGAGAAAGAAACCTGAATTGACGGCCGTCTGCGTTGATGAGATCCCGGCAAGCCGATGGTCTATTGGCAGTCAGATCATGGGAGATCGAGGCGTTGCGACCGCCTCTGTAATAATTCACGTCACTGCTGGAACCAATACGGCCGATGAAAAAGCGCAGATGATTAGAGCGACTTTCCAGCTATTACAAGCGGTTTTAGGATCGATGGCAGAGGCGAGCTACGTTATTATTCATGAACTGCCTGCCGAAGCGTGGGGATACGGTGGCCAAACCCAGAAAGCACGCCAGGCAATAAAAGTTGCTTGAAATAATTTTTTGCGGCAAATTATGGATCCTAATGGTTTTTATCTAAAATTATTCTTGGCGATTTTTTTTAACCCCTAATCTAGCTACCTAATTCACCAGCTAGTTCCAGAGCCATTTGCCGTATTGATTTTGATAGCCGAAAATGCAGACGATGCAAATCATCTAACAAAGGACAAACCGAGTCGATCAAGCCCGCTCGTTTTGCATCAAGCAGCAATCCGATGGTGCCTGTTAGCGGAATCTTAAGTTTTTCTGCAATTAAACGTGCTTGAGCATCATCAAGAACAACCACAGCATCAGACATTTCCAATGCCAGCGCTAACACGGCTATCTCGCCTGCCCCTAGCTCATTCATCAACGGCGGTACTGAAGCGCTTCGAGGTGTACGAATAATGCACCACTCAAGCTGATTTGGATCAGGCAGATCAAGTCCATGCGCTGTACCAGCTGCTAGCTCAGCAACCACAGCATCTGGTACGATGACACGCTTAGCCAAGCAGGGAAGTAGTTTAAGCTGACCAAGTTGATGGAGGTACTGTAGCGGAGAAGTATCGCAAACCACTTCAGGCAAGTCGGGTTTCCCGTTTCAGCGATTTAGCATCATAAGTAAAATTGTCAACGCCATAATCTGCTAAGCGCGACAAAAAAATAGGTTTAGGTATACCTGCTAATTCCGCTGCTGCTCCTGATGATAGCTCTCCAAGTTCGTAGAGCTTAACGGCTGCCGCCATACGAAGCACCTTAGAAAATTCCTCAGGTGTCCGGTTAAGTGCAAGTAAGCTTTGTTCAGGTACATCAATGATAATTTGACTCATATTTGCTGATCTAACTATTACTTATCAAGCAAGTGATTTATACAGAGTATGTTCTGAGCTTTCTTTAACGGTTGAGACTACTTTTAGTGCCAGAAACTGTTACCCTCAGCTCCCAGCGAGCGCCTTTGAAGTGCGACCAGGTTTTGTAATTATAGCAACAACAGGCGCGAAATCCCTTCACTAAATTGAGAGATTTCTGCACTAAAAAGAATTCATGAATCAGTTGGTTTCCTCTTCGACATGGCCACCCAGTTGACGTGCCACTTGTTGTGCGGCGAAACCCAGCACTTGCTGGCGCGTATTACCCGCTACACCTTGGTAAAAAGGCCAACCTGCTTCTAAATTAAAGACGATTTGCTCCACTTCCGCAGCCGTTAAAACCTCATCACGCTCAAACGCTGCCACCACTTCATTTTTTAGGGTTTGTAAAAAACGACGTTGCTCTTCGACATCTGCAACGGCTACCGGTGCGGGTCCATGACCTTGGTACAGTTGGTCATCGCTATCAAATTGCTCGCTGATCAAGTCTAGTTGCGAAAACCAATTATCAAGATTCTCAAACGGCACCGCAGGCGCACCCTCATTGATCAGATCACCAATAAACCCGGTGTTTTTGTCTTCAACGGTGACCATGACGGTTGATTCCGCCTCGCTGGGGCCGACCACTGTAAATAACAATGTGTCATCGCCAACGTCAACTTGATCACCGTCAGCAACCGTTTTTGCCTCAGCAACCGATTCTGTCAAAGTCTCATGGGTCGCAAACCGTTCGCCATGGCGTTCTCGGCGCATGTCGATAAAGCCGCGTTCGTCGTTGCGAATGGACGCGAGGGTTATCTTGTCCGTATAGACCTGCGCTTTAGGAAAGGCTGTTTTCCATACGGGTAGTCCGCCATAATGGTCGGTATGGGCATGAGTGATAATAATTGTCGTCACTGGCTTATCCGTTGATGCCTTGAGATGGGCAAGCGCCCGCTCAGCCTCAGGTAATAAACGCTGCGCATCGATCAGTACAATACCCTCTTGGGTCTCGAACCAGTGACTATTGACGCTATCCACGTCATTGACTTGTGATGCGTAGCTGTAGACTTTAAAGTCGCTTTTGGAGTCTTTTGCGTGACTGGTCTTGGAAAAGGTTAAAACGGTTATCAGGCCAACTACCAAACCGCTAAAGAATTGACTGACATATTTATGTTGAACCATGTATTGAACCTCGACAATTGTCATTCAAAAATACACATAAGATTCGGTTTGTTCCTCACCGTAACCTCCAAGAACTCTGTTTTCAGAGGACCTGTCTACTCGATTAATGTCTGCAGGTATGCAATCAGATCACTGCGCTGCTGCTCATCGGGTACGGTGATGACCTTTGCGGTACCAGGCAGATACTCATTGGGCGCGGCGAGAAAACCATCCAGTGTGTCCTCATTCCAAATGGCATCAGTTTCTTCAAGGGCTGCCGAATAATTGAAACCTTCACTGGTACCCGCTTCACGACCCACCACTCCCCATAGACTAGGCCCAGCTAGATGCATATCGGGTTCCACTGAATGGCATCCCCCACATTGTTGCTGAAAAAGGGTAGCTCCTTGCTCGCTAGGTTGAGCAAGCAAAATATAGGGTCCTATGGCGATCGCTAGTAGAACAAAAAGCACACCCCATTTTTTAGTAATCCACATAAAAAAAACGCCTATAAAAATGCCTATAAAGCATGAATGCTGTTCGGCAATTGCTCTGTTACAGCAGTGGGTGGGAATAACAAGCATTATGTTATTTCACTGCGCCACTGCACTCGATGATTTTTATTGAAAACAGACCATCTGCTCCAAACTACCCTGAAGCCAGCTTTTTAGTAATCTTGGCTACATGCTGACCCTGGAAGCGCGCCAATTCTTTCTCTAGTTCAGTGGGTTGGCGGCTGCCATCGGTGCCGGCCAGGGTGCTGGCTCCGTAGGGAGACCCGCCACGCACTTCGTCAAGCCTCATTAAGCCTTGTGCGCTGTAGGGTAAGCCGACGATGACCATGCCGTGATGGAGTAGGGTGCTATGAAAAGATGTGATGGTGGTCTCGTTACCACCGCCGGTACCCGTTGAGGTGAATACGCTACCCGCCTTGCCGATGAGTGCTCCCTGCATCCATAGCCCGCCGGTCTGGTCGAAGAAGTTACGCATTTGTGCGCACATATTGCCAAATCGCGTGGGGGTGCCAAAGATAACGCCGTCATAGTCCGTCAGTTCAGCGGGTTCGGCGATGGCTGCAGCTTGATCAAGCTTAGCCCCGGCTTTTTCAGCAATTTCCCGGGGCATTAATTCGGGTACTCGCTTAATGGTGACTGTCATCCCATCGGTACTTTGGGCGCCTTCGGCAACCGCCTGGGCCAAAGTTTCAATGTGCCCATACATGCTGTAGTAGAGAATGAGTAATTTTGTCATAGCTGATCGCCTTTGTGTTTAACGGGTTGTAGAAAGTCGGGTCGATACGAGTGTGGTTTTTTCCATAGGGCGCTGAATAAGTAGACTGTTCTTTAAGTCAACAGTAGTCTTCATCTTCGCGTTAACTCTGTTATCAGGGTTAAGCATTAAGCTGATTGCTGTTTAGGATCGGTAATTTGCGAATGCGTTGACCGGTGGCGCTGAAGATTGCGTTGGTCAGCGCCGGGGCGAGGGGTGGCAAGCCGGGTTCGCCGACGCCCCCCAGCGGCGCTCCCGTGTCGACGATGGCCACCTTGACCTGGGGCATCTCGTTGAGGCGCAACAGCTGATAATCATTAAAATTAGAGTTTTGGGCACGGCCATCGGCAATCTCCACCTGATGACGCAGAGCCGCTGCCAAGGCTTCGGCCACGGAGCCTTCCATCTGAGCAATCACCGAATCCGGATTGATGGCGCGACCACAGTCAATAGCCACGTAGACTTGTTCGACTTTCGGGGTGGCGTTTTCCATGCGCAGTTCCACCACCTGCGCCACTACGCTGTCGTAACTAGCCACTACCGCTACTCCGCGGTGAATGCCCTCGGCAGCCGGTTTTTCCCAACCCGACATCTCGACCACCCGGTTTAACACCGCCAGATGGCGCGGCTGTTGAGCTAAATGTTCACGGCGGAAAACAACCGGGTCTTTTCCAGCCGCCTGCGCCAACTCATCGACGAACGCTTCCAGAAAAAAACCGTTCTGGGAACTGGATACAGCCCGCCAGGGTGACAAGGGCATGGGTACATCCAAGTGACGATGGTCAAGGGCATAGTGTTCCACCCCATAGGGTTGATCGGCCAATACCGCCACCGAAAAATAATCGTAATTGTCCTCTACGGTAATATGCTCAAAAGTTTGTCCCATTTGGGGTCCCGACAACTGGGTCTGTAGTGCGGTGAGTTGACCGTTGTCATCTAAGCCGGCGCGAAAGCGCACCATCATGATGGGACGGTAATAGCCCTGTTGGATATCGTCCTCCCGGGCCCACATGACCTTAACCGGTCGACCCACCGCACGGCTAGCTAAGATGGCCTGCTCAGCCAGCTCGCCGTGGGTTTTGCGACCAAAGCCGCCACCCAAGTAAGTCGTGTGAAGGGTCATCTGTTCATTGCTCAATCCGGTCACCCGTTCCACGGTCATACGAATAATGTCATGACCCTGGGTTGGCATCCACAGCTCCACATGGTCATCGCGGGTGTGGGCGGTACAAACCATGGGCTCCATGCAACCATGGGTCAAAAACGGTACTTCGTAAATGGCCTCGACGGTTTTTGTGGCCTGTTCCAGGCCCTGGCGGATATCGCCTTGGCGCAGCACTGTTGGTATATCCTTGGATAATCCTTGTTTCATCGCCGCACTAAGTTCAGCCGAACTCAGCTGGTCGTGGGGGGTGGAGGTAAATTGAATGTTGAGGGCATCGGCCGCCTTTTTAGCCCGCCACCAGGTATCAGCCACCACCACGACACCGTTGGGTATGGGTACAATGTCGATGACGCCCGGAAAATCCGCGATGCTGGCACGCTCGAAACCAACCACGTCTGCCCCATAGACGGGGCTCATGCGGACCGCACCGTGCACCATGTTAGGTACCTTCACGTCGGTGCCATACACAGCGCTGCCGTTCACTTTTGCGGGGGTATCGACGCGGCGCATGGCGCGGCCGGTCACATGGCGTTCGGCTTCTGGTAGCAGCGGGGGGTTGTCAGGTAGTGCTAGCCGGGCAGCTTCGCTGACCAGGTCGCCAAACGGGATGCGCCGTCCAGATGCCTTGTGCACCACGGCACCGTCTGCGCTGTTAAGTTCATCAACAGCAACCTGGAGCCGGTCGCTGGCGGCGGCGATCAATACTGCGCGGGTCTGAGCCGCCGCTTTACGTAGCGGGTCATGCCAGGCACGGATGCCAAAAGAGCCGACACTGCGCATTTGACCAAACGACAGTCGATATGGCTCGGACGGGCGTAGTGGCATTTCAACCTGGATAGCCTGTGGGTTTACTCCTAGCTCTTCACCGAGAATCATCAGCTGGCCGGTATGGGTGCCTTGACCCATCTCGGCGGTGGGTAATACAGCTGTGATTTGATTATCGCTGGTGAGGCGCAAATAGGCGTTTTCCACAGGCGTCGTCTTTGCCGATGTAGCGCTTGCTTTGGGCCAAGGTAGTGGCATGGCCACGGTCAGTGTCGTGACTGCAGTGGATTGCAAAAATTGACGGCGGGTTAACGTGCTCATAAAGGGGTGATTCCTGGCAGGCTTGTTTAATGTTATGTTACTAAGATTCAGCGATTTCAGCGGCGCGTTTGACCGCAGCGCGGATACGCAGATAAGTGCCACAGCGGCAAATCACACTGCCCATGGCACTATCGATATCAGCATCGTTGGGATTAGCGTTGTTAGCGAGCAGGGCAGCGGCGGTCATAAGTTGGCCGGATTGGCAGTAACCACACTGAGGTACATCTAGTTCAATCCAGGCTTGTTGCAGTGGATGGGAGCTGTCTGGGGATAAACCCTCAATGGTTGTCACGGTGCGCTCAGCAACCGCTTCTATGGGTGTGACGCAGGCGGGCGTTGGAGCGCCGTCAATATGGACCATGCAAGCGCCGCATTGGGCAATGCCGCAACTGTATTTAGTGCCGGTCAGCTCAAGGGTATCTCGCAATACCCATAATAAGGGCGTAGCGGGGTCCACCTCGACAGACACTGGTTTACCATTTAAAGTAAATGCAGTCATGGGTTGTCCTCTGGTAGCGAATAAAACAGTTTTTAAGTTCAGGATTTAGGTGGCTGGTTGCAGAGGACGCCGTAAACATTTCCCTATGGTCTTGATAACAGCCGTCCAGGCTGTCGAGCCTCTTTTCCACGAGCCACTCACAGTTCTGCTTGTGCAGTGAGTCCTAGGGTTACAAGCAGGCGTGATAAAGTAAGATGGCTGCTTGTTAAATGTCACTGTAGGATAGCCATTGCCGTGTGAAATTTTTGTCAAAGGAAACGATTCGTCTTATAAATACCATTAATGGACCTTATGGAAATGAACGATGATGCGATACCGAATGTTTCGAAAGTATTTAGTTGCTTTTGTTTTGTTTAACCTTTCATTAAGGATCTTTGCCGCATCAACATCAACTGCCGAGATCATCATCTTGGTGGCCGGTGTTCCTTCCGACAATGGCAAGATTGCCTGTGCATTATTTACTACCGAAAATGGCTTTCCATTGGATACGTCTGAGGCGGTTGTACACAGCCAAGCAGCCCGGCAAGGCGAGGCTGAATGCCGGTATGAGGGATTATCGTCTCGAAGCTATGCGGTGGCTGTGTTCCACGACGAAAATGACAACGGGGGTATCGACTTAAACGGCTTTGGTATTCCTACCGAGGCGTGGGGCGTTTCCAATAATATTCGCCCGAGAATGCGCGCTCCTCGATTTGAGGAGGCATCCTTTAAACTGGTCGATGGCGAGACTCTTCAACTTGAAGTGCGCGTAAGATAAAGCCACGCAAGCCCTTTGTGCGTAAGTCCTAAAGATTAAACGTTTGTGTATATCAAGTCGGTGCAACGAAAAATAATAGCAATCCCATTACGATGTAACATATACAGGCAGACCAAAAATTAATTGGCTCTTCTTCTTTGTCGATGTATCTTCCTGACCACCCGTCTTTAGCATAAATTTCCCCAGTAAACATGCCATATACGCCATAAAGCGCCATTAGTAGGCTCAAGATTTGAAGTATGTCCATTCACTACCATCCTATTAAATTAGGACCTACGTAAGTCCTCTAACTATGATTTTCAAAGGGGGGCAACGGGAATTGTGAACGTGCTCATGGAGACGAAGCACTACTTGTGCCAAACTGCATTTATATCGTTGACGTCAAAGTTCTCGGGTTCTAAGGTGGTATTTTGAGGCGGTTCAAGTTCATTGGGGTAGGGGTAATCTAGAGTGTAGTGTAGTCCACGGCTTTCTTTGCGGTGCATGGCGCTCAGGATGATAAGATCTGCCACCAGAGCGAGATTGCGCAGTTCGATAAGGTCATTACTAATCCGGTAATTACCATAATACTCATCGATTTCCCGCAGCAATAGATCAACCCGGTTCTTGGCCCGTTGCAGCCTTTTATTGGTGCGCACAATACCCACATAATCCCACATAAAGCGGCGCAGCTCCGCCCAGTTATGGCTGATCACCACGTCTTCGTCGGAATCGGTGACCCGGCTTTCGTCCCAGGCCGGTATCGGTGGCGGTGGCTGCACCTGGGCTAAGCGAGTTTTAATATCGTTGCTGGCCGAAGCTGCGAAAACCAGACACTCAAGCAGCGAATTGCTGGCCATGCGGTTAGCGCCATGGAGGCCCGTGCAAGCCACTTCACCGATGGCATAAAGATTAGCAATATCGGTGTGTCCAAATTGGTCAGTGCTGACGCCGCCACAGGTGTAATGGGCGGCAGGCACCACGGGTAAGGGTTCGCGGGTCATGTCGAAGCCATAATCCATGCAGGTGGCGTACACGGTGGGAAAATGAGAACGAATAAATTCCGCTGGTTTATGGCTGATATCCAAGTACACACAGGGGATCCCTAAGCGTTTCATTTCGTGGTCGATGGCCCGCGCTACGATGTCGCGGGGGGCCAACTCTAAACGCTTATCGAAATGTTCCATAAAACGGGTGCCATCGGGAAGTAACAGTCGGCCACCCTCGCCACGCACCGCTTCGGTGATCAAGAATGATTTGGCCTTAGGGTGATAAAGACAGGTGGGGTGGAACTGCATAAATTCCATATTGACGACCCGACAGCCCGCCCGCCAGGCCATGGCAATACCGTCGCCGGTGGAGCCATCGGGATTGCTGGAGTAAAGATAAACCCGGCTAGCCCCGCCGCTGGCAAGCACCACAAACTTAGCCTGAAAAACTTCTACTTCGCCCGTCTCACGATTTAATGCATAGAGGCCAATGCAACGGTTATCCGCTAAACCGAGTTTGCGGGTGGTGATCACGTCTACCGCAATGTGATGATCATATAAACTGATGTTGGGATGGGCCTGGGCGCGGCTTTCTAGTACTGTCTGAATGGCCCGGCCGGTGGCGTCAGCCGCGTGCACCACCCGCCGGTGGCTATGGCCCCCTTCCCGGGTAAGGTGATAGTCTAGCGAACCATCGGCTCTTGCTTCGGTCGTAAAAGCGACACCTTGTTCGCTCAGCCATTGAATAGCGGCTTGACTAGACTCCACGGTAAACTGCACGATTTTGGGGTCACCGAGGCGAGCGCCTGCAATAAGGGTGTCCTCGATATGAGAAGCGACGGAATCTGTGGCGTCGAGGACGGCGGACACACCGCCTTGGGCGTACAGGGTGCTGCCCTCCGACAGAGGACCCTTAGCAAGCACATGGACCCGGGCAAAATCTGCCAGGCGTAGGCTTAAGCTCAAGCCTGCCGCCCCGCTGCCGATAATAAGAACATCAGTGGTAATCGATGATGTGGCCATGGCGTATCAGATGACTCCGGACTAGAGTATTATTGCACAAAGTATGTATCATTGAAGCTACGCTAGCTCACATAGTGTTGTTTTCATGTTAAATGTTGTTTTGATATTAAATTGATTGTAAAAAGTACAATAGCTTCTTGGCATACTCGCGAACTAATGGGTAGACCATCTGTCTACCCTATTGGCCGTAGGGATATTGCCACTTTGTCAAAAGGGGTCAGCCCGCATGGGCGAACGTAATGTAGACCGCGAATTGGTCAAAAAGGTGCAGCAAGGTGAAAAATCAGCTTTTGATCTTCTTGTCCGCAAATACCAGTTCAAAATTATTAAATTGATATCGCGTTATGTGCACGACCCTAGTGAAGCATCAGACGTGGCCCAAGAGGCTTTTCTTAAAGCCTACCGAGCATTGCCGGGTTTTCGTGGCGAAAGTGCTTTCTATACCTGGCTTTATCGAATCGCGATCAATACCGCGAAAAACTACATTGTAGCGCAAAGTCGACGTCCGCCTGGCGCCGATATTGATGCGCAGGAAGCGGAACAATTTGAGGGGCAGGCTTTTCTGAAAGAGTATGAAACCCCAGAGCGTTTACTGCTTAAGGATGAAATTGAAGCAACGGTTTTCAAGGCAATTGAAGAATTGCCGGAAGATCTGCGTACAGCGATAACGCTGCGAGAGTTAGAAGGCATGAGTTATGAAGAAATTGCGCAATCTATGGGGTGCCCGATTGGGACCGTGCGATCTCGGATTTTCCGAGCGCGCGAATCCATCGACGCCAAGTTACGTCCTCTTTTAAGTTAATGAAATCTGGATAGAGTCATGGCAGATAAAACATCTGAACAAATGTCGGCGGTTATAGATGGTGAATACGAAGCGGAAGAAATCGATCTAGCCCTTCGCCGTCTTAGCAAAGACGCAAACCTCAACGGTGTATGGCAACGCTATCATTTAATTCGCGATGCTATGAAGAGTAACCTCCCTGATACTGTTGATAACGGTTTTGCGGACCGGGTCAAGCAAATGGTTGAGCGGGAGTCTGTTCCGCTAGGCAAGTCAATCTCGCCAGAGTTTTCCTGGTTCAAGCCGGCGGCGGGGTTTGCAGTAGCGGCTTCGGTGGCCTTGGTGATGACGCTTTGGACGTTGCAGGGTACTGAGTTTTCCGATCGAGCCTCGGTGGGTTTGGTGACTGCGACTGCCCCATCGCCAGTGCAGACAGTAGAATCTGTGCTGGTTGAGAACGATGTGGCGTTGCCGTCAGGGTTAAGCGCTTATATCGTTAATCATAATGAATATGCATCCATGACCACCGTTTATGGGGTATTGCCTTATGCCCGCATGGTAGGTTACGAAACTGAGCAATAGCGGGTTTATGAATATATCGGTGTGGCATTTAGTAGTAGTGTTGTTGACGGCGCTGCTACAATCTGAATGGACCTATGGAAAATCACCTGATGAAGCAAAGGAATGGTTAGAGCGCATGATTCTCGCCACTCAAGACCTTAACTACGAAGGTGAGTTTGTGTATGTGCGTGGACATCACATGGAGTCTATGCACATTATCCACCAGGGTGGTGACCAGGGGCAGCGTCAGCGGATGTTTTCTTTGAGCGGTTCGCCCCGAGAAATTATCGTGTCGGAGAATCAAGTTGTCTCACTGTTGCTAAATCAAAAGAAAGAATCTAATAATATTGGCTATCAACGTTCTCCGTTTCCTATTTCATTGCCCCGGGATCTTGATAAGCTAGAACTAAGTTATGACTTTGAAATGCTCGGTAGTGATCGCGTAGCGGGTAGAAAAACGCAAGTTATTGCTATAAAACCCCGGGATAAGTGGCGCTTTGGTTATCGGCTTTGGTTAGATGAAGAAACCGGCATCGTACTGCGGTCCGTATTGCTTGATGAGAAAGTTCACCCGCTAGAGCAGCTTATGTTTACCGATTTGCAAATCAAGCCGGAAATCGATAACGCATTACTGTTGCCCTCGGTGTCTATCCCAAAAACTTCCTCCTCCTCGTCTGCTGCAAAACCCATAAAAGAAAAAGTATCTGAGTCGCTGTGGCAGATTGCTGGGTTACCGTTAGGTTTTAAACAAGTTATGCATAGTCGGTTTCAAAACAATGTGGATGCTCACGCCACTGAACACATGGTATTGACGGATGGTTTAGCCACGGTGTCTGTATTTCTCGAGCCATTGATGGAGTCTAAACCGCTCCTTAAAGGCAGTACCCAGCTTGGCGCTATGCATGCCTTTGGCAAAGTGATTGACGACCATCAGGCGCTTGTAGTGGGTGAAGTTCCGAAACAAACTATTAGAAAAATCGCTAACTCTTTAAGATACAATTTGATGTCCGATTCCAATGATTGAAGAACGTGCGCAGGTTTTAAGCGTCAGTGACGATCAGGTATGGGTAGAGACCGAAAGACAGTCCAGCTGTGGGGCCTGTGCGGCCAATAAAGGTTGTGGAACTGCTGTGTTAGGTAAAGTCTTTGGCGCTCGCCAGATGCGCGTGCAAGTGCGTTCGCAAATTCCGCTCCAGATCGGTGACGAAGTGATGATTGGGGTTGAAGAGAATGCCCTTGTGAAGGGGTCTTTAGCGGTTTATGTGGTTCCCCTCCTGATGATGTTTCTAGGGGCATTGTGTGGAAAGTGGGTTAGCAGTAGTGAACACATTTCCGTCCTCATGGGACTGCTGGGATTATTGATGGGATTCGCTTGGTTGCGAGTGTTTGGCTCACGCATTCGCGGTAATATTCACTTCCAACCCGTTGTCGTGCGGCTTCTGCAAAGTAAAGGCGCCCTGGTTGGCGAACAACAGATAACTCTTTAATTATGTCTGGCAACAGAAAAACCATCAACTGGTCATACTGCCAGGCCACGGAAAATAGGATGATTCGAGTCGCTGCAACTTGTTTAGCTTCCTCGCGGCAATTCTTCTTGCATACAACTTCTCAGTAGCTCACTATCCTACGTTTACCATGCTGACGTGGCTTTGCCATTTTTTATGGCAACCTGGCTATCGTTAGGATAACATCAAAAAATTTTGAGTTTACCGAGTTGCCACCATACTTCGTTTCATGATGAAACATATTCGTAATTTTTCTATCATTGCCCATATTGATCATGGCAAATCCACCTTAGCTGATCGTTTTATTGAAATCTGCGGTGGTTTAACTGAACGGGAAATGGCCGCCCAAGTATTGGATTCTATGGACATTGAACGGGAGCGAGGTATTACTATCAAGGCTCAGAGCGTGTCTTTGCAGTATCCTGGACGGGATGGGCAGGTCTACCAATTAAACTTTATCGATACGCCGGGTCATGTGGATTTTTCCTATGAGGTCTCTCGTTCGCTGGTCGCTTGCGAGGGCGCTTTGTTGGTGGTGGATGCGGCTCAGGGAGTGGAGGCGCAAAGTGTCGCCAATTGCTACACGGCGATAGAGCAGGGTTTGGAAGTATTACCGGTGTTAAACAAGGTGGATCTGCCGGCGGCGGAACCAGAACGGGTGGCCCATGAGATCGGTGATATTATCGGGGTTGACGCCAGTGAAGCGTTGCAGGTAAGCGCCAAAACAGGTCTTGGAGTAAAGGAGTTGTTGGAAGAAATTGTGGCGCGTATTCCGCCTCCCGTGGGAGATCCAAAAAAACCGCTGAAGGCGCTGATTATTGATTCTTGGTTTGATAACTTTGTCGGTGTTATCTCATTAGTTCGCGTGGTGGACGGTGCTGTGACGCCTGGAAAGAAGATTCAGGTCATGTCCACAGGACGAGATTTTCAAGTGGACAAAGTGGGTCTCTTTAAACCTAAGCGAAGCGATCAGCCCGTCTTGAACACCGGCGAGGTGGGTTACATCATTGCCGGTATCAAAGACATTGAAGGCGCCCCGGTGGGCGATACCTTAACGGATTCGGCAAAATCGGCTGCAGCGCCGTTGCCGGGTTTTAAAAAGGTGCAACCCCGAGTGTTTGCTGGACTGTTTCCGGTTAGCTCCGATGACTATGAAGCATTTCGCGAAGCCCTGCAAAAGCTTAGACTTAATGATGCGGCCTTATATTTTGAGCCGGAGACTTCTCAAGCGCTAGGCTTTGGCTTTCGTTGTGGTTTTCTGGGGATGCTGCATATGGAAATCGTGCAAGAGCGTCTAGAACGGGAATACAATTTAAATTTAATTACCACCGCGCCGTCGGTTATCTACGAAGTGGTGGCTACCAGTGGTGATATTTTGTCCATTGATAGCCCTGCCAAGTTGCCCCCCGTTAATAAAATCGCTGAAATTCGTGAACCCATTATCCTCGCTAATATTTTGTTGCCGCAAGCCCATTTAGGGGCCGTGATGACCCTCTGTATAGAGAAGCGGGGGGTGCAACGCAGTTTGCACTATGTGGCCAATCAAGTATCGTTGAGCTTTGAACTGCCGTTAAGCGAAGTGGTTACGGATTTTTTTGATCGCCTTAAGTCGGTCAGCCGGGGTTTTGCCTCGTTTGATTATAGTTTTGAACGTTTTCAGGTAGCGCCGTTGGTAAAATTGGATGTGCTTATCAACGGTGAACGGGTTGACGCTTTGTCTATCATTACCCATCGGGATCAAGCTCAGTATCGGGGCCGTGATCTAGTGGGAGCCATGCGTGACTTGATTCCCCGACAAATGTACGAAGTGGCCATTCAGGCTGCTCTTGGTAACCAAATTATTGCCCGTTCCACCGTTAAAGCCTTGCGTAAAAATGTCACGGCCAAATGCTACGGCGGCGATGTGACCCGTAAACGCAAGCTGTTGGAAAAACAAAAAGCGGGCAAGAAACGTATGAAACAGGTAGGTAAGGTGGAAATTCCTCAAGAGGCTTTTCTGGCTGTCCTGCAAGTGGATAACAAAAAGTAGACAAACTCAATTAAATTTATGATGAATCTGGATTTTGCGACGATTTTAGTATTACTTGCCCTAGTGACGGGCAGCATTTGGCTATTAGATATCTTTGTGCTTGCGCCGCGTCGGACGATGGTAAGACCGGCAGGGACCCACCGTCCCATAAGCGCTGCAAAAGACAACAGTAAACTGCCCTGGTATGTGGACTTCTCCCGCTCGTTTTTTCCCATTATTTTGGCTGTGTTGATATTGCGGTCTTTTATCGTGGAGCCGTTTCGTATTCCTTCCGGTTCCATGATGCCAACGCTGTTGCCTGGCGATTTTATTTTGGTCAACAAATTTTCCTTTGGGGTGAGGTTGCCGGTTATCGACGCAAAAATCCTCGATTCGGGTTCACCGCAGCGGGGAGATGTGGCGGTATTTCGTTATCCAGAAGAGCCTTCTGTGGCCTATATCAAACGCATTGTGGGGTTGCCGGGGGATGAATTGGTGTACCAAAATGATCAACTTTACATCAATGGCGAACTGGTACCGCAAACCGATTTGCCCCCGGATAGCGAAGATGCCGTGGAAGGTTATGAGCTGTTCCAAGAAAAGTTGGGCGATACAACCCATCTGTCTCTGGCAAGGCAAGGTCAGCAAAATATAGCCTGGACCTATGTGGTGCCCGAAGATCATTACTTTGTGTTGGGCGATAACCGGGACAACAGCCGGGACAGTCGATTTTGGGGGCCATTACCTGAAGAAAATTTAATCGGTAAAGCGTTTTTGATTTGGATGAATTGGGACTGTGTGACGTTTAGAGGCCATTGTGGCCGGATTGGGAGGAGTATCGAGTGAACAGGATAGGGAACAAGGCGGGAAACGAGGGTAGCGCAAACCGGCAGCGGGGTATTACCATGATTGGTGCCCTTTTGATTCTCATTGCCCTGGCTTTTATTGCCCTCATTGGGTTACGGGTAGTGCCCATTTATATCGATTATTTTACTGTGAAATCCACCTTAGAAGGGCTTAAAAAAGAACCGCAAATTGGCCGCATGACATCCACCGATATCCGCTCTGCCATCGAGAAACGCTTTAACATCGGCTACGTGGATATCGTCAATGCTAAGCAGGTAAAAATCCGCAAGCAAGGCAACGCCCGGATGCTGGTGCTGGACTATGAGGACAGGCGACCCGTGTTAGGTAATGTGGATGTGGTGGCGAGTTTTAACGTCAATGTCGAATTGCCCCAATAGCGTCCCCTTGTGAACTTGACTAGCAACCGACTATGCAAAGCATTGGGGTATGTCTTTAAAGAACCTCAACACTTAGAGGAAGCGCTAACCCATCGCAGCGCTGCGCGGCCCAATAATGAGCGCCTTGAGTTTTTGGGGGATGCCCTTCTCAATGTTATTATCGCCGCGGAATTATTTAAACGTTACCCACGGGCCACCGAAGGTGAACTCAGTCGGTTGCGGGCAACCCTGGTAAAAGGAGACACTTTAGCTGAATTAGCACGGCGTCTAAACCTGGGTGATTATTTGCGCCTGGGGGCCGGCGAGTTAAAAAGCGGTGGATTTCAGCGCGACTCTATACTGGCCAACGGGTTAGAGGCCATTTTTGGCGCCGTCTACTTGGATAGCGATTTTGAGACGTGCCGCTGTCTCATTTTAAATCTTTATGTCAATTTATTGGCTAAACTGCCAACGGTGGAGGAATTAAAGGACCCTAAAACCCGTTTGCAGGAACATCTTCAGGCTCGTCAGCAGGCGTTGCCTATCTATACTGTTTTAGAAGTGACCGGGGAAGCCCATGCCCAATGTTTCACCATAGAGTGTAATATTATGGGAACCGTATGCACTACAGCTGTGGGTAGTAGCCGCCGTAAAGCTGAGCAAGAAGCGGCCCGCCAAGCCCTGGAAATGATTCTACAGCCATGACTAAGCGGGCGGGTTATGTGGCTTTGTTAGGGAGGCCAAATGTAGGTAAATCCACCTTGCTCAATCGGTTTTTACGGCAAAAAATCAGCATTACTTCACCAAAACCGCAAACCACCCGCCATGCCATTCTTGGCATACAAACATTGGCGGATACCCAAATTGTTTATGTGGATACGCCCGGTGTGCACCTCAATGCCCAACGCGCCATCAACCGCTATATGAACCGCACGGCTTACGATGTTTTAAGCTACGTCAATGTGACGGTGTTTCTGGTGGAGGCGCTGCGCTGGACTGAGGAAGATGACGACGTGCTAAGCCGCTTGGATCACTTTCATGGGCCTATCTTCTTAGCGGTGAATAAAGTAGATCGTGTCTCTCCCAAAGAAAAGCTATTGCCGTTTATCGAAAGCTTAAGTCAACGCAAGGCTTTTGCAGAAGTGATGCCTATTTCCGCTAAAACAGGAGATAATGTAAACGCTCTGGAGGGTTTAATCAGCGCCTTATTGCCGGAGTCGGAGTTTTTCTTTGCTGAAGATCAAATCACCACAGCAAGTCAGCGCTTTGTGGCTGCTGAGTTGGTTCGCGAAAAACTGACCCATTATTTACGGCAAGAATTACCCTATGCGTTGACTGTGGAAATCGAAACTTTTGCTGAACAGGGATCTCTGCTCCATATTGGCGCTATCATATGGGTCGAACGCCCTGGTCAAAAAGGGATCATTATCGGTCATAAGGGCGCCACCCTAAAAGAGGTTGGCCGCCAAGCTCGGGAAGATATGGAAAAACAGTTTGACTGCAAAGTTTTTCTAGAAACCTGGGTCAAAGTTCGCGAGGGATGGTCTGATAACGAAAAGGCATTGCATAGTTTTGGGTATAGTTGAGTTTTTGGTAACTACTCACCCTCCCGTCATTCTCGCCATGGACTGGCGAGAATCTAGCGCTATGGAGGGCAAGCACCGGTAGACAACCGCCTGCCACCCTCCCTGGCAACTGGATTCCGGCAATCCCTGCCGGAATGACGGGCGAGCAGTTACAGTTTTTGGGTAATTTCTAAGGGTAAATATTTAGCGGGATATGCGAGTTAATTTACAACCGGCTTTTATTTTGCATCGGCAACCTTATCGCAATACCAGTTTGTTGCTGGAAGTATGGACGTTGGCCTATGGTCGTGTCGGTTTGGTAGCGCGAGGAGTCCGTGCCCCACGATCTCGATTGCAGCCTTTGTTACAGCCCTTTCTACCGCTTCTTCTGTCCTGGACGGGTAAAGGGGAACTACCCACCTTGACTGGCGCTGAAGAAGCAGGCCCTGCCATTACTTTAACCCCAGAACGGGTATGGAGTGGCTTTTATGTGAATGAACTAATATGGCGCTTAACTAAACGTCATGATCCTCATGCGGGCTTATTTGCGGCCTATCAACAGGTATTAATGGCTTTAGCGCAACAAACCTCGCAAGAAGTGGCGCTGCGGGTTTTTGAAAAACGCCTCCTCAGTGAGATTGGCTATGGTCTCCATTTAGAATGTGAAGCTTTAACGGGTCAACCCCTTGAGCCTGATCATATCTATCTTTATGTGTTGGATCAGGGGCCCATTGCGGTTGCTGCCCATCAAGACGGTATTGATATTTCTGGTAACGGTTTGCTAGCGTTGCACGGGGAGTCGTTAGATAAGCATAATAGGGGGATACTGCGGGAGACGAAACGGCTTACTCGGGCGGCAATCGATGTGCAATTACAGGGCCGTCCTTTAAAAACCCGAGAACTTCTTAGTGAACATTACCGGCGGCGTCAAGCCCATATGCTTTGATGGCGGACGTAATAACAATTCTAGCAATGTTTTTTGTAACAGTTAGCTGTATTGGCTAGCTTTTAGCTTTTAGCTTTTAGCTTTTAATTTACCTGACGCGCCGTAAAGCTCGGCCCTTAAGGGCGGAGATATAAGGCGCAAACTGTTCTATACTTTTGGGTGTCGGAGTCACGCGACAACGCGCCGACATCGAGTAATACCCGTTTAAAACCGGCCAAGCCTATGCCGCTTGGCGCGAATACTGGGCAGTTTCGACTGCGACTGCTATTTGGGTAAGAGGTCATGCGAACTGTCCTCCCTCTCGGGCATGAGAGGCTAAGCTAAGGAATCCTCTTTCTTTAAGGAAGAGGAGGATGTCAAACGTACTTTACATATGCAAATTAAAAGCTGTTTGGCATTACGGCTTACCCAACATTAACACGACTTACGCAAAAAACAGGACTATTGTTGCTCGTGCAAGAAGTGTCGGCGGCCTGGATGGCCGTCGTCAAGCCCACAAGGAGGTGTTCACGGCGTCTTCTGGAACGAGCAGCAATAGTCCTGATTAAATAACATCCCCCATTTCCAAGGCCAATAATGCGCGTTTTCGATCAAGGCCACCCGCATAGCCTGTTAGCGAGCCGTCTGCACCGATGATGCGGTGACACGGAATTACGATGGAAAGTGGATTGCGGCCAACCGCTGCTGCTACGGCACGCACAGCATTTGGTTGACCGAGCCGTTCCGCTAAGGCTTTATAAGATAGGGTAACGCCGTAAGGGATTGCCCACAGTGCTTGCCATACCTGTTGCTGAAATAGCGTACCCTGTAAGATAAAAGGAATCGTAAACAGCTGCCGCCCGCTGTGAAAATACGCCAGTATTTCCTGCTGCGCCAATTGCAGTGTTGGATCATTATCCAAACGTTTCCATAAGCTATTTTGGCTAGGAAAATGTTTTTGGCCGATAAAATAAATGCCGGTCAATTGATCATTGTGTGCGCTAAGGCGTACCGCGCCGAGGGGTGTATGGAAGTCGCTGAATAGGGTCATCATAGGAGTATTTTCTCCAAAGAACACCAAAGATGCAGTGTGGCGTAAGCACGCCAGGGTCGCCAGGGTTCCGCGATGGCCAAAATGCGCTTGTTTGAGGTTTCGCCGAGGGCCTTGCGGATGCCGTAATCGCTATGGGGAAAGGCGTCTGGCCACGCCAGGGCACGCATGGCAATGTATTGGGCTGTCCATTCGCCGATGCCCGGTAACGCATTCAGTGCCTCAAGCTGTCCTTGAAAATCCTCATCCGGTTCGAGGCTAAAGTCACCTATCGAATTGGTATAAATACCCGTGGATGAAACAGCCACGAAAAAACGACTGTCGAAGCGGTGATCATGGTTGCGTAAAGCGTTATAACAAAGGGTATGATCCAGTAGCATAACGCCATATTAGTGACTCCTGGCGAGCTTGTATCGCCATTTTCGGACATGGCATTTTGTGGATTATTCGGCGATTATAAGCTCAGTCAGGCATGACATTTTTTTAAACGCATCAAAAAATCGCTTAAATCCAAAGGAATAATCTCGATACCCATGCGTTCGCAGAAGCGTCTTTCTTTGGGTGTTGCTTCGGGTAGCAAGATCCAGCCTTTGGGATCGCCAGCACCGTAAATAATGTCGGAAAGCACCATCCGCTCGGTGTCACGTTGTAAACGCAAACCTAAAATAAGATACTGTTTGTTTTTGCGATACTCTTTCAGAAAAGTGGGGATAGCAAAGCCGCCCATTAATTCCGTAATGTAATCGACAAAGTCTGCGTCCGATGCGATAAAGCTGGGTTCAGGACGGGGTGTGCCCAGGGGTTTAAAAAGTACCGGTCGGGATAAATCCACATCGCTTTGTTCAATTTCCCGGTAATTATTGCCATCGAAATTGTAAACGCGAAAACGATAATCCCGCGCGGTAATACGGGCGACGCCAACGATGAGCGTGTGAGGTGTTTCTTGGTAGGAATCTTGTAATTGGGTATCTCGATTAATGTCAACCACGTAGGGTAGTTTGAGGTGTTTAAGTTGTTCGTGGAGCGCTGCTCGGCTCCAGGTGGTTTCGCCATAGGTTTTGACTAACCAGGTATTGATGAAGCGGCGCCCCCGTTTGAGTTCTAAATTCATGGCAGCCCGGGAGAATTCGTACATTAATCGTGGGGCCATGGGTTTGCCGTTATTCATGGCAAGAATCAAACTGTCGCTATCGGCTGGAATGGGTTCGCCGGTTTTTGAGTTTGCTACATCGCTGAGGACACCGGGTCCAAGATAAGGGATCACACTGCCATCCCGTAACCCGGCAATAACTTTTGTAGAAATCGCTTCAAACACATTTTACCTATGAAATTTTGATGCTGCTTATAAAAAAACCACGCGAGTAGGCAACAATGGTAGGAAGTCAGGGCTTGCGTAGCTCGTGAAAGAGGTGAAGGCGGCCCGGAAGGCCGCCTTCAAGCCTACAAGGAAGTATTCACGGCGTCCTCTGGAACGAGCTGCGTAAGCCCTAGGCGTATGTTGTTGATACTCACGTAGAAGAAGCGACAAAAATATAATTGCCGATAACGGGCTTCAATCAATCAATCATCATCATCGTCATCATCGTCATCATCATCGTCGTCATCGGTATCGAATTTTCGCTGTGGCACCGTTTTCGGATCAACGGTAATGGGGCGATAAATCTCGATGCGATCACCCTCGTTAAGTGCGCTATTGAGTTTAGAAATTTTGCCAAAAATCCCTACTTTGTGTTTGTCGAGATCGATGCTAGGAAAACGATTTAAAATACCCGATTGCAAAATCGCATCTTGGACTGTGCTTTCCTCCGGTACTTCCAGAGACAGCCAAATTTGTTGATCTGGTTCTGCATAGGCAACGCCGATTTGCATGTTGCTAACCTCCCGTTAAGCAGCCGATGGGGATTTGTTGACTGTGCTTGCAATGCTGCGTCGTTGGGACAGGGCTTGTAAACGCTGATCCAAGATGCGTTTGCCCGCTAATAAAAAACCCAGCACTAAAAACCCGCCTGGTGGTAATAACATCAGCAGAAAACCTTTGTAATCCGCAAGCAGGGTGATTTCTAGAAAACCAAAGGTTTCCCCTAGTAATAAAGAGGCATTGGCAAAAAGCGTGGCACTGCCTAGAATTTCTCGGCAGGCACCCAAGACAACTAATACCAAGGTAAAACCCATTCCCATCATAAGACCATCTAACACCGCTGCCGGGACCGGTTGGCGGGAGGCAAATGACTCCGCGCGACCCAGAATAGCGCAGTTGGTGACAATCAAAGGGATAAATAGCCCAAGAATCTTATGTAATTGGTGGAGCCAAGCATTCATAGCCATATCCACCAAGGTGACTAGAGCGGCGATCAACAACACGAAGATAGGAATGCGCACTTCTTGACTGATCACCTCACGAAACGATGACACTAAAAGATTGGATGCCAGCAGTACTGCCGTAGTGGCTAAACCCATACCGAGTCCATTAGTGGCCGTGCTAGTCACCGCTAACAACGGACACAGGGCTAACATCTGGGCAAAGACCACATTGTTATCCCACAGACCGTCGCGAATAATGCGCGTATAATTGCTCATGATGAGTGCTCCTGAGTGTTTTTACTGGGGGCTGCTGCGGGCTTTACAGCTGCATCGATGGCCGCTGGTGGTGAGACTGATCCCACATCGCTGGCTTTATCCAGTAACTCGGCACGGTGCGCAGCAAAAAACTCTAAGCCTTGTTTGACCACACTGACCACGGTGCGGGGCGTAATGGTAGCCCCAGTGAACTGATCAAACTCGCCGCCGTCTTTCTTGACAGCCCAATCCTCTTCGGGAGGGTTGCCTAAAGAGCGGCCGTTAAAACTCAATATCCAATCGGATTTTGACAATTCCAACTTATCCCCAAGACCCGGTGTTTCAGCATGGCTGACGACCCGAACACCGAGCACCTTGCCGTTAGCGTCCACAGCCATGACCAATACGATGGTGGAGCCGCCGTAACCCGCCCCCGATAGCTCATAGGCCACCGCTTGGACCTTGTCATCACGCCGAGCTCGATAGACTTGAAGACCGGGTGCCCCAACCGTGACGGTATCTTGTAGTAAATCGTTATCGTGCAGCGCGGGTGGAACCACTTGGGCTAACGACATTTGTAAGTCTTCCGCCAACCGCTCGCTGATAGCGGCGCGGGTGACCCGGTCGCCGATGGCAATGAAGGCGCTGGCGAGCAAGGCAAAGCCACCCAACAACAGGGTAGAGTAACTAAATTTGGTGCGGTATTTTTTGATCCAACCGATCACATTCCACCTTTCGATCATGTTCCACCTTTCTTGGTTCGCTGCTGGTGATGTTTAGGTGGCTGGGGTTTGCCGCTCCGGGTACGGCCATAGATACGGGGCCTTAGATAATGATCGATAACCGGGGTAAACCCATTCATTAGCACAATGGCAAAAGCGACACCTTCTGGGTAACCGCCCCAGGTGCGGATCACGTAAACCAACCCCCCACACCCTGCGCCGAAAATGAGTTGACCTCGAAAGGTAGCCGGGGAAGTCACCGGATCTGTGACAATAAAAAAAGCGCCCAGCATAAGACTGCCTGAGACTAAATGAAAGACGGCGTCTGGGTAACGTTGCGGTTCTATAAAATGAAAGATGGAGGCTAAAATGGCCACCGCGCTGAGCATCGCCACCGGCGCAGGCCAGGTGATGACGCGTCGACGCAACAAGTAGATGCCACCCCCAAGGATCAACAACGCAGATGTCTCACCGAGACTGCCCGGTACATAGCCTAAACCCGTAGACAGGGTGCCGGGGGCGCCCGCCATAGCCTCACCTAGGCTGTGGTCCTGTCCTAATTCGGTGCGTACATGACCCAGTAGCGAAGCGCCGCTCATCCCGTCCAAATCCACTAAACCCGCGAAGGTAATGGTGAGACTCTCAAAAAAGCCAGGCGCCCCGCTGGAGAAAAAAGGCTGCGGCTCAACCCAAAAGGTCATCTCTAAGGGAAACGAGACCAATAGGGCAACCCGAGCCAACATAGCGGGATTAAAGACATTTTGGCCAATGCCGCCGAACACCTGTTTGCCGATTACCACGGCGAAAAAGCCGCCTACCGCCCCGATCCACCAGGGCGCCCAAGGGGGTAGCGACATGGCTAATAACCACGCGGTTAGTAGCACGGAACCGTCCATCAGAAACAGGCGTATTGGTTTACCGGCTAATGCCAAGCTTAGCGCCTCGCATAGCACGCAGGTTAATACCGTAACAGCAAACAGATTAATGGCTGGCCAACCGAACAGAAGAAAGCCGTAGAGAGTGGCTGGCAGTAGCGCCGCCACTACCGTTAGCATAATGCGTGGTACCGTATCGGTGGCGCGAGTGTGGGGGCCGCTGACGGGTAAAACAGCACTCATACGCCAGCCTCAGCGTTTGATTTAGCGGCGGTTTTTGTCTTTTTAGCCGCTTCGCGGGCTTGTTTCTTGGCTTCCCGTTCGGCTTTACGGCGTTCCGCTGCTTCTGCTTGAAGCTGGGCTTCCCGGTCCAGACGCGCCTGACGCTGTTCTGCTAAACGTTTGGTTTCTTTAGTTTTTTGTTCGGCACGCTGACGATTAGCTAATTCGCCTTTGGCATAACTAATGTAATGGACGATAGGAATGTGGGAGGGACAAGAATAGGAACAAGAGCCAC
>CAZGON010000029.1:0-657 GCA_964527085.1 uncultured Candidatus Competibacteraceae bacterium
GAAGGACCTTCGCCGTTGGGAGACGGCGATGGAGCGTACACGGAGGTATTCACCGCGTTCCTGGAATAACACTGGATAACTTAGGACCTTTCACTCACTATTCAACTAGTCCCCCCTAACTAGCCTAGCTGTATGGGGGGATGTTAATAATGTCCTATTGTTTAACGTAATACTAAAATGTTGGAGTGAAATTGCCACAAGAAGCAGTACCACCGTCACAAGTCAAATAAATCATAATATCTTCAAAAAAAGATACATTGACTCCTAGCTCTAACAACGTCCAGTAATGCCCCCCTAGTACACGATCAATAAACACGGTTTCCGCTGCCGGCTGAAAGGAATCCAACCGTCGGATAATCTCTGGGGTGTTGCGGATAATGTCATCGTGAAGTATGGATGTGGCAAAGTCAAAGGTTTGCTCAGCTAAAAACGGTTTTATAAGAATTTCACGCCAGTGTGCATAGTACTCAGCTTCCACAGGTGGACCATCCGCAATGCGAACGCCAAGTTTTATCATTGCTTCATCTAAACCAACGTAGTCTGCTTTTAAAAGCGCCCGGGTAGATGCTCGGTAAGCTTCGACTGTCTCGGGTTTAAGTTTTTTGACACAACCAAAATCATAAACCACTAAAGTGCCGTCAGGGCGGAATGCGAAAT
>CAZGON010000029.1:715-2931 GCA_964527085.1 uncultured Candidatus Competibacteraceae bacterium
GCTGCGGATCTGCGTGTACAACCTGTAAAAGGAATAGTTGTTTCGCCAGCGTCTGAAAAAGTTGTTGTCCCAGTTGATTAATGACCCCTTGGGAGTAGCGAGGTGACTTTACTTCGTGAATAGAATCTCCCGGCTCATAGGTTAGGGTTAAAATCCTTTGTGTAGTTAATTCGTCAATCACGTCAGGTATCACAATTTTTTTATCGGTTCGATGACATTGCCGGAAAAAGCGGATGTTGTTGGCTTCGTTTACGTAGTCCAACTCCTCATGAATCCGTTCTCGAATCTCATCAAAAAGGGCATTAAGAACCCGCCCTTGGATTTTTACAAGCCGACCTGCCTGCAAAAGCACCTTGAGCTGCAATAAATCCGTATCGCAGGACTGCATCACGCCAGGATACTGTACCTTTACAACCACCTCGCGTCCATCTTTGGTAAGAGCGCGATGGACTTGACCAATAGAAGCCGCGGCTAATGGTTTTTCCTCGATCCATGTAAATAAACGCTCTAGCGGTGCGTCGAGTTCTCGTTCAATTTGCTGTTTGATGACACTAAAGGGTAGGGGAGATGCTGCTTTTTGCAGCTTTTCTAACGCTTGTGAAATTTCGGGTGGCAATAGCCCTTTAGCTTGGGACGCAATTTGCCCCACCTTCATGGCAGCCCCTTTTAACTCACTCAGCGTCTCAGCAATTTCTTTACCTAAGGCAAGGTGTAAGTCACTCAATCCATCATCGCGTTGTTTTGTCGGTAACAATATACCTTTTATACGATGTTGCGCATAACCGGAGGCAACCGATAGCGTCATACCCGCTAATTTTATAACCCGTTTATTATATTGATTTAGTTTTTCCAAATTACCCAACGTTATCCGCCTTGTTAGCTTAAATGCTTTTCAATATAGAGTCGAAAACGGGTGCTAGGGTTCACCGTTTGCGATCTCCTGCTTGATGCAATAAAACCGCTACAAGATATTGCATGGGTACGTGGTAGGGAGGTTTTAGGTTTTTCTGAAACCAAACAGGGGTAGCCTCCGTAAGAGAAATCCATAACCGTCGCTGTTGGAGGGGGTACTAATGTTTAAATCATATTCTACTATGCTTCGCTCTTATCTTTTTTTTTCACACGTTGTGATAAGTGTATTACTGTTCTCGCTACCCCTAGTGGGTTGCGGTTCAGAGTCAAAAAACGGTTTTGATCTTTCTGGATCTGCAGTGCCTGTCCATGAGATCCTTTCGGGTGGACCTCCCCGGGACGGTATTCCTGCCATCGACGAGCCCCGATTCATGCCTGTTAACAAAGTGCGCTGGTTGCAAGATGGTGATCGGGTGCTCGGTATCGATTACGGCGGACAAGCTAAAGCTTATCCTATTGCTATTTTAAATTGGCATGAGGTTGTTAACGACCGAATCGGTCAGGAATCTGTCGTTGTCACCTTTTGTCCCCTTTGCGGCACCGGCATGGCGTTTAAGGCCAGAGTTGCAGGAGAGGTCAAGCGTTTTGGTGTGTCTGGACTACTTTACAATAGCGATGTGCTGCTTTATGACCGGGAGACAGAGTCCTTGTGGTCACAAATTGCCCGACAGGCTATTAGTGGTCCTCTCAAAGGGCAACGCCTTGAAATGATTGTTGTAAACCATACCACATGGCAAGATTGGAGAAATCGTTATCCAGATAGCTTAGTGTTAGCGCGAGAGACGGGTTATCAACGTGATTACGGGCAAGATCCTTATAGCGGTTATAAAGAAAGCACAGCGGTTTTTTTCCCGGTTGCTCATACGGATGCGCGCTATCACCCAAAGGAGCAGGTTATCGGGCTAGCGCTGCAAGGACACTCTAAAGCATATCCGTTCGTGGAGTTAGCGCAATCTAAAACGCCGCTTCGCGATCAGTTAGCAGGTCAACAGATTACCCTAGAATATGACATGAATCATCGCACCGGACGCGTGCTCGGGGCAGATGGTGTCGAGATACCAAGTGTCATTGCGTTTTGGTTTGCTTGGGTAGCATTCCATCCAGATAGCCAAATTTATTCAGCTACTGATTAAGTACCGGAAGATTGGGTTTGTCGTTGATATAAGAACAAGACACCGCCGATTAACGAAATAGCTAATGCCATAGCCCGCAGTGTCAATGCAACAGCTAGTCCTTGGGCGGCCGTAGCGCCAGCGTCGGCCAGAAGGATGGTAAAACACCATTCCCACCAACCGATGTTATTT
>CAZGON010000029.1:2941-21182 GCA_964527085.1 uncultured Candidatus Competibacteraceae bacterium
TCATCGCTAGCATTAAAATTACCGGTGTAATGACTAAGATATCTGCAAACGGGGGTATGAAGTCGATGCTTAAGCAAGTGACGTAAACGTTGATGCTGGCTAGTACGTGGAAGGCGACAGAAAATAAGAGGCTTAATAATAGCAGTCGATGGCGGGCTCGAAAATGAGCAACCGCATTGATAAACCGTTCGATCTTTGGCGTAAACTTGTTCGCAATAGGAATAGAACGGTTTATTTTTAACACAAAATCCTTAAATGAAGGCCAGTAAAACAGAGCAATCCCTATTCCGCAACCTAATATTGCCCCGACAACAGATAGGCTGATGATGGGATTGGCAAGGATTTTAAAATTAATCAGAGAAAAGAATCCAGCCAGAAAGGCTAGTCCGATCAAGCCGGTAATCCTTTCCAGAAATACAGAAGCCGTGGCAATGGCATGGGAGCTGATGGAGCGTCCCAACATGTAAGCACGGGCCACATCACCCCCGAACATGCTGGGTAAGAAATTGTTGAAGAATTTACCGATTAGATAAAGACTAAGAAGGCGGAGTTGGGAGACGTCCATACCACGATCATGCAAAAAGAGACTCCACTTGATACTGCTAACGACATTTAAACCCAATCCGATTATCGCTAACGCCACGAGATATTCTGGCTTAAAATTCGCAAATACGCTTAATAGCTGTTGAGCGTTATTATTCCACAGCAGGATACTTGCAAGTAACGAAATGCCCACTAGAGTTTTAGCTAAAGAAATCCATGGTCGGGAATTTTGAAAAGCCATTTTTTTTTCCTTCACTTTACTTTCTGAAGCCTAGTTTTAAAGGGTAATGGGCTGCAAAGAAATGGTTTTTGTTAATAATCTAATTAGGTTATAAAATTCATGGTTTGAGACCGATCATTTAACCCAGCGGGTAGCCAAGTCACTAAGTGTACGAACAAACCAGCGGGGCGAATACTGTAAAACGGGTGTAATAATTTGGTTGGCCAAGCCGTCAATATGAATGGTTTTGCCACGGCGGCAGGCAGCATAACCCTCGTGGGCTACGTCATTGGGTTTCATCATCCAAAAAGACGGTAATTGTGCTTTTTTGTGGGTGACTTTGGACCATTTTTCCATCATCGCCGTATCGGTAGGTCCCGGACATAAAGCAGTGACAGTCACATGGGTTCCTTTCAGCTCCACCGCAAGCGCTTCAGTAAAAGATAACACATAGGCTTTAGTTGCGGCATAAACAGCAATACGCGGCAAAGGTACGAAAGCGGCCACCGAAGCGACATTGAGGATTTGTCCGTTGCCCCGTTCGATCATATGGGGCAAAAATAAGTGGGTTAGCTTAGTCAGCGCTAGGACGTTTAACTGCAACATTTTTGTATGGGTGCTTAGCGGGAGATCGTTGAATTTGCCATGGGCAATAAGTCCAGCATTATTGACCAGCACATTGATTGTTACACCGTGCGCATTCACCGCATCGTGCAGACGTTGGGGTCCCGATGCGGTGGTCAAATCAACGGGGACAACCAAGCTATCCACATGGGGTTGATGGTGTATCTGCTCGGCTAGAGCGTTCAGTTTGTCCTCACTACGCGCCACCAAGACAAGATCAAAACCATGGGCAGCAAAGACATCGGCAAATGCCCGGCCAATCCCTGCGGAGGCGCCGGTAATTAAAGCTGTTTCACGAGATCTTTTGCTGTTCAATTTCAACCGCCATAAGATTGGACAAGATTATGCAACATCCCGGAAAGTGTTGCTGATTTTTTCAGGCTACTGTTGCCCTTGAAGGGCGTCATCCACTTGCGTACTAAACCACAATTTAACGCTCGCGCTGCGAACCTGTTTTTTGAGGGCCTCAGCGCGGGTGGTTTTTTCGTTTGGCGCCATGGTTAACGCCTGATGTATGGTTTCGGCGGTGCTGTGTACATCAAAGGGCGACACCGTTAATGCGTGGTCACCAAGTTCATAGTAGGCGCCAGCAAACTCCGATAGGATCAACACCCCGTCCCGCTGGTTGACCAACACGCCTTCTTTGGCCACTAGATTCATGCCATCGGCTAAGGGATTTACCATCAATACATCATACAATTGCATGGCAGCGATTGCTCGATGATAATTGTCCCCTACGATGACCCGCACCGGCTCCCATAAACCATCGCTATAATCGGCATTGATGAGACCCGCTTCAGCCATAATATCTTTCAAATAAATAAGGTATTCCTCAACCTCCATACGGGATGGCACTAACAGCGCCATCATCTGCACCTTCCTTAAATGTTCCGGGTGACGCTCTAACAGAACGCGAAACGCTTGCAGGCTCCGCAAAATATTTTTGCTGGGCTCGACGCGATCCGCCCGCAGGATCAAACGATGGTCGCCAATGTGGTTGATCAATTGGGTTTTAAAAAGTTTTGTTTCCATTTCCTCGGCGATATCTTCTACTTTTTCCACATCCACTGAGATGGGATAAGTTTTTGCATCCACTCGACGTCCTTGATAGTGGATTGAGTTCCGACTACCTTGAGAATGGGCATCGGTTAAATAAAAGCGGCAGGTTTGCACAAAGTTAAAGGCGTCTTTACGTGTCTGAAAACCGATACGATCAGAGGCTAATAAACCTTCTAATAACGTTCGACGCATCAGATCGGGTAACAAACGCCAAGCATCGGGACCTGGCCAAGGAATATGACAAAAGGGCTGAATCTGTACGCTACTCCCGAGCTTTTCTCGCACAAACCGCGGTACAAGATACAATTGATAGTCTTGAGGAAGAATTAGAATAGGGCGTTCAGTATCGGGGATGCTGGCGACGATAGCATCGGCGAATTGCTGGTTGATTGCGACATAGCCATTTTGCCAGGCGTCCCAGGTTGCCGTATCGATGCTCGGGTGACGGGGGGTATCCCACAGTTGGTGCTGAATAAACCACAATAGGGGGTTGGCGATCTGATTGTAATATTTGTCATAAGCCTCCTTGTCCGGTTGAAATAGGCTTAGCAGGATACCTTCCACCGTCTGAGGCGTATCTCCGTGTTGACTGGCCCAGCTGCGGTCGTCTTTACTAAGAGCGGCAGCCACCCAAAGCACTTCATGGCGCTCGGCGAGGGCGCCTAACGCAGTCACCAGACCACCGGCGCCACGCTGTACGTCAAATTCTCCACCTTGATTTTTTTTAAAGCTGAAGGGACCACGATTTGATGCAATAACAATAAGTGGTTGCTGGGTTGTACTCAACTTGCTAGTTGGCTCTGGCATGGTTTTAATACCTCATAAAAGCAGTCCCACTCTGGACATTCGCGTTGACGCAATAGATGGCTAATAGTATACCGTTTCGGGTTATTGCATTTTGCAACTGCTAAGTATTTTATGTGGTTTAACGTGTTGGTTGACTTAAGCCGGTTATATCTTACAGATACATAGGTCAAAATATTTATGTAGAAAATTAAGGAACAACAAAGGAAAAGTAATGATCTATAAAATTGCTGAGAGATACTATAATTGCACAATAGTCAGCAGCCATTATGGTTGTGTTCGTTGATCAATAACAGCTAGTATATGCGCCGTGTTGAGGTAAACTTTGTAACCAAAACTAGACGCTTTGTGTAAACGTGAGCAAACACTCGAAAATGGGTGTTTTTTTATAAAACTTAAGCCAATAAAAAGGTATCTATATTATGTCTGACCACGTCTACAAACTCCTCGAGTTAACCGGTTCTTCAACTATTGGCATTGAAGACGCAGTACAAAATGCGGTAGCTCGAGCCGCTAAAACCATCCACAATCTGCGTTGGTGCAACGTTGTGGAAACTCGTTGTCATATTGAAGACGACTCCGTTAAACATTGGCAGGTAACGGTAAAGGTTGGTTTTACGATGGACGAGGCTTAAATCAAGAGTGCTTATCCGCCAGTATGGCTGTACAAGCGGTAGGTAATGTAGTCGGCTTGGACGCTGACTTTGGTGGAGTCGGGGAAGGATTTAACACTGCCTGCTGGATTTGCTTTATCCAAAGTTTCAAATCCGGTTGGCAGCCATCTCCTGGCGGTGGTGGTTTTTGCGATACACATTGGTGACTGTCCTGGGGACAGCGTAAGCGGACGTGAAAGTGAGCGTCATGTCCCCACCAGGGACGAAGCTTTTGTAACCATGTGCGATTCCCTTGTTCATGATGGCATAGGGCGTTTTTGATGATAGGGTTGACAAATATACGTTCAACATTTGGTGCTTGCGCGGTGCGCTTTAAAATGTCTCGATAATAAGGTGACCAACGATTACGATTTAAGTCACCAGTAGCAACATCAATCACAGATAGCATGGTTAATTGCTCGGTTTCTGCCTGAGCCAAACTACGTTGAGCTGCTTTTTGATAAAACCAAATATCCACATCTAACCCAATCTGGTGACTGCGGTGACCATAAGCCATAGGGCCGCCATGAGGTTGAGATAAATCGCCAATCAGTAATTGCTGCCCTTGACTCGCCGCGTAGTTGCCCAAGCTTTTAACGAAAGCAATTAGAGTTGGATGCCCATAATAACGATTGCGGCTCGATCGCATTACGGTAAACCCTTGACCTCTAAGAGGAAGTGCTATGCCCTTGCCAAGACAGCCAGCGCTGTAAAAACCGATGGCCTGAGACGAGCTAGATAGCGGTAGCGGTTGCAACATTTCGCTCCCAGCGTATCCAGTGCATAAAAACAGCAAACTGACTAAAAAAAATAGCTTTTTCAAAACATGAATTAAATATAACGCCATTTATGCAAACACTGGGGCGAAACAATTACCGCTGGGGACACTCTCCGACCAATTCTACTTTGCCGTCTTCATCCACTGATTCCAAGCGAATCTTAAAACCCCATAACCGGTGAAGGTGTTTTAACACCTCTAAGGTGTCATCGGACATGGGCTTGCGGTTATAACGAGTATGGCGCAGCGTCAAGGAACGATCCCCCCGATGATCCACCGAATAAACTTGAATATTGGGTTCCCGACTTCCTAAATTATATTGATCTGACAGCGCATGACGGACGTGTCGGTAGCCTTTTTCATTGTGGATAGCGGCGATTTCTAAATCTGGATAGCTATCATCGTCTAACACAGAAAACAGCTTGAACTCTCGGATGATCTTTGGTGAAAGATACTGAGCGATAAAACTTTCGTCTTTGAAATTACGCATGGCGAAGTGCAGCGGTTTTACCCAGTCCTTGGTACCCGCTATATCGGGAAACCAATAGCGATCTTCATCGGTGGGCGCCTCGCAGATGCGACGAATGTCTGACATCATGGCGAAACCCAAGGCATAGGGGTTGATGCCAGAGTAATAGGGACTATCAAAGGTGGGTTGATAAACCACACTGGTATGGGACTGGAGGAACTCCATCATAAAGCCGTCGCTGACAAAACCTTGGTCGTACAGCTCGTTGAGCAGCGTGTAATGCCAAAAGGTCGCCCAGCCTTCGTTCATCACCTGAGTTTGGCGTTGCGGATAAAAATACTGCGCCATTTTTCGGACGATGCGTATTAACTCCCGTTGCCAGGGTTCCAGTAGGGGCGCGTTTTTTTCAAAAAAGTACAATAGGTTTTCCTGCGGTTCAGCGGGAAAACGGGCAGGTTGGAAGTCGCTATTTTGTTCTTCCTTAGAAGGAATGGTACGCCATAAATCGTTAACCTGAGATTGTAGATAAAGCTCCCGTTCCTCTTGCCGTTGACGTTCTTCTTGCATAGAAAGGGGGGAAGGACGCTTATAACGGTCGACACCATAATTCATTAAGGCATGGCAAGAGTCCAAAAACAACTCAACATTTTCCGCCCCATAACGTTCTTCGCATTCGGTCACGTAGTTTCTAGCAAATAGCAAATAATCAATGATGGCGTCAGCGCTGGTCCAAGCGCGAAATAGATAATTACCTTTAAAGAAGGAGTTATGGCCAAAACAAGCATGGGCGATGACCAGCGCCTGCATGGTGATGGTGTTCTCTTCCATCAGGTAAGCGATGCAGGGATCCGAATTAATCACGATCTCATAAGCGAGACCCATTTGACCCCGTTTGTAATTTTGCTCGGTAGCTACGAACTGCTTGCCATAGGACCAATGTTTATAGCCCAGCGGCATACCCACCGACGAGTAGGCATCCATCATCTGCTCAGCGGTGATGACTTCGATCTGGTTCGGGTAAGTATCTAGACCGAAATCAGCAGCAATACGGCTAATCTCAGCTTCATAGCGGTCCAACAGCGGAAACGTCCACTCGGAGGAGTTTGAAATAAGTCGATGGGTCATTGAGTAGTCCGCCTCTTAAATAGGTCTCGGAATACAGGATAGATGTCAGCCGGTCCATCGATTTGCCGCATGGCGAATTGCGGATAGATTTGGCGAACCTCTTCATAAGCTTCCCAGAGACTCTGGTGGCGGTCCGGCGTGATCTCGATATAGGCAAAATAACGCACTGATTGCAGGATATGCTTCATCAAAAGCTCTCGGCAGGTGGGTGAGTCATGATGCCAATTATCACCATCGGAGGCTTGCGCTGCGTAGATATTCCAGCTGGATACTGGATAGCGGTCGCGCACAATATCGCGCATCAAGGTAAGCGCGCTGGAAACCACGGTGCCGCCGGTTTCCCGAGAGTAAAAAAACTCTTCTTCATCCACTTCTTTGGCCACCGTATGATGGCGGATAAAGACCACGTCAATACGCTCGTAGTTGCGTCTTAAAAATAAGTAAAGCAAAGTAAAAAAACGTTTTGCCAAGTCTTTGCGGGCTTTGTCCATGGAGCCTGAAACGTCCATCAGACAAAACATGACCGCTTGGGTAGTGGGTTGGGGTTGTTTTACACGATTGGCGTAACGTAGATCAAAGGTGTCGATGAACGGAATAGCCCGAACTCGGGCCCGCAAGCGGCTAATTTCCTGTTGCAACTCGATAACCCGCGGATCCTCGGCATCGTCGGTTTCTTGCAATAGCGCTTCTAGGGCCTGCTCCTTTTCCCGCAGTCGTGCATTATACGGCGCTGATAACGCGATACGACGAGCCAAAGCACTTTTTAAAGAACGCACCACATCGATGTTAGGGGGTGTCCCGGCGGTGGAGACACCCGCTCGCACCGACTTAAAGTCGGGCACCTTAGCCAATTGGGTTTTCACCAGATTGGGTAGCTCAAGGTCTTCAAAAAACAATTCTAAAAATTCTTCCCGAGACAGCTGAAAGACAAAGTCATCGTCCCCCGAGCCACTGTTACTCGCTTGGCCGCTTCCGCCGCCGCCGCGGCCTCCTTTTGGGCGCGGTACGCGATCGCCGGGAATAAACTCTTTATTTCCAGGATGAATAGTTTCGCGACGACCGCCCTGACCATGACCAAACACCGGTTCAGAAATGTCCCGAGCGGGAATGCCGACTTTTTCGCCGCTGTCCATATCGGTGATCGAACGCCCATTCATAGCGTCGTTCACGGCCTTTTTAAGCTGGTGTTTAAAACGCTTTATAAAGCGCTGCCGATTGACAGCGCTTTTGTGTTTACCGTCTAACCGCCGGTCTATGATGGTAGGCATTAAATTCCCCCTTACGAGGCTTTGCGGACCCGCAAATACCATTCTGACAACAGCCGCACCTGTTTTGCAGTATAGCCTTTCCCCACCATGCGGTTCACAAACTCTTCATGTTTCTTTTGGTCCTCACCCGAAGCCTTGGCATTAAAGGAGATAACCGGGAGCAGTTCTTCCGTGTTGGAAAACATTTTCTTTTCGATAACGGTACGCAGCTTCTCGTAGCTTGTCCAGGTTGGGTTGCGGCCACCATTGTTGGCCCGCGCCCGCAACACAAAATTCACGATCTCATTACGAAAATCCTTGGGGTTACTGATACCGGCGGGTTTTTCAATCTTTTCCAATTCCGTGTTAAGGGCGGAACGGTCGAAAAACTCCCCCGTGTCGGGATCGCGAAATTCCTGGTCTTGAATCCAAAAGTCCGCATAGGTGACATAACGATCAAAGATATTTTGCCCGTATTCCGCATAGGACTCCAGATAAGCTGTCTGTAATTCTTTGCCAATAAACTCTGCATAGCGGGGCGCTAGATAGCCTTTAATATAGCTTAAAAAGCGTTCTTCCATCTCCGGCGGAAACTGTTCACGCTCGATTTGCCGTTCCAGCACATACAAAAGATGCACCGGGTTAGCCGCTACTTCTGAATGATCAAAATTAAACACTTGGGAGAGAATTTTAAAAGCAAAGCGGGTGGAAATACCCGTCATACCTTCATCAACCCCCGCATAATCCCGGTACTCTTGAATGGATTTTGCTTTTGGGTCGGTGTCTTTTAGATTTTCGCCATCATACACCCGCATCTTGGAAAAGATACTGGAGTTCTCTGGTTCCTTGAGACGAGACAACGCGGTAAACTGAGCCAACATCTCTAACGTGCCAGGGGCGCAGGGAGACTGGTTTAAAGAACTCTCACGCAGCAGTTTTTCGTAAATTTTGACCTCTTCTGACACCCGTAGGCAGTAAGGTACTTTGACGATATAAACGCGGTCTAAAAACGCTTCGTTATTTTTGTTGTTTTTAAAGGTTTGCCATTCTGACTCGTTAGAGTGTGCCAGAATGATACCGTCGAAGGGCAGCGCCGACAGACCTTCAGTGCCGTTATAGTTGCCTTCTTGGGTGGCGGTTAGCAGCGGATGCAGTACTTTGATAGGTGCTTTGAACATTTCCACAAATTCCATAATGCCCTGATTGGCCCGGCATAGGGCGCCGGAATAGCTATAGGCATCGGAATCATTTTGGGAAAATTGCTCTAGTTTACGGATATCCACTTTACCCACTAATGCGGAAATATCCTGGTTATTTTCGTCGCCGGGTTCGGTCTTAGCGATGGCAATTTGATTCAGGATAGAGGGATAAAGTTTAACCACCTTAAATTTCGTGATATCGCCGTTGTATTCGTGCAACCGCTTGACAGCCCAAGGGGACATGATGGGTTTCAGATAACGGGATGGAATGCCGTAATCTTCCTCAAGAATAGGGCCATCTTCTTCAGGAGAAAAAAGTCCCAACGGAGATTCTTGCACCGGGGAATCTTGAATGGCGTAAAAAGAGACTTTCTCCATCAGTGATTTTAGCCGCTCGGCCAAAGATGACTTACCACCCCCGACAGGGCCTAATAGATATAAAATTTGCTTTTTCTCTTCCAGACCTTGAGCTGCGTGCTTTAAATAGGACACGATCTGCTCGATAGCGTCTTCCATGCCATAAAATTCTTCGAAGGCCGGATATCTCTTGATAACTTTGTTAGAAAATATACGGCTCAACCGGGGGTCCAGTCTTGTGTCGATTAACTCCGGTTCGCCGATGGCCATCAACAAGCGTTCTGCTGAGGTGGCGTAGGCACTCGGATCCTGTTTGCAAATTTCTAGGTACTCATGGATAGAGTACACTTCCTCTTGACTCTTTTCGTAGCGCGACTGATAGCGGTCAAAGATATTCATTAATATCACCTCGCTGATTCCTATGCCGTCCAAATGTCCGCTATTTGGAACGAGCAATAATCGGACCAAGTTTTGCTGGGTTGGTTCAAGTTTATAAACTAAACTATAGCTCGTTACTTGCCTGAACTAAAATTCTGTAACTACGCTTAAGACGCCCAAAATCTCTAAAAGACGCCGCAACGTAGCGTTGTTCTTTAAATTAGACCGTGTCACGAATACAAGGTCCAAGCCGTTGTGCAGTTTTTCTGTTTACAAAGTGGTAATAGACCGCAAAACCGACAAAAGAATTAAAAATACTTTTAATGAGGGACATTTTGCTCCATCATTTATGTCTTTTATATCTACGCTAGCTATAGCCATCACGGTTGCGGAATCAAAAATCCTTACAACAGTAGTTGGCATTAATGGCTAATCTTTTTAGCCGTCATGCTTAAAATGGTGTTTCCATTTTTAATGTATCCTCCTTTTTCTTACTATTTAAATAAGCACTTTATCAGTATTGACAAGTTTTGCCCCATGGTCAGATTATCAAGGAGCAAAAACAGTGCCGACGACGTGGTGGTGTCTGTAACTCGTTATCTCGCCGTCACGCTAAGCCTACAAGCATCAGCGATGTTACAAAGGTGTGCGCGATATTAATCTCCAACCTGACGTGTAAACCGCAAGTAAGATTATCAACCGCTTATCTTTTGTGATTGTTTTGTTAGGTCGTTTGACAAGCCAGTTCTCCTAACTATTGGATTTTCCTAACCATTTATTTGCCAAACTAAAATCGCGGCTTTTGTAAAGCTATGACTGCACATTGGTTAAACTGTACCCTCACAATCTTAAAGAATAAGCAGTAATGGGTAAAGTTTGGCTGCACAGTTTTAGCGCGTTGCAACAGCTAATGCTGCGTCGTACTGCCTTTTTAAAAACTTGCTGGCTTGCTACCCTATTTTGCCCACGCTACTGTCACAATATGGGTCGCTGTCAATGCACTACTCTATCACGATACATCAACAGCGTACTCTATTCTCCAAGGATTATTGACCATAACTGTTTCTGGAAGATCATTAAATCCATGCTAAACAGACCATATATCGCCAGTTTACGACTTGCGTCTCCCTGCTACTTATCTATTATTTTTTTTGTTGCACCAGTCCTGTGCGTTGAGGGTGGGGCGGCTTGGCTATTTTGAATTCTTGGCAGGTTTTTATGGAGAAGATAACTCCATTCAGGCCATTGCTATCCCTAAGGTATAAATAGAAAGTGGCATGACACCTGTTTTGCTCTTACTTGCGCTAGGACTTATTATTTGGTTTTGGCAAGATAGTCTGCAAGCCCGGGAAAGCGCCTATAAGGCCAGCGCTCTGGCATGTCGGCAATGTGGTGTGCAGTTGCTAGATGATACCGTGGCGCTAGAAACATTAACGTTACGCAGAGTGCGCCCAGGTTTCCTACAAACGGAACGCATTTATCGGTTTGAATTTACGGAAACAGGATCAACCCGATATCTGGGCCGGTTAATCATGTTAGGGCACCGTGTCGAGGTTATGTATATGGAAAACAGAGACCTTCTTATTCCTTAAAAGCCTTGCTAAGAAAGGGAGGTCATCTGTAATTTTTTCAGGAAAAATAGTGTCAAAAAAAGTCGTGATTATCCAGTTCAGGCTTGATTCAGGTTGTTTTCTTATCTTAGAGTGTGCTTGGATGCTTTCAATTCTTGATGAGTGATACTAAATGTCGATGATACATATACTTAAAACTTATTCGGTAGTGTTGTTGGTGGTTTATCTAATGGCCGGTTGTGCGTCGAGTGTGTCTAGTGGCGCTTACAGTCGCTCCCAAACGGGTACGCCGCAACAAGTGGAATTGGGTTATGTGGAAAGTGTACGGCCTGTGCTTATTGAAGGTACCAAAAGCAACCTAGGGACTGCCGCCGGCGCTGCTATTGGCGGTGTGGCGGGTGGTTCTGTGGATGGGGGCACCGCAAGAACGTTAGCGATTATTGGTGGCGCCGTGTTAGGTGGACTCGCGGGAGCTGCAACAGAAGAAGGCATCACCCGTCAACGGGGTCAAGAAATTACCGTCCGCTTAGATAACGGTCGTATGATCGCAGTCACCCAAGGTGGCGATGTACAGTTTAATGCTGGCCAACGGGTACGGATTCTTACTGCTTATGATGGCGCTACCCGAGTAACACCTTAAGCTAATAATGGCAGACAGTAACAAGTTTACTTAAAGACCCGCTATGTACTCGCACCCTGATAATGACCATGCTCATGAACATAAACATAAGCATCAGCATGGTCATTTTCATATCCATACCCATCAACACTGTCATGGTGATAGTGTTCATTGCCACGAACATAAACACCATCATAGTCACGCCCATATTCATCAACATAGCCATCCCCATCCCCATCCCCATCCTCATAGCCATGGCGACCAGCATCATGAGCATCTTCATCAGCATGACAAACATGAGATGAAACCCCACGATCATAAACATCTACCCGATGAACTGGAATCTCATCAACATAATCACGACTAATTCTGCAAAAACCCCTTAAGAGTTCTGGTGAGCTGCCGATATAGAAAAAAGATTGGAATAGTTATTCCCAATTTATCGGGAAAGCTGATCCTTAAAGCAGTCGACCATTTGAATAACTAAAACCGTTGATCCCAAAAGTTTTTTTAGTAATCGTTATTAACGTGTTGGGATAACAAGTTTGAGATTAGGTTAACAAGGAAGCGAATAGATAATGGAACCCTATTCCAACAACGTATCCCTAAAAAAACTGCTCTTTTCTAGAGGGATTATCACAATTATAGTGATAACGGTAATCTTGATAGGAACTTTTTTTATTGGAATTGGTGGTCTAGGCGGAAAAGAAGCCATCCCTTTACCAGCAGCCTCATTCAAAGCGGAGCAACCTCAACACAAAGGTCAGATAATCTCGTCTGTTGCTCCACCGAAAGTTATTTCTGCTGGAGTTTTTACTAGCGCCTCAGTTTCTGGAAATACACTTAACCCATTTAGCTATTCTTTAAGCGATGGGTTTTCGCCCCTTATCAACACTCCCTCTGAAGGTTATCCCACCAGCCAAATGCAATGGAATTGGCAACATGCTGCTGCTACTCTTGCTAGTAACAATATTAATACAGGGTTTGCTCATCTAGAGCAACGTATCGCTGCGGATATGTTTCATATGCTGAAGTTAGTATTTGCTGTGGGTGCTGTTGTCATTGTGGTGGTGGTTATGAGTGGGGGACTGGCTGCAAGATATGTTACCCGGCGTATGGTGCGAAATAACTTGTTGCCGGAAGTTATTGACGATAACAATCCCCTCTGCCAGGTAACCCAAGTCGAGGAAAATATCGGTTCTAGTGGGACAACAACAGCAAGTAATAGGCTAGCTACAGCAACAAATGTCACTACAGTCGAACAAGGCAGTCAGTTGATAAGCGATTCAGAGATGACCCTAGAGGCGATTCTTACCGCAATGCAACAGATGGGAGACGCAGTGGCTGAGATGGCAATGAGTGATTGGGAGCAATCGGGGGAAGCAACGCCATGGGTTAGAGCTTCTAAAGAAATAGCTCCTATGGGGCTACAGAACACCTGCGAAACAGAGCATAGTACAACTGACGATACATTAGCGGATCAAGCCCTCACATTGAGGCGATTAATGGCTTTTTTTGCGTCCCCTGAAGAAAGCTTTTCTGAACAGGATTCAGCAATCAAAACCCGTCCTGCGTATCCAGAAAGCGAAACTCTAACCACAGCAGCTGCAAAAAAAATTTCTAGTTGTTCACTTCATTAGGTCAAAAAAACTGATGCAAATAACCAATAACGATGTGGATGGATTAGGACGATTTAAACAGGAAGTTCGGCAGGCGCCGAGATTTTAAACCTGCGGTCGTGGCCTAGCCACCGCCAAAGGGTCGCAGTGAAACACGAATTTGTTGGATTGGTGAACCGAGGCGGGATCGACCATGGCGAAACTCTAAATGAGTAGAAACAGTCTTTCTACGCGATTGCTGATATTAATATTGCTTTTTTCAACCCTCAGCGGTGTTCTGATTCACATACCTTCCGTTGCCCGGTTTCGGGAAACTTTTTTAAAACACCGTATTACGGATGCCTACATTGCGACCCTACCGCTTTTGGAAAAAACAGGTTTTTCTATAGAACCTGGCTTTGAGCAAGTCCTTCTTAATCAAGTTCAAGTGCTTGGCATCAAGATTCAAAATCCTCGTCTTCCGGCGCCATTAACATTGGGTCAATCCTTTCAAGCTGACACCACCTTGAACTTACGCCAACAAACATTATTCGGATTGATTTGGGAATCTTTCGTAACACTGCTCGCTGCAGAAGAGCGTGTTATACGGATTGTCGGAAGTCCTCCCCGTGATCCCCAAGCCGTCATATCAGTATTTATCAATGAATGGAATCTGCATAAAGATTTATATTTCCATGCCAAGCGCGCCATCACATTATCGTTATTGATCTCGCTAGTAACGGCGATGCTGGTGTATCTCAGCTTACAATGGTTATTGGTCCGTTCTATTCATCGCATAACCCGTAACTTAGTGGATTTTCGCAAGGACCCGGAGTCGCCCAACCATGTGATTCAACCCACCGGGCGCCGTGATGAAATCGGCATCATGGAACGCGAGTTGGCCCACATGCAAATGGAGCTACACAGCGCCCTGCGTCAGCGCTCGCGTTTAGCAGCCCTCGGTATCGCCGTCAGCAAAATCCATCATGATCTTAAAACAACCCTATCCACGGTTTCCATTGCTTCTGAACGGTTGGCAAAAGTGGATGACCCAACCGTACAACGCATTACCCCCTTATTAGTAGATTCGGTCGAAAGAGCCGTTCACCTGTGTGCACAAACGCAAGATCTGGCGCGGGGTGAGCAGACCGTGCTGAAACGGTCTCGCTTCCCTTTGCGAGGGCTTGTGGATGATGTTGGGCAGAATTTGAAATTGAATAACAACAATTCAGTGAATTGGCAAAACCAAGTGGATGATCACTTGATCATCAACGCCGACATGGAATGCCTCCATCGAGTGCTGTTAAATTTGGGTCGTAACGCTGTCGAGGCGATGGCCAACCAGCAGGGTACTATACGTATTATAGCGATCCCACAGGAGCAAGATTTAGTCCTCGACATGGCGGATGATGGACCTGGTATACCCGAGACCGTGCGAGAGCATCTGTTTGAACCATTTATCGGTTCCCATCGGCCGGGGGGTATGGGTTTAGGGTTGGCCATTTCTCGCGATTTAATCCGTGCCCACGGCGGTGATTTAGTGCTTTTAGAGACTGGACCTCGCGGTGCACATTTTCGCCTGACTATACCTAATGCGGTTTTCCATTAAGCGAGGGGTTTGCTGATTTGCAGGTTTAAAAATCAATACATTCTGGGCAGTTGCAACCCATATTTATGGATCTTACGCTCTAAAGCAGGCCGCGAAATACCCAGGATTTCACAGGTTTTGCCCTTATGACCAAAGGTCTCTTCGAGGGTCCGTTGAATATGTTGGGCTTCTAATTCATCCAAATTTAACAGTGAGCCATCCTGGCTCCGAAAGCCGGCATGACGCTCTTCCGTTTTAGCAATATCTGCTTCTGCTGGGGGCTGTAAATTTAGTAAGTCGGGGGTTAGCACCGTGTCGCGGGCTCGTAATAGGGCTTGGGTAAGAATATTTTCAAGTTCGCGAACGTTGCCAGGCCAATCATAGACTACCAACGTGTTCATGGCCGCTGGGGTTATCTGTAAGGGAGAGCGATGAAGATTTTCCGCCAGTCGTTCCATGAGACCATGCACTAACAAGGGAATATCCTCATGCCGCTCCCGCAACGGCGGTATATGAATGGAAATAACATTAAGCCGGTAAAACAAATCTCTTCGAAAATGACCCGCTTCCACCTCATTACTCAGCTCTCGGTTGGTTGCGGCGATCACCCGTGCTTGGCTCGTGAGTTGTTGGGTGCCGCCTACCCGAGTAAAGGTTCCTTCCTGAAGGATGCGCAGCAATTTAGCTTGCAGGGGCAGGGCTAATTCTCCTACTTCATCTAAAAACAACGTGCCCTCGGAGGCCAGTTCAAATTTACCGATTTTGCGAGCCACCGCACCGGTAAACGCCCCTTTCTCATGTCCGAATAAATCGCTTTCTAAAAGCGTATCCACGATAGCGGCACAGTTCACCGCTAAAAAAGGTCCTTCACGATGACTGTGACTATGGATGGCGCGGGCCACCAGTTCTTTGCCGGTACCGCTTTCGCCAGTGATCAACACCCGGGCATCGCTGCCTGCTACTAAAGCAATTTCCTTGCTAACGGCTACCATAGCCTGGCTTTTCCCAATCATTTCGCCCAGGGTAACGGGTTTTTCCACTTCGCTTTTGAGGGCTTTAACCTTGCGCACCAAACGCCGATGTTCCAAAGCCCGCTCCACCACATGTAACAGTTCTTCGGTTTTAATGGGTTTATAAATAAAATCGTAAGCGCCTTTCTTGATAGCCCTAATAGCCACGTCTAAGTCATGGACCCCGGTAATCATAATGGCGACTAAATCCGGTTCTCTTTCTTTCAGTTGCACTAATAGATCCAGACCTATGCCGTCGGGAAGTTGCTGATCCACTAAGGCAAGATCAGGCACGCTAAGCGCTAATTTTTCTAACGCCTCGGCTTTGCTATAGGCGCTGGCAACGGCATAGCCCTGTTCCTCAAAAATCATGCTTAATAATTGGTTAAGCGCGCTATCATCTTCCACGATGAGTAAATGGCGTTTCATGCGTAACTCTCTCTTTTTGATTCCCTTTTCAATAAATGAGCCACGCTATCTAGGAAAGCCGTTTGGGTAAAGGGCTTCGCTAACAGATGGGTTATCGGTGAGTTTGCGCCAGTGGGAATTTGCTCTGAACGGCACTCACTACTAATAATAAGCGCAGGTAGATTTGGATAACGGCGGCGCAATTGCTTTAACAAAACCAGGCCATTGATGCCGCACAATTGATAATCCAAGACAGCTAAGGTTGGCGGTTCAAGTGGAGCCGCCAAAGCCTCTTCGGCGCTAAGAAAAGTCGTTACCAAAAATCCTTGCAGTTCTAACTCAAGGGCTAAAAGCCCTAAGAGGCCAGGATCATTTTCAATCAACAGTATTTTCTGTCGTTTCATTATTTCTTTTTAATGCGTTGTTGCGGTATTTGAAAATAGTTATAGCGAGTTTTGTATCGACTCTAAAACATTAAATACATTTTGTATGCCATAAAAAAATACCAGTGAAACATATACTTAGCGTTTTATAAAGCGACTCTCGTCTAACATGGCTTTAACGAAATCGTTACCGATTGAACGATTCGTTAATATTTCTTAAGCGTTTACCTCTCAGATTCTTGCTTATTTTTAATAAACTGCTGTTTTATTTATAAATTAAACATTTGGCACAATCTCTGCCGTTAACTTATCGAAACGGAAAGCTTTTCTTCGAAGCTGATCATTGGTTGAGATAACAGGAACGGATTTTATTGAGGAAGCATAAGACTGTGCCAAATGTTAGGAAAGTTGCCCGGATGGGGCTGTTGGTTGGCAGTGTTGGGGTGATAAGTGCCTGCGCTAACACCACACAAATGGTCGATAACATACCCATCGACGCGCCAGAAGTCATTTTAGAAGCGCCTTTAGTCACTACACCCTCTTCAGTCTCTATGGCGGTTGCAACTGTGCCCCTCAGCCTAGACCAGGCTATTGCGATAGCGGTTGCGGACAATCCGAGCTTAGCGATGATTAAAGCGCGGGCGCAGGCGTTAAGTACCATTCCAACCCAGGCGGGTGCGCTTGCCGACCCTATGCTCAGTGTTAACGCCCTTAATCTCCCCACAGACACCTTCGAGATCAATCAAGAACCCATGACCCAGGTGCCGCAAATCAGCATCAGCCAAGATTTGCCTTTTCCGGGCACGCTAGGACTGCGCCGGGAGCTGGCAGAGTATGAAGCGTTGGCGGCGGTGGAAGCGGTTGCAGAAAAACGCTTGACCCTGATTCAGGACGTCAAGCTAGTTTGGTGGAATCTGATGTATGTAGATCAGGCCCTGGAAATCGTGGCTAAAAATCAGGATTTGTTGCGGGAACTGGTCAATATCACCCAGACGAAATATGCCGTCGGGGATGGTTTACAGCAGGACGTCTTATTGGCCGAGGTGGAGTTGTCCAAATTATTGGACGAAGAGCTTCGTTTACAAGGAATGCGCGAGGTGGAACAAGCCCGCCTCAATGCTTTGCTCAACAGACCCACTCATCTGCCTATCTTATTGCCAGCTTTTGATAAAAAAAGTTTACCAGAATTGAAAGCAGAGGCTGTTTTACTGGCGTTAGCCCAAGACAACCAGCCGGTGCTGATGGCCCAGCAAAAAGAAATCGAAGCCGCCCGCGCCCGTTTAGCCCTAGCGAAAAAAGACTATTACCCAGACTTTAAGGTGGGTGCTGCCTACGGTGTCCGGCATGGTAACGACAATAGCGGTGACTCCCGTCCTGATTTTGCCAGCATTATGTTCAGTATGAGTTTGCCTATCTATATCGATAAATTGGATAGCGCGGTGGGGCAACGCCAGAGTGAATTATTAAAGCAAATGTATGCCTTGCAAGATGCAGGGCTGGAAGTTCAAAAAAATGTCTCTACGGCGGTTGCCGATTATCAACGTGTCCGTCAGCAGATCGAACTTTTAGAAAAGGGCATCATTCCGCAGGCCCAACAAACGGTTTCTT
>CAZGON010000029.1:21192-26140 GCA_964527085.1 uncultured Candidatus Competibacteraceae bacterium
TTCCATGATTGCCGGCTATCAAGTGGGTCAGGTGGATTTTCTGAGCCTGGTCAATGCTGAACTTATTCTTTTTAATTTTGAAATTCAATTCTGGAAAATGATCAGTATCGCTCACCAATCCCTCGCTCAGTTAGTCGCCGCCACAGCCCAAATAAACATCACGGATATTACCCATTCAACCCAGGAGAAGGTCCATGAGTAAACCCTACACCACACTGAGCATTGCCGTCGTGACCTTATTACTGGGTTTGGGGGGTGGTTACTGGCTGGCCCATCAAGCAACGCCCTCTGATACTCCGCTTGAGTCTGCGTCCTCAGCTCAACGTGAACCCTTATTTTATCGTCACCCTATGAACCCAGAGATCTCTTCGCCGGTACCTGCAAAAGACGAGATGGGCATGGACTATATTCCCGTCTACGCCGACGACGATGAGAGCGATGCTGCGGAACCTGCTGGCACGGTAAAAATCTCTCCCGCTGTTGTACAGAATATCGGCGTGCGTACCGCTAAGGTGGAAAAGCGGTCTTTAGACCGCGCTGTGAACGCAGTGGGTCGGGTAGCGTTCAATGAAGAATATTTAACCCGTTTGCATCCCAAAGTGGAGGGTTGGATTGAGCAGCTGTATATCGATAAAACCGGCGAACCGGTTAACGAAGACACGATTTTGCTGAATCTTTATTCCCCTAAGTTAGTGACTACTCAACAGGAGTATTTACTCGCCTTGCGGGGTCGGCGATCCCTGCAAAACGCGCCTTTCCCAGATATCCGTGAAGGCGGGATGAATTTAGCCAAGACCGCCCGTGAACGGTTGGAATTATTCGATGTGCTCGATCACCAAATTCGTGAGCTTGAAAAAACCGGTCGTGTCGAAAAGGACGTATGTTTTCACCGCTAGCCTTTACCAAGACCTATGCCATGGCTGGCGCCGCCATTCTTGCCGTGACCCTGGTGCCCGTGCTGATGGGTTATCTTATTCGCGGTAAGATCATGCCCGAGGCGAAAAACCCCATCAACCGGGTGCTACACGTTGCCCATGCGCCGCTACTGGCGTTGATTATCCGCTGGCGCTGGATAGCGGTGCTATTGGCGGCCCTGTTGTTGGCGGTGACCTTTTATCCTTATGCCAAGCTAGGGTCAGAGTTTATGCCCCCCTTAGACGAAGGGGATATTCTCTATATGCCCACCACGTTTCCGGGGGTTTCCATCACCAAAGCCAAGGAATTGCTGCAACAGACGGATAAGATATTGAGCACATTTCCCGAAGTGCACCATGTGTTTGGTAAGGTAGGCCGTGCCGAGACTGCCACGGACCCGGCGCCTTTGTCCATGATTGAGACCATCGTCAGGCTAAAACCCAAATCTGCATGGCCGGACCCTGACAAAACCACCCGGGAACTCATGCAAGAAATGGATGCCGCCATCCAGTTTCCCGGTTTGGCCAACGCTTGGACCATGCCCATCAAAACCCGTATCGATATGTTGTCCACCGGCATCAAAACTCCCGTTGGCATTAAAGTCAGCGGTCCTGATCTGGCAGTCCTGCAGCGCCTATCCAATGACATAGAACAGGCCATGAAAACCCTCCCAGAGACGTTGTCCGCCTTTGGTGACCGTGCGGTAGGTGGTTATTATGTGGACTTCGATATCAACCGCCAGGCGGCATCTCGCTACGGGCTTACCGTGGGTGATGTGCAGGATGTTATCCAATCCGCCATCGGTGGTATGAATATTACCCATACCATTGAAGGTCTCGAACGCTATCCGGTTAATTTGCGTTACCCACGGGAATTGCGCGATAGCCTTGAGCAATTAAAGCGCGTGTTGGTGCCTACACCGGTGGGTGCGCAAATCCCCTTGGCCGAAGTGGCGCAGTTAGAGGTTAGGCGAGGACCACCCTCTATAAAAAGTGAAAACGCTCGACCCAATGCCTGGATCTATGTGGATATAAAAGGCGAGGATATCGGCGGCTTTGTGAGCGAGGCGAAGCAGGCGTTGGAGGAGCAAGTCGATATTCCCCCTGGTTACACGGTTGCCTGGTCAGGTCAGTTTGAGTATATGGAACGTGCCGCCAAGCGCCTGCAGTTGGTGGTGCCGCTGACGCTATTCATTATTTTTATGTTGCTGTACTTTAATTTCGGCAATATCACCGAGCCCCTGGTGGTGATGCTCTCTATTCCCTTCGCCCTCATCGGTGGGATTTGGCTTATTTACTGGCTCAACTTCAATATGTCGGTGGCCGTGGGGGTGGGTTTTATCGCCTTGGCCGGAGTGGCCGCCGAGATCGGCGCATTGGTGTTGACATTTATCGACCAAGAAATAGCGCGACGGCGCCAGAGTAAGTCCGCTGCGCTGTCTCCTGTAAACACTGATCGCTTAGAAAACCAAAAAACTGTATCTAGCGACGTTGATGCCCAGCCAGTGAGTTATCCTATTCGGTTAACGGGTGCGGAGGTTATGGAAGCGGTTCACGCGGGAACCTCGGAACGGGTTCGTCCTGTGATGATGACTGCCACGGCAACCTTTGCCGGGTTGCTGCCCATCATGTGGGGGCATGGCACCGGTTCCGAAGTCATGCAACGCATTGCCGCGCCCATGGTGGGTGGTATGGTCAGCGTCACCTTGCTGAGCTTGCTGATTTTACCGGTGATTTACGGTCTGGTTTTGCAGTTTCAAGAAAAATTTCAAAAGACAGTGGAGAATGAGCAGGAGATTCCCGCGAAATCAATTTTGGAACCCACTTGAGGAGCTGGGTTCTGATCTATAACTATCCCTTTCAACCCTCTTTTTAGGAGAAGTACATGATGACTATGATCAAAAATACAATTCGCTTAAGCGCTGTTGCATTGCTCGGTTTAGCCTTTGTTTCCCAAGCTCCGGCTGAGAATTATATGTCCAAACATGATGCCCAGAGCCATAAAAGCCATAGCTCAGGCGGTGAAGCTGTCATGGGTGAAGGGGTTATTCATAGCGTTAGCCCTGCTGATCGCAAAGTCAATCTTACCCATGAACCCATCCCCGCCTTAAATTGGCCAGGCATGACCATGGATTTAGATGTGGCGGAAGGTGTTGATCTGCAAAAACTGGCTCCCGGTGATAATGTTCGATTTCATATCGAGCTAGGCGAAGACAAGGTTTATCGGATTACCGAGGTTATGGAATGAGAAGTTGATCAACATGAAAGTCAATAAGGTGAGTCAGGCATCAATGGACTGTACTATGCAGGCGCCATATCCAGTCGTCGTATCCGGTTATTTGCTATCTAAAGGCAAACCCCATAGTTGACTTTGATTATTCTGTCCGCCAAAAAAGGAATGGGATTCAGGCGTCAGAAAAACCATACGATTATCTGATGCCGCTAACCCTTGTAAAGGCAGCTCGAGCTCTGGCCCGAGCTTGCCCTTCAAAAAAGAGCCTTCACGGAATTTTAAGACCGACAACCAGCTTTTTTTATTTATTTGCAATAAAAAAAAGAATTAGGCTATACGCGCCTACCCTGATACGGCTTTGCCTGTGCGTAGGTTTGCAGCGAACTGCCAAATGTCTGAATTAGCTGGCGATTGCCCCACCAGCCAGTCCGATCGTCAAACCTTGACACCGTTCCACCACCACCCGGTCGGTTTGTGTTTTGCTAATCTTGCCCTTCCTGGAACCTATTACTGTCAAACTTTGAAGAGGGTGTTAAACCCGGAAAATCGCAGAAGGTATAATACCAATCGTAAGAAATACGGCTCTACCTTATCGCGCCCAAACAACCAATACGACAAGGTCTGGTAGAACCCTAATTCGCAGGATTGGTATAAGGTAGGTCAATTAGCGTCAGTTCCGGTACGGGGGTTCCATCGCTTTGCATCCACACGTACTTACGGTTGAGCAGATACAGCTCCCCGTCTTTGCGCATCAGAGAGGGTAAACTAGTGCTGGTCAACTGCATTGCATCACCAGGATAGGTTTTCAGCAACAGCATCGGGATCTTGACGCGGTTCCTATCCCACTGCTGCACCAGGTCAAAGTCGAGCTTATCGCGGCACACAATACCGATGGTGAGTTTAGGGTCAATGCCGACCTCCTGACAGGTAGGATCGGGTCGTGTCGGCCGTCGAATGGTAATGATGCTACTGGCGTCGAGCAGACGCGTCAAGCCGTTCCAATCTTCATCATTGAAGAGTAACTCCCGTAGAATTAATGCTTTGACCTCTTGGGGGGAAGCGGTAGTGTCGAGTTCAAAATAACTATCAAGCGCCATTGCGTTTGTACCTCTTGAGTCAGAAGATTATTTAGGAAAGGCATGGCCGAAGCCGTATTTCGTTACTGTTATGACTTCTTTCAACCCCTCAATGGGATAAGCTTTAAGCTCTGCCTCTAGTTCTGCGCGAGTTACTGATTTGTCGCGCAGATCCACCACCATCCGGTCGGTTTGCCAGTTGTAGATTTTTTTCGATGCCAGCATATACACTGCTCACCTCATTCTTGATCGGTGTGTAGAGATCAAACACCCGCCCCTCGACGATGAAGTTGGGATTCTTTCCAGGGTCTAGCCTCCGTTCAGTCATCTGCTCAGGTGGAATGCGGGGGTTCTGGATGACCCGGTAGCCTTCGTTTGCTAACAGATCGGCGATCGGGTTCTCATTGCGGACACTGGTTTTCTGATCGAATCTAGCATTGTTTTGATTAACTGAGCGTGGCCCTACAGGTTCGCTACCCACCTCACCGGTGGAGCGGGTTACGCTGGGGCCGCTGGGCGTACTGGCCCCAGATTAACATCGAGGCGTTCCTGCTCCTGGTAGACCAGCGGTGGTCCCGGCGGCTCGGCGATAGGAAAGCCATCGGCTGTTGGGGGTGCGACTGTGGCGTCCCACCCCGGCATGAGGGTGGGTTGCGCTTCGGCAGCCGGGGTAATTAACGTCAGTTCTGGATAATTATCCTGTGATAGGCTGTGTCTCCAGTAAG
>CAZGON010000030.1:0-16544 GCA_964527085.1 uncultured Candidatus Competibacteraceae bacterium
TGCGTGCCTATAACTACTGGGATTTTCCAAAAGGCATGGTGGAACCGGGTGAAACACCCCTCGGTGGCGCTGTTCGTGAAGTTCAAGAAGAAACGACGATCACGCAACTAGACTTTCGCTGGGGTCATGTTTATCGAGAGACGCCTCCCTACAATCATGGCCGTAAGATCGCCCGCTATTATATCGCTGAAACCTCTACCCTACACATTAAGCTGCCCATCAATCCCGTCCTGGGACGTCCTGAACACAGCGATTATCGTTGGGTGACTCGCAGCCAAGCTTGGCGCATGCTTACCCCCCGGGTACGAGCAATTCTAGAATGGGCCGACAGTATTATACGTAGTAAGCCGTCTTGTTAACAGCTGTGTAAACTCTACCGCAAAGGCTTTGAACTATAAGCCAAAACCCGTGCCTTTTTCATCTTTATAAACAATACCGGATTAATACCAAGTACCTAGTACTAAACCAAAGGCATAGCGCTAACGCTCAATTGTGCAAGCTCAGAAATTCCAATAGGCTTTTGTCAGATGCACAGCTATCCGTTCTGATTTCCACCGGTTAAAGGCGCAGACCCTATGCAAGCGGTAACAGGTATTTTTATTCTACTCAGCTTATTTATGTTGAATGCACAAGCCGCCGAGCTGCAGTGGCCTGCCACACCCTATTCTCATTTTTCAAACCAAGAGCAGTTACGTGATGCGCTGGAAAGCCTTGCGTCAAGCCAAGGTATACCTGTCGTGGTTAGTAAAAAAATCCAGGACGTGATCAGTATCAGTTTTGCGAAACTTGAACCGGCAGTCATTTTCCAGCGGTTGGTGGATGCTTACAACTTGACTTGGTATTACGACGGTCATGTCTTGTATGTCTATCGTCTTGACGAGATGGAAACCAAAACCATCAAGCTTAAGTCCCTGTCTGTGGCTTCCTTTAAAAAGTCCTTACGAGAACTGGATATTTTCGATGAGCGTTTTTCTTTTCGATCCATCGACCGCCAAGGGTTGATTTATCTCTCAGGCCCAAAGCGATTTTTAGAGCTGACTGCAGAAATGGCTAGCCATCTCGACAACGATGAGGGACAAACCAATATAACCGCTAAAGTCTACAAATGGAAAGACAAGAGAGGCATTACCCATTTTAGCTCTGCACCACCCAAGAGACGGGTCAGGGGTCTCAAAATTATCCGCATGTAACTACCTGATAATGACGCTAGCCATTACCATTAAACCAAAAACGGATTTACCATGACGCTTGCCAAAAAACCGTATCTATTAAAGGTGCTTTCGGGTTCCCATAAAGGCGCAGAGATGCTGCTAGGGCCTGGCGAGTATACGATTGGCAGCGACCATGCGTGTGACATTATTTTTAGCGATCAAACCATCGCACCCCAGCATGTGCAACTGGTGGTTACCGGCGCCGACATTGTCGTTAAGCCTATTGAGCAATCCATCTTTGTGGCGGGCATGCCAGTCATTGATACCGGCGCCCCTCTAAAACCCTTGCAGATTGTCACTATGGGTAGTACTCACTTTAGTATCGGCTTGCCAGACGCCGATTGGAGCCAACTTCAGTCAGCTACGTTTGAGACAACGACAGTAGGCTCTGCGACTAGCCTTCCAGACACCCGTAAACCCTATCGACTCATCAAACTTTACCCGTGGGGTGGCGCTGGATTGTTACTGTGTTGCATGTTGGTGATTATTGGCCAGGGCAACACTAAGCCCATCCAACCCTCATCTTTAGTATCCCTGACCCCCATCGAACAAATACAGCGACTCGTTGACGATCTGAACTTACCAAACCTTGAAGTCATGGCCTTATCAAATGGACGCATTAAAGTTCAAGGTTATATAAAGACGGCGGTTCAACAACAACAGCTCGATAACATCCTACGACCCTTTGCCGGCAAAGTTGAAAAACGCCTTTGGATCAGAGCAAACCTAGTGGACTCAGTCAATGCAGTTGTGCGGGCTTTAGGGTTGCGGGAATTACATGTCACCGACGGCGGCCCAGGCACTCTAGTCGTCACAGGTTATGTCAGAGATGAGGTGGTTTGGCAGCAGGCGTTGGCCACCTTGCGGCGTGATATTCCCAGTATTCTGCGCATCGAGGATCAACAGATCGAAACGTTGCAAAAGCGCCGGAATATTTTAAAAGACATGCTTGCTCAACAGGGATTGGACAAAAAATTACATATTCAACAGGATAGCGATGGGCTTACGGTAGCGGGGTCCTTAAATAGCTTGGAGGTATCGCATTTTAATCAAGTCGCTCAAACTTTTCGACAACGCTACGGCGTTAATCCAATGCTTAATACCCAAATCAATCAAACTCAAAAAAAAGCACAGCTAGCCATTAGGAGTGTCAGTGTAGGTAATGTTCCCTATTTAGTCACTAAGGAAGGCCATAAATATATGGAAGGAACAACGCTAGAGAGTGGTTATAAAATCACATCCATCAAACCCGACAGAATTATTTTGTCGCTTAATGGTATAGAAAAAACCCAGTATCTTAGGAGTAAATAATGACCGAAAAAGTCACATTGGATTTAGAAAATGATTTAAAAAACGATGTAAATGGAGCTTATAAAAAAACCCTTATCGATGAATTTACACAGGAGGCATACCGCGTCAAAAAAACGTTACAAAACGGCGTTAAACCCGATGAATACAAACAGCTAAATCTTTTAGTGAATGCTTTTGAAGCGGCATCCGTGGTTATAGAAGGCGTATGGCGCGAAATACATTCTACGAGTTAATGCTATAACTTATTTTCAATAATTAAGTTGTTTTTATTAAACATATGAGGCAAAACAATGATCAATAAAGCAGTTGATACCGTTAAACACACTTTGACGGGTGGCAACAATGAGATGCCAAAAGGCGAATTAGATGTTAATACGATCACTCGTGAAGCAGAGGATGCAAAAAACCGTCAGATCTGGGTACAAGCACAAATGAATAGAATCAGTAGTGAGGCCAGCACAGCTGAGATTATCTTTAAAACCATTAACAAAATTAACGATCGAATCGCTAATGCCCGCGTATAACGGCATATAGCAATAATTATTTTCTTATTAATTAAAAAGACGATGAACTAATATATGGAAATTCAAGGAGATTTACTGGGCAAGCTTGCCCGAGCAGGTTCTTTAGCTTCATTTTTTGGATTCGCCCAACAAAGTCAAATTATTTTTACAGGTATTAGCGGCGTTCGGCCAGGCAATTTAGATGTGTTAACAAATTTAGCCATCATAAAAATCAACGCAGGCTATCCAACAGAAGCTATTGAAATTTTTCAAAATCAAGTGCTAAGCATTGAACCGGAGAACTGGACTGCAAGGTGTTTTTTGGGACTTGCGTTAAAACAGGTCAATCATAGCCATCAGGGCAACAAGATTCTTCAGGAAGTCATAGCCGCCATTGCTGACAGAGACGATCCTACTAGACTTATGGCAGACAACTTTTTGAAGGCTATTTAAGCCTTTTTTATAGCTATAACGGAAAACCCAAGTTCTAAAAATCGGCACTTTTAACAACTGGAAGTTAGCTTATTATGACTGATCCCATTAGTTATTCAGCCCAAACGGCAATCTTCAAAACCAGTCAAACCCAAATGCACATGGATGTGACAGGTTTGACGAAACCTGACTCTGAAGCTGTTGCTCTTTTCAACGAAACATTACAGGGCAAATCGGACCCACTAAGTATAGAAAGGACAGGCAAGGAACCATTACTGATTGAAACCGGAAAAACGGAAACGCCGGGTTCAAAAATTCTCCAAAATATGGTGAGTTTCGATAAAACTTATCAGGATTTTTTTCATAATCGGTCCCATCCTATCCAGAAAATTCCTGCCGAAAACGCCATAGAAACCATCAGTGAATCCGTGACTAGCGCAGCGCAAAACCCATCGTCAATGCTTGATCTCGTCAGAGAAACCCATGAATGGGCCATGCAGGCTTCCCTCTGGTCTACCCAGCTTAATCTATTGACGACCACGGTGGGCAAGGCAACTGGAGGTCTTGAAACCCTGTTTAGAAACGGAGGTGGTTGACCATCATCGTTTTATTAACTCAGCCAATAAACCGCTCATAAAAAAGCGCTTTATACAACAATACACTTTACTGATTAAAACCCTTATTAATTTAATAGAGAAAAACTCATGTCCTCTAATATTTATATTTCAAACGCAACGGTATCCTACAGAACTGGGATGGCCGCTCCCACCTACCCTCAAGAAAGAGACATCACTATAAACCTCAGACTGGAAGCAGGTCGCTCGTTCGAAGATATGCTGCACGGCCGTGAACCGGCCAACGAATGGACCTGTCAGTCAAGAACCCAGGAACCTGTCAGCGATCCCTTTCGGCAACCCTTTACTAAACCGGCATCCTATGGTCAATCAACGGGCGATGCTGGAGCCATGGCTGACATGACCAGTAAATTGGAAAAACTGGCGGATAACTTAAGAGGCCAACTGGATTTGGAAGCCTTCGATGATTTTGAATCGGCCACCGATGGTATGCAGTCTGCTGCCCAACGGTTGAGTCGAAATGCCACCGACCGCATTGCTGCCCATGATTTTGAAACCACCGTGGACAAACTCAATCAGGCGGTGCGCGGTCTTGCGGGTAAAGTGGATGGTGAGCTATATGAGATGCTGAAAGAAGCCGTGCAAGACTTAGATGTCGCCACCGATAAGCTAAAGCACGTCCTTCGTAAGGGTGAGGACGGTGCTAGAGCTGAGAACAGCTTTCAAAACGTGACCGCCAGGCTCGACGATGTGATCGACATGGCCGAAAATCTGAGTCATGGAAATAATTCTAATGTTGACTCCCCCTGGGGATCTCCCATTTACGACGCCTCCCCCTATCCTGCCCGTCCCGGCGCAGACTTTGTCCCTGTTTATCCTAATCCAGACATTGCACAGCCTGCCAGCAACTGGAACGTTGACAAAGAAGCCCGCATTATTGACCTAGATAACGGTTATAAGCTTTCTTTTGAAAATAAACTTAATGCCTGGCAACTCACCGATGCGGAAGGCAATACAGTGCGTATTTGGGGTGATCCCCATGTGGATGAAGATGCCGATGGAAAAACCGATTGGGATTTTAAACATGATTCCACATTTATCCTTGAAGACGGCACCAAGATCACTGTGGGCACGAAGGATATAGGCAATCGCCTCACGGTAACGGATGACCTCACTATTACTAAAGGCGATCAAGCCATCGTAGTCACCGGCATCGGGGATAATGATTTGCGCATCAGCGATGTTATGGGTAATGGCCGTGAACTGGACGAAGTAACTAATGACGGTTACGTGTTCCGTCAGGGAGAAGGCGTTAATGACTGGTATTCTCGGGTCGAAGTCACCGGCGATCAAGCCATGAATGGACGTCGTGACCACGAGGAATCCGTTTAAGCGACCAGCTCACTTCGAATCTACACTGGACTTACGCACAAGCAGGGCTTTAAGTTGCTTGTGAAAGAAGTGTCGACGGTTAGGTAAGGCCGTCGTCAAGCCTACAAGGACGTATTTACGGCGTCCTCTGGAACAAGCAGCAATAGCCCTGCTCCGCATTAATAATTCATGGAAATATATACAGGTATGTCTTCTTATATCTACTGGAATAAATGCAACAACATTTATAGCAGCTTATGGAAAAATCCCTGCCTAGCTGGACGGCCTATTAAATACATTTTGCTATGTTTACTGCTGCTAATAATCACCGGCTGCAAAACAGAACTTTACTCCAATCTCTCGGAGAGAGAAGCCAATGAAATGCTGACTACCTTATTGCGCAATGGTATTGCTAGCGACAAAGTCAGTGATCGTAAAGCCACCTTCACAGTTCGTGTGGCGGAGACCCAGATGGCCGATGCCGTGGAGATTTTAAACGAGTATGGATTCCCCCGAGAAAGCTTTGCAAGCATGGGAAATTTGTTCAAAAAAGAGGGGTTGATTTCCTCTCCCTTGGAAGAACGCATACGCTTTATTTACGCCCTCTCCCAAAGTGTCTCGGAAACCTTATCCCAGATAGATGGCGTTATCACGGCGCGAGTCAATGTGGTGCTTCCGGAGAACGACCCATTCGCAGAGCATATCAAACCCGCTTCCGCTTCAGTTTTTATCAAATATCGTCCAGAGACTAATCTCGAAGACATCAAGTCGGAAATCAAAATGATTGTCGAGAAAAGCATTGAAGGACTCGATTATGAAAAAGTCTCGGTGGTTATGCTGCCCGCACGAGGGTCATCTTCGCAAACACAGCGAGTAGCTTGGACACAGATTGGATCTTTAAAGCTTGCCCCCCAATCTCTGGGAACTTTTTGGACGATCATCGGCGGTTTGGGCATCGTACTGGTGGTCGCTATTGCGGGTAACGGGCTACTGGTTTGGCAGCTCAAAAAAGGCGGGGCCTTATCTAAACCGGTTGATTCCACGATACCCAACACTCCTGGAATCAAACAGACATGAATGAAATGGCAAGAGGACAAACAAGAAGCGCCCTAGAAAAGGAGACATTGTCGATCTGTCAGTTTAACTTTTTGCCTATCCAGTACATCCATCCCAGTTGGTTAATAACCCTACCCAATAGCTTTATTCTAGAGCGGCTACGTCACTGTCAACGGACCGCCCATCGACTGTCCCGTTATTTACTGACTCACTTTGAGTTGGACGATCAATACTGGTTTGCGTTTACCAATCCTATTCATCGTATTGCCCTACTGAATAGCAGTAGCCTAATCAAATTGGTGTTTTATACGGGGTTAACGTTAAATGCCGACCCCATTCGGCGCGCAGTGGGCCGCTGCGAGGTCGTTAATCTGAAAAAGGCTATCGGCGAAGAGGGTTATTTGTTTGCCGTCAAACGTGCGCCATTCCTTTGGCCAACCCCAAAAAATGTCGATACGTTACCTACCGATCCCTATCAGCTGCGTCAATACCTAATTTCTAAGGGTATAACCTATTTAGATAACGTCTTCTATCAACACAGCCCAGCGCTGACCCAGCGTTTGTGGTGGAAACTTCCCATGCGCTGGCATTGCAGTTTACCCCCTGCCACTCTGCAACCCCCTAAGCAGGACACCATCGCTTTACTACTGTGTAAGTTAGTTAAAGAACTGGAGCTTACATGAACAGTTTGGTCCATCTAAAAAAAATTCCCCTCGATATCCTTCCCCAACACAACGTATTAAAAGCCGCGGATTATCTGGCTTACCGCACTGCTCAAGAAATCATCCGTGCCGCAGAAACAAAAGCAGAAGACATTGTCGCTGCCGCTGAAAAGGTCTATGCAACTGAGAAAGAAAAAGGTTATCAAGATGGCATACAGGCTGGTAAAGCACAGCTGTCTGAACAGATAACAGAGACCGCGATAAAGGCGGTAGATTATCTTAGAGGCGTTGAAAAAGACTTAGTCAATATCATTATAAACGCCATGCGTAAAATCATCGGCGAGTTTGACCATGAAGACTTAACAATAAAAGTTGTTCACAATGCCTTGCAACTGTTTCAAAGTCAGCACCAGATAACTCTGCGGGTTGCACCCGCCTTGCAAGATAATTTAGAGAAAAGGCGCGCCACGGATTTTCAAGGGATCACCTGCTTGAATATTGTAGCGGACCCTAAATTAGCCCCAGGAACCTGTATCCTTGAAAGCGAGATAGGCAGGGTAGACGCCAGTATCGAAACACAGCTTAAGGCCATCGAATCCGCCATGATGAAACGTACTCAAGCAGCCTAGCAAAAACCGTTTGTTGGCAAACAAGCTTGCAAGTAAAGGCAAGAAAGTGTACATTTCTCGCCCTTCAAACGAATGTTTGCGGAGTATCCGCTTCACCTAGGGCAGCTTCCTCTTTAGTCAGTAATTAGGGCTTCCCAATCGTCGCGATGGTTGCGGCCCTTTCTTTTCCTCGTAGTCCGGCGGGCAGAAAGTTGTAAAACACCGGACCAGGAAAAATATGAAAGAAACTGCACAAGTGCGTTCTTCGGTGCGCCCCGATCTATCTATTCAAAGACCCACCGTTCCCCAAGGTGCCTTTAGTAGCCTAATTCCCGAGCTACAGCGAGCTGTGGCCGCAGCGGGTTATGCTATTCCTACCCCCATCCAGGAGCAGTGCATTCCCCACCTCCTAGAGGGTCGCGACCTACTAGGCAGCGCCCAGACCGGCACCGGTAAAACCGCGGCTTTTATCCTGCCACTTTTGCAACGCTTGTTCCTGACGGCGTACCGGCCTCAGAAAGGTTCACCGCGAGCTCTTGTTCTCGCCCCTACCCGGGAACTCGCCGCCCAAATCCATGACAGCATTAAAACCTATGGGCGTTTTCTACGCCTCAGCCATACGGCGATCTTTGGCGGAGTGAGTCAATTTCAACAGGTGAAAATGTTGAACCGAGGGGTGGATATTCTGGTGGCCACGCCGGGCCGTCTGCTGGATCTCATGGAGCAAGGCTTTGTTAAGCTCAATAAGGTGGAAGTGCTTATCCTCGACGAAGTGGACCGGATGCTGGACATGGGCTTTCTTCCCGATATAAAACGGGTACTGCTGCATATTCCCCGGAAACGGCAAACCCTGTTTTTTTCCGCCACCATGGCGCCAAAAATGGCGGAACTCGCTTGTACGATGGTGTGTGACCCGGTGCAGATCACGATTACGCCTGATCAGCCTGCGGTGGAGCGAATTGCTCAAAAGGTATTGTTTGTCGGCAAGCACAACAAAGACGCCCTGTTGGCGTCGCTGTTAAGCGACGCTAAGATTAATAAAGCCATCGTGTTTACCCAGATGAAACATGCAGCCAACCGAGTGGTAGACAAACTGTATGCGGCCGGTATCCGTGGCACGGCCATTCACGGCAACAAGAGCCAAGCCGCCCGGACGAAAGCCTTGGAAGGATTTAAACGGGGCCGATTTCAGGTGCTGGTAGCCACGGATGTGGCGGCACGGGGATTAGACGTCGATGATATTACCCATGTGATCAACTACGACTTGCCTACGGAAGCAGAAACCTATGTACACCGTATTGGCCGCACTGCTCGAGCCGGTGCAGAAGGTGACGCCATTTCATTTTGCAGCGCCGAGGAGCGAGCCTATCTTAGGGATATCGAGCGCTTATTAGGGAAATCGGTACAGACAGATAGAGAACACGCCTACCACTGCGAAGACGCTTTTCGGTCTACTGCGCCTGCGCCGAAGAATTTTGGTCGACGGGGAGAACGGCGCGGCAAATCCAGTGGCGCTGCACGTCCTCAGGGCGACTTTGTACGTTCCCGACCCCGCCGTCACCATCGGGACGGTCGGTAAGCTACTCATTGTGCTACCATTTACTAGTTTGCGGTAGGTTTGCAAAAGGGATGGGTGAAAATCACAATCCCTTTTGTTTAATCATAATCTATCGGTAACTGCTCACCCGTCATTCCGGCAGGGATTGCCGGAATCCAGTTGCCAGGGAGGGTGGCAGGCGGTTGTCACCCGCGCTTGCCGTCCACGGCACTGGATTCTCGCCAGTCCATGGCGAGAATGACGCAACGGTGAGTAGTTACATCTATTGGTAGATATTCCTTTAAATCAACCTATCTTGAGTTCTACCAATGCCCATTCAGCTACTAATAACTGTCTTTATTAGCCTTCTTTGGGTCTGCCAGATTAGCTATGCCGAAGAAATTGGCAGTGTTGACACCGCTTTTAAATTACTTGGGCCAAATCACAAAATTGTGATTGATGCGTTTGATGACCCTAAGATTGAAGGGGTGACTTGTTTTCTTAGTCGCTCTGAAACAGGCGGCATCAAAGGTGGCCTAGGGCTGAGCGAAGACACTTCCGATGCCTCCATTGCCTGTCGCCAGGTAGGTCCCGTGCATTTTAAGGAATCTTTTGATCCTGGCGAAGTGGCTTTTCAAGAACGCCGCTCGTTGGTGTTCAAGAAACTACAAGTGGTGCGCTTTTTCGACAAAAAGCGTAACACCCTGATTTATCTTGCTTATAGTGATAAGCTAGTCGAGGGTTCGCCAAAAAATTCTATTTCCGCAGTACCTATCTTGGCGTGGCCATCAGCGACAAAAGATTCTCACTTTGCAGAATCCGACCTGGCAAAAACCCAAGCTACGCCAAACCCCGCAACCAATGAGTGATCGGTTTCTACCAGCGGGCTATCGCTAAACTTTGCCCCTGTCAAATTGTAGTAACGAATAAATGCCCCGTACCAAAAATCCCCAGAACGCCGAGAAAACCCGGCTGAAAACCGCCATCCACCAAAACCGCCGCTGGTGGAAAATTCAGGGCGGTCAGGTGTTGCGAAGCGCGGCTCGACAGCATAAACGTAGCGATGATAACGCCGATCACCAAATAAAGGACCAAAAGAAGCTGTCATCGTCCACCGACCCCTGTCTGTTCGAGGTTTTCTTTCATACCGGATATTGGGATTGCTGACCCAGCCGATATGCCGGAACTCATCGAAAGCCACTGAGAAAGCGCCTCTCAGGGGTAACTCCAGAAATAATCGATCCCGCTCTGCAGGAGTGCGATATAAGTCAAATTGCAACGCGGGACCAAACTCTACCACCGGGTCAAGATTTGGCATATTCTCTCGTTGTGCGTTATCGTCGCTGTCAACCGGAACTGAGCCACTCAAGCTAACTTCAAGCCGCACTCGGTCTGCCTTGAACAGCCGACCGGAAGCTCCCTCCCGGTCAACATTAATGCGCTCACTGCGATAAGTGACATAGGGAAGGGGTAACAACCAATTGCGGCGTTTATCAGAGCCTAAATAATCCGGAAAGCTAAATGCTCCTAAACCTACGCCGAATTCCCAAAAGGGCACCTCCTGCCCATATGCTGGCGTTAAAACTAGGACGAAAAACAGAAAACTATTGAGACCCGTGAGAAGCTTTTTGTTAATGGTTTTTCTCATTAGCGAGCGTGGTGAAACACAATCCATTGCACTTCATCGTTATGGGTTGCTTTCTCCAATGGACGCCTCTTCGGAAATAAAAGTTGTTGGCAGTGAAAACAGCTTGTCACGATTGTCAGTTTCTATCCAGATATTAATGCTCGCTACCTGGCCGATGGCGTCGATAACGGTAATGCGTACAAAACCCTCGCCATCGGGTGTCCAAGCCGTTTGACGGCGTAGCCGAGAAGACGAAATTGGTGAACCATTGACTAACCAACGTAAAGGCCGTCTGCCACCCTCGGCCACTAAAGGTAAGTCTTCGAATCGGCTTCCCTGCTTGTTTAACACGACCTGCGTATTTTTTACAGGAAAGCTCACCGATAGCTTTGCAGGCAGATCAGAAACTTGCTCTTCAGACTGCGCAGAAAAGTAACGAAGCGATGCCGGTAATGGACTACCGGATAAAATCACATCCTGGGGCGGGGCAGGTGCAGAAAACGAAGCTGACGAGGGCAGCAAATCAAAAACACGAAATAGCAAAGGGGCAGCAACAGCGCGACCTGAACGATCCGGATTTGCAGAACCATCGGGCCGTCCAACCCAGACACCCACCGTATAATTTCGATCATAACCTAATGCCCACGCATCCCGAAAACCATAGGACGTACCCGTTTTATAGGCGACGGGACGCGGGCGGCGGCGGTTGTTTCTGGAAACACCGGCGTCTGGCGGTGGCGCTTCTTCTAAAATCCGCGTCAAGTACCAAGCTGCGGTAGGGCTTAGCAACGGTTGCGGCGAACTTTTATCGCTTGCCCTACTCAACCGCAACGGCGCTACCTTGCCAGCGTTGGCCATGGCTACGTAAAGGGTAACTAGATCTTCCAATGTGGTACCGATCCCACCCAGCACCAAAGGCAAACCAGGCTGGCTTTGAGAATCTGATCCATAGAGATGAATACCGTTGTTACGCAACCGGGCAGCCACTCGCACTGCCCCGATACGGTTCAGCAGAGCCACGGCAGGCACGTTCTGGGAGCGTTGCAAGGCTTCTCGTACTGTAATCTGGCCTCCATAGGTATGGCGGAAATTACTGGGGTTATAATCACCAAACCGGGTTGGGATATCATCCATGAGTGTATCCGGATGAATCAACAGATCTTCAAAGCCCATGCCGTACACCAACGGCTTCAAGGTAGAACCTGGCGAGCGTACTGCTTGCACCATGTCTACTTGGCCTGCCTGTTGAGTGGCAAAGAAGTCGGCGGAACCCACGTAGGCAATTACCTGACGGGTGCTATTTTCCACCACCAGCATCGCTGTGCTCTCATGGCGATGCAATGTCTGTTGTCGGGCTAAGGTTTCCAGCATGTGCTGTAAATCACCGTCGATAAAGGTAACGTGTCTATTACGTTGGGGGTCAGCCATGCGCAGACGTCGGGCCAAATGGGGCGCATAAAAAGGTAGCTCATGGCGCAGGGTGGGTATTGTTTCTTGGCGGGCTTCCGCCACCTGGCGAGATGATAGCACGCCCAACTTTTCCATGCGGTTTAGCACTTTGTTACGTGCTGCGCGGGCACGCACAGCAAACCGGTCCGGCCGTAACCACGATGGCGCTTGGGGCAAACTCACCAGCAAGGCGGCTTCGGCCACCGTGAAATGGTCTGGTTCTTTATTCAACCAAGCTAGCGAACCCGCTCGCAGTCCCTCTAAATTACCGCCAAAGGGGGTGAGTGTGAGATATAGGGTAACAATAGCGTCCTTATCGTAGTGCCATTCCAACTGCAATGCGCGCCCTAACTCGATCAATTTACTACGCAAAGTGCGGGGGCGCGGTTCCAATAAGCGCACAGTCTGCATGGTCAGGGTTGATGCGCCAGATACTACCCGGCCTTGCCACAGCCATTGTCCTACTGCCCGCAGGATAGCGATGGGATCTACCCCAGGGTGCCAGTCAAAACGTTGGTCTTCATAGGCTTTCAGCAGAGTCAGATAGCGGCTATCCACGGCGTCTAATTGGATAGGTAATCGCCATACGCCGTCGCGGCTGGTAAATCCACGCAGTAAATTATTTTGCTTGTCTAAAACCAGCACAGAATGTTCCTGGACACGGCGCAGATCTAGAGGAAAATAGTAGTCCAAACCTAGGGCGGTAATCCATAGACCACAACATAATAGAATGCTAAAAAACCAGTAGCGATTCATAGCTCGATGACAGTTAATACCGTTTAGCTGTTAGTTTGCACATATTTTACGCTACGCATGGTCACCAAACCCTTACCTAAACCTATAAATTTTTTTTTATCAAAACCATTTTCTGAATAAATATCTAATACTTTAAATCTACGCGCTGGTTCCCTTTAATAAAAAACCACCTATTGCGGAGAGAAACACGATGTTGATCGTTCATGTTTTTGTTCATGTTAAACCTGACCAGGTGGAGGCGTTTAAAACAGCGTCTCTAGAAAATGCTCGCCAAAGTCTACAAGAACCGGGTGTTGCCCGCTTTGATATTATCCAGCAGCAAGATGATCCTACCCGGTTTGTACTAATTGAGGTTTATCGCAACTCGGATGATCCCGCCCGCCATAAAGAAACGACGCATTATGCAACATGGCGTGATACGGTAGCCGAGATGATGGCTGAACCCCGCACCAGTATAAAATATACAAATCTGTTTTCCCGCTAAGCAGGGTTGGGATTTGGTCGCTAAGAGGTAGTCCGTTCTTTTAGCAACGCCCGCAGAAACCGAGCTTTGTGAGAACTCTTACAAAATTGTTTGTTCAATCAATAGAGATTTACGTCGCGGTGCTATACGTTTATGCAAAAACGAGAAAAGCCATTACCACCCGATTTGGACGCCCGTCTGCAACAGGCAAAGCGGATCCTAGAAGCAGACTCAAGAGTCGTTTTCGCATATCTCTTCGGTGGACTTGGCCGTGGCAAACCGAGGCCCCTTAGCGATATAGACATCTCGGTGTATCTCAATAATAACGCCGACATACTGACCACCAAGTTAGATCTGGTGGGTTTACTTACGCAGGTACTGAATACCGACGAAGTAGACATCGTCATATTGAATAACGCTCCTTTATCACTCGCAGGCCGCATTCAGCATTGTGCTCAGATTTTAGTAGACAAGATCCCGAGCCAACGTTTTGCCTATGAATCGTTAACTCGCCGTCAATTTGCTGATTTTGCAATTCGGGAACGAACGATACTTTTCAGGAGGTTTGAGGTTGATCGATAAGACGCTGATTCTTCGCAAGCTTACGGAACTCGATACGTATTTAACCCAGATTAAAGAGTATCGATATATCTCGGCTGAGGAGTATCGGGCAGATTGGAAAAAACAAAGGATTATTGATCGAACACTCCAGTTGATGATCGAGCTATGTGTCGATGTCGCTAACCATATCATTTCCGAAAAAGCGCTACCGGTTCCCACAAGCTATGGGAATACTTTTGAAATTCTGGAAAGATCAAAGCTGATGAGTGACAAACTTGCTAACACCATGGTGCAGATGGCGAAATTTAGGAATATTTTAGTACATCAATATACAGAGATCGATGCGGCTATTGTGGTGAACATCTTGCGTAATCATCTGGATGATTTCAACCTGTTTCGGAATGAGGCCGTAAATATTGTAAAACAAGCATGAAGATCTAATCTCTTCTAGCTAGATACAATACCTCCCTTGTCAGTTAACTTATCTTTTCATTAGCGATAGCGCGTTCTTTTAGAAATGCCCGCAGAAACTTTGCTGTGTGAGAACCTTTACGCACTCTGGTAATTTCTTGTGGAGTGCCTTGCGCCACAATCTGGCCACCACCATAGCCACCTTCCGGGCCTAAATCGATAACCCAGTCGGCCTCGGCAACGATGTCCAGATTGTGTTCAATCACCATTACCGAGTTACCGGCTGTAACCAACTGATGTAGAACGCGGATGAGTTTTTCCACGTCGGCCATATGCAGTCCGACAGTGGGTTCATCTAACACATAAAGCGTGTGGCTACGGCGACGGACATCTAAATGGGGCTTCGTTTTGGCCAGCTCAGTTACCAACTTGATGCGCTGAGCCTCTCCCCCGCTGAGGGTGGGACTCTGTTGTCCCAGGGTTAGATAACCCAGCCCCACGTCTTGCAGCAGCCGCAACGCATGATAAACCACCATGTGGACAGCAAAAAATTCCACGGCCTCATCGACGCTCATAGCAAGCACTTCGCCGATATTTTTAGCCTTGAAATACACTGCCAGGGTTTCTGTGTTAAACCGGGCCCCATGGCAAATTTCACAAGGCACTTCCACATCGGGTAAAAAGCTCATAGCGATTTTTTTACGGCCTTGTCCTTCACAGGCTTCACAGCGTCCACCCCGCACATTAAAGGAAAATCGTCCGGGTCCGTAACCCCGCAAGCGCGCTTCGGGGGTTTCCGCAAACAAACGACGGATGGTATCCCAAAAACCCACATAGGTAGCGGGACAGGAACGCGGCGTCTTACCGATAGGGGTTTGATCCACCTCTATTACCCGTTGAATGGTTTCCCAACCCAGCAAAGCGTGACAGCCCAGCAGAGTGACCGGATTTGTATCCTTGCGATTGCGATCACGTTGGTGAGTTAACAGACGCTGTAAGTTATCGTGAACGATATCACGCACTAATGTACTCTTGCCGCTACCGCTGACTCCCGTGACGCATACCAGCACTCCCAACGGAAGATCCACATTCAGATGCTTTAAATTATGCAGGCAAGCACCTATGACTTTTATCTGTAGCTGCTTTTCTTGCTTATCAAGGACGCGCCGTGGTGATCGCTGGTCCAGAGGATGACGCAGCGGGTTGGCTAAAAATCGTCCAGTCACCGACCGCGGATTGGCCATTAAAGTTTGTAGCGAACCAGCAGCGATCACCTCACCACCGTTGCGGCCAGCGCCGGGACCCAAATCGATCACATGCTGGGCGCGACGGATGGTGGCCTCGTCATGTTCTACCACCACCACGGTATTGCCCTTTTCTTCCAGTTTGGTCAAGGTATCCAGAAGCATTTGATTATCCCGAGGATGAAGACCGATGGTGGGTTCGTCCAAGATATAGCAGACGCCCCGCAAATTAGATCCCAACTGGGCCGCTAGCCGAATCCGTTGCGCCTCGCCACCGCTCAAAGTGAGCGCTGCACGATCTAGGGTTAAATAGGCAAGCCCCAGGGTTTTGAGAAAACCTAACCGGGTCCGCAGTTCCGCCAGAATCGTCTGGGCAATGGCGGCTTCCCGTCCGCGCAGTCGGAGAGTACGGAAAAGCTTTTCCGCGCTTCCCACAGAATGGTGAGTGTATTCAGCGATGGACTGATTATGAAAACGCACCGCTAACGCTTCCGGACGTAACCGGTGACCATGACACGCAGGGCACACCTGAGCATCATTTTCGGATAGGGTTTGGGATAAAATTTCTGCATCGTTTTGTGCGTCATCGGCATCCGGCAATGCAAGCCCGGTACCGTAGCAGGTGTTACACCAACCGTGTTTTGAGTTATAGGAAAATAATCGTGGATCAAGCTCCTCGAAGCTTCGTCCACAACTAGAACAGGCTCGTTGGGTGGAAAAAATAGCCTCGGCTTGTGGATTGGAAACCGATTGCAGCACCGCCACCT
>CAZGON010000030.1:16554-26138 GCA_964527085.1 uncultured Candidatus Competibacteraceae bacterium
CCTGGATTCTACCCTTACCAAAATCCAACGCCTGCTTGAGTAACTCCCGCAAGATAGCTTCACTTTTTGGGTTGACTGTGATCTCACCCACAGGCAGTTCTATGTTGTGCTCTTTGAAGCGATCTAATCGTGGCCAATGATCCGTGGCGATCAATGTGCCGTCGACCCTTAAGTGGGAAAAGCCTCGGCCATTAGCCCATTTAGCCAGTTCCGTATAATAGCCTTTGCGGGCCACCACCAGCGGGGCCAACAGCGAAATTTTTTGTCCCCGATAGTCACGCAGTAGCTTTGCCACTATTGCATCGAAGGTTTGCGGTTCAATGGGAATGGCGCAGGTGGGGCAATACTGGACGCCCAGTTTTACAAACAGTAAACGCAGAAAATGATAGATCTCAGTGAGGGTAGCCACGGTGCTTTTATGACCGCCGCGACTAGTGCGTTGTTCGATGGCTACTGTGGGTGGAATACCAAAGATGGCGTCCACATCGGGCTTTGCCGCGGGTTGCACAAACTGCCGCGCATAAGCATTAAGGGATTCCAAATAGCGACGCTGGCCTTCGGCAAACAAAATATTAAAGGCCACGGTGCTCTTGCCACTGCCGCTAATACCGGTAATCACGGTAAATTTATCTCGAGGAAGGGTAATATCGACATTTTTCAGGTTATGCTCACGGGCGTGGTGGATACCGATGACGGGATTCTTTTGAACTGCAAACGAGGCTCGATTTTCAGCCACATGAAAGACTGCTTCGCGACTCTGGGTCTGGTATTCCCGCAATGCCTGCCCGGTATAGCTGTGTTGGCAAGTCATTATTTCCGGGGGCGTGCCCGCAAAAACCACCTGACCACCCGCCTCGCCCCCTTCCGGACCTAAGTCGATGAGCCAATCGGCGGCGCGAATTACGTCCAAATTATGCTCGATGACCAACAAGGAATGACCGTTAGCCAGCAAACGCCGAAAAGCGCCTAAGAGTTTGCTGATATCGTCAAAATGTAATCCGGTGGTGGGTTCATCGAACAAAAACAAAAGGCTGCCTTTGCTGGGGTTGGCTTTAGCCAAGTGACCCGCTAACTTTAGTCGTTGGGCCTCGCCACCACTCAAGGTAGGCACGGGTTGTCCCAGGGTCAAATAACCGAGACCCACCGCCATTAAAACCTCTAAAACCCGGGCAATGTCCGCAGACTCAGCAAAAAATACAGCGGCTTCAGCCACTGTCATATCTAGCACATCGGCAATGCTTTTGCCTGGGCCTGACTGGCGGGGAAACAGTTTTACCTCCAGTATTTCCCCCCTGAAGCGACGCCCATTGCAGTCTGGGCAACGTAAATACACATCGCTCAAAAACTGCATTTCCACATGCTCGAAGCCGGCGCCGGAACAGGTGGGGCAGCGACCATCACCCGAGTTAAAACTAAAGGTGGCTTTGCTATAATCCCGTTCTCCAGCCAGGGGTTGCGCTGCAAAAAGCTTCCTTATCCCATCCCAAGCGCCCACGTAGCTGGCCGGGTTGGAACGGGTGGTTTTACCGATGGGGGACTGGTCTATCATCAGCACATCGTCCATGTGACGTTGACCACGGATCGCTTTATGGCGACCGGGGGGATCGACGGGTTTTCCTTTCAGCTTACGCAAACCGTTATAGAGGGTATCTTGCACGAGAGTAGATTTTCCTGAACCACTAACACCGGTGATACAGACCAGCTGGTTAAGGGGAATCTTGACATCAATATGCTTAAGGTTATGGGCTGACGCCCCTAGAATTTCCAGATACCGGTTCGAGCAGGCAGGCGGTGGCAAGTCAGGGGCTACCTTTTTTTGGCCACTTAGATAGAGGGCTGTTAGCGACCCTTTCGCTTGCAGCAGTTCACTCGACGCACCAAAGAAAACCACCTCGCCCCCCGCGGTGCCGGGACCTGGACCCATATCTAGAATTCGGTCAGCGGCGGCCATGATCTGCGGATCATGTTCTACCACCAGGAGTGAATTACCAGCATCCCGGAGCCGCTGTAATACCCCGATAACCCGCTGTATATCCCGCGGATGAAGACCGATGCTAGGTTCGTCTAATACAAATAGGGTATTTACCAAAGACGTGCCTAGCGCCGTGGTCAGATTAACCCGCTGCACTTCGCCGCCGCTTAAGGTGCGGGATTGGCGATCCAGGGTCAGATACCCGAGACCCACATCGGCGAGATAACGTAACCGGGTGCGGATTTCGCCGACCAAGAGATCAGTGGCTTCATCCAAGGGGGTCGGTAGGTGCAGATGATCGAAAAAGGTCCGGCAACACTCCAGAGGCAACAGCATCACCTCGTGCAGATGCAGTCCTGGCAAAGCCCCGTAGTGGGTCGCCGATAAAGCGACAGAAGCCGGTTGAAAACGCCGCTCTTCAAGGAGAACGTGGTGGGCATCTTGGTGGGTTCCCAGTCGCCACAACAGGGCATCCGGTTTTAACCGGGCTCCGTGACAGACGTGACAAGCGTCATAGGCCCGATACTTGGACAATAGTACCCGGATATGCATCTTATAGCTTTTGGTTTCCAACCACGCAAAAAACCGTTGCACCCCATACCAGACGCCATCATCCCAATCCCCCTCCCCTTCCAATACCCAGCGCTGTTGACCTTTCGTGAGTCGCCGCCAGGGTACATCGATGGGCAGGTCGCGCTGGCGGGCAAAGCGTAGTAAATCGTCTTGGCATTCTCGATAACTTTCTGTTTGCCAGGGTTTGATGGCGCCTTCCGCTAAGGTTTTGGCTTCGTCCGGAATCACTAAGTCATAGTCTATGCCAATGGTGCGACCAAAACCCCGGCAACCCTCGCAGGCACCCATGGGCGAGTTGAAAGAAAATAGATTAGGGGACGGGTCCTGGTAAGCAATATCACAATCTGGACAATGCAGTGCAGCGGAGAAACGCCAAGGTTCACCGGGCGCACGGTTTTCATCCAGAGGGTAAACGGCCAACTGACCTTTACCATTTTTAAAACCGATCTCCAAGGCTTCCACAAGCCGGTCGCGACGCTTTTCCGCCAACCGCATTCGGTCTTGAATAACCTCTAGGCTATTTCCCTGACGCTGGTGAATGCGGGCGTAACCCTGGCTTTCTAACAAGGCCCGCAACTCCGTCTCAGAAAGATTATCGGGAATCGCTACTGGAAAAGTAATCATGATGGGCGTTTCCAGCGCCGCTTCGGATTTAGCTAATAACTGCTGGACGACGCTCTCGGGGGTATCGCGGGTCACCGACTGACCACAGCCACGGCAATAAAGCTGCGCGGCGCGGGCAAACAGGAGCTTGAGATGGTCATTCAGCTCTGTCATAGTGCCCACGGTGGAGCGGGAGGTACGCACCGGATTGGTTTGGTCGATGGCGATGGCGGGGGGAATACCCTCGATGCGATCCGCTTGCGGCTTATCCATCCGGTCGAGGAATTGCCGGGCATAGGGCGAGAAGGTTTCTACGTAACGGCGTTGACCCTCGGCATAAACGGTATCAAAGGCCAAAGACGATTTTCCGGATCCGCTTACACCAGTCACCACAATCAGTTCATAGAGTGGTAACTGCAGATTAAAGCCCTTAAGATTATTTTGTCGGGCACCCTCTATCAATATGAAATCGTTAGCCATAGCGACCATGCATAACAAAGCAGCGCAACATTTGTTGACCTTTAAAGAAATAGACACCTTGCATCAACGGCCCAAGGGCGTCGCTTTTCGGGCATTTAAACAGCAGCAGAACCTGGTAGAAGGCGAACACTACTACTATCTACCCGCCGCCACTCATGCCGCAGACATCGAGTCTCTGCGTCGCGCAGGGCGTATCTATGGGTCAACTGTGAATGTGGTATTACTCACCGAGGCGGGTTATGCGCTGCTACACCAGGCGTTGACAAATTAGGCTAAGGTGCGCAGCTAACCCATCACCATGATGCCATCCATCTCCACCTGAGCTGCCTTGGGTAAAGCTGCCACGCCAATGGCCGCCCGAGCAGGATAAGGTTCCTGAAAATACTCAGCCATGACCTGATTTACCAAAGCAAAATGGCTTAAATCCGTCAAAAAGATATTTAGTTTAACAAAATTTTCTAAACTACCCCCGGTAGCTTGGGCAACTGCTTGCAAATTATCAAACACCCGACGAATTTGCGTCTCCATCCCCTCTACAAGCTGCATGGTTTTTGGGTCGAGAGGAATTTGGCCAGACAGATAGACGGTATTACCGGCTTTAACAGCCTGTGAATAGGTGCCAATAGCGGCAGGCGCGTGGTCAGTTTTAATGATTTCAAAAGCCATGGAATCATCCTATCGATAACTGTTCTAGATGAGGGTAGGGCAAAAAGCGCAAAAAAATGCCAGTCAACTAAGCTTGTGAGACATCGGATTGCGAGACATCCGATAAGGTTGTCAAGCTATCCAAAGGCCAACGCGCACTCACATGAATGACCGGGTCATCCCATTGGCCTGCTCTTAATCGCTGATAGCCTGCATAGGCAATCATGGCCGCATTATCGGTACAGAAGGCAGGCCGCGGATAATACACTTGTCTTCCTTCCTGTTCGGCTAATTCCCGCAGACGGGTGCGTAAACGGCGGTTGGCGCCAACGCCACCCGCCACCACCAAGTTGCGAATCCCGGTTTCTCGTAACGCACGGCGGCATTTAATAAATAATGTATCCACGACGGCATCTTCAAAAGCCCAAGCGATGTCGGCGATGTCCTGGGGTGAAGAACCCACGCTACGCCAGGTATTAAGGGCAAAGGTTTTTAAACCGCTAAAGCTGAAGTCGAGACCAGGACGGTCGGTCATGGGACGAGGAAACTTAAAACGTTGTTGATCGCCCTTTTCCGCGCAGGCCGCAAGGGCGGGTCCACCCGGATAAGGTAATCCAAGCAATTTCGCTGTTTTGTCAAAGGCTTCTCCGGCAGCGTCATCGACGGATTCACCTAAGGTTTGATAAACGCCAACGGCGCTAACCTGCACCAGCAACGTGTGACCCCCCGACACCAATAAAGCAATGAAAGGAAAGGTGGGGGGATCGGACTCCAACATGGGCGCTAACAAATGGCCTTCCATATGATGGACGCCAATGGCGGGCACATTCCAGGTCCAAGCGAGGCTACGACCAAATGCGGCGCCCACTAAAAGCGCACCGATAAGTCCTGGGCCCGCCGTATAAGCAACACCGTTTATGTCAGCGCCGCTGATACCAGCATCTTCAAACAGCTGACGTAATAGCGGAAGCGCTTTGCGGACGTGATCTCGAGAAGCCAATTCCGGTACAACACCCCCATAATGGGCATGGAGTTCTGTCTGGCTGTAGAGAGCATGAGCTAGCAAACCACGCTCACCATCATAGACGGCCACTCCCGTTTCATCGCAGGACGTTTCAATTCCAAGTACAAGCATGGCTGCATTTTCTCCGCTGATAACCCATACTGCAAGGGTTTTGCGTTTGGAGACGAGACCCCCTATAATACTTTGCCCTTAAATTTATAGATTCCTATATTTATTTACCCTCCCTTTACTTTGAGGAACTGTTATATAATGCCGTCGGTAAAAGTGAAAGAGAACGAACCTTTTGATATCGCCTTGCGGCGTTTTAAACGCTCTTGCGAAAAAGCAGGTATTTTATCTGAAGTACGTCGTCGTGAGTTCTATGAAAAACCTACCCAGGAACGCAAGCGTAAGCAGGCTGCAGCTGTTAAACGTCATCTTAAGAAACTCTCTCGGGAAACTTCCCGCCGTACTCGCCCTTATTAACTTAAGGCATTATATCTTCTTATTGTTTCCATATAACTCTTTAATCTAAACAACCCATAGGCTTTTATGTCGCTGAAAGACCGTATTCAGGATGATATGAAATCAGCCATGCGGGCCAAGGCAAAAGACCGCTTGTCTACGCTTCGGCTCATGTTGGCTGCTATTAAGCAGCAAGAAGTGGATAAACAAATTATCTTAGACGATGAGCAGATCATTGCTACGCTAGAACGTATGATTAAACAACGTCGCGAGTCTATTAGCCACTATCAAAACGCAAACCGCGAGGAGCTGGCCGCTAAAGAAGCTTCCGAAATAGAGGTTATCCAAACCTATATGCCCGAATTTCTCAGCGATGAGGAGATTATGGCTTTAGTCGATGAGACCATTAGTGTGACGAACGCGCAATCCATGCGAGATATGGGTAAAGTTATGGGTATCGTTAAACAGCGTGCTCAGGGGCGAGCCGATATGACCACCGTCAGTGCCCTTGTCAAAGCTAAGTTGGCTAGCTAAAACGCTAGCGCTGAAACTTGAGTCAAGTATGCTTTTCTTTTTTAAAAGGCATTCATAAAAAAATTATGTGCAGCATAACTGACAGCTTCAGGTGGAGCACCTAGGCTTTTATTATGACTGCGTCTATCCCACAAGATTTTCTTGACCATTTATTGAGTCGCATCGATATTATCGACATTATCGACAGGCGGGTGTCATTGCGAAAAGCAGGGCGGGAGTATATGGCCTGCTGCCCTTTTCACACCGAAAAAACGCCTTCCTTTACCGTGAGTCCCGTTAAGCAGTTTTATCACTGTTTTGGGTGTGGGGCTCATGGTACCGCCATTGGCTTTCTCATGGATTATGAACATTTAGGCTTTCTGGAAGCGGTTGAAGAATTAGCCCACAGCGTAGGATTAGAGATTCCCAGCAACGTCACTAAATTACAAAAGTCTGACCACGACCCCCTCATGGCGCTGTTGGAAAAAGCCGATAATTTTTTTCGCGAACAACTTCAATCTACTCAAACTGGCCAAAAAGCGAGAAGTTATCTGCACCAGCGTGGTGTTAATAAACACTGTGTCGAAGAATTTGGGATTGGTTATGCGCCTCCGGGCTGGGAAAGTTTATTGCGGACCTTGACGACCCAGGGAATACCACCTAAGGATGTAGTAAGAGCAGGACTTGTTATCGAGAAAGAAACTGGCAAGCGTTACGACCGTTTTCGTGACCGCATCATGTTTCCCATTCGAGACCGGCGCGGACGAACCATCGCCTTTGGCGGGCGAACATTAGGTGAAGGCACACCTAAATACCTCAATTCTCCCGAAACACCTTTTTATCATAAAGGCCAGGAACTTTACGGTCTCTATGAGGCGCGACTGAGAGAGCGTCATCTGCCGCGTTTGTTGGTGGTGGAAGGTTACTTGGATGTACTAGCCCTGGTACAACAGGATATTTCCTACTGCGTTGCCACATTAGGTACAGCGGCAACTGCAGAGCACCTGCAAAAGCTTTTTCGGGTCACTCACGAAGTGATTTTTTGCTTCGATGGCGACCGGGCAGGTCGTGATGCGGCCTGGCGAGCCTTAGAAAATGCCCTACCTTTGCTAAAAGATGGGCGGCAAGTGAGTTTTTTGTTTTTACCAGAAGGAGAAGACCCCGATAGTTTAGTGCGCAAAGAAACCCCACATGCTTTTTTGGAACGTGTTGATTGTGCAACACCCTTATCCGATTTTTTGTTTGAGCGGCTGCAAACTGGTATCGATGCCTCTAGTCTCGACGGTCGTGCTCGATTGGCTGAAAAATGTCGCCCGTTGATTCATAAGCTACCTGATAGTTTGTATCGCGATATGCTCATTGAGCGCTTGAAACACATTACAGGTATGAATACGGCCACTGTTCAGCAACGATTTTTAGCAACCGTCAAAACACCGTCAAAACCACATTCTAATCCGGCCCGTAGTACGCTAGTGCATCATGCCATCGCATTGCTGCTCTACCGAATTGACTTAGCCCATCGGGTCACAGATGACATGACACGTTTTGTCGCTGTTAAGGAGCCAGACGTATTGCTTTTGGTAGAGATTATTGGAGTCGTTCGAGGTAATGTCCATATTCGCCATGCGGCTCAGTTACTAACACGTTTTGAGGGCCGCCAAGAAGGAGTAATTCTGCAACAGTTGGCTGAGTGGCGTCCGGAAATCGATGATTCCTTGGTGGAAGGGGAGTTTGTGGGTGTTTTGGAGAAATTACGAAAGCTTTATTTGGAAAGACAGTTTTTTGACAGGATTGCCCGAGGAGAGCTTAGTTTGGGGTCCGAAGACCTTCATCGTCATTCACCTAAGGTCTAGAATTTGTATAAAATTTTTTCTAGGGATAAATGCGACGCCTATATCCGCGCCGCGCAATACCTAAAGACCACGCAGCGCTCCTCGTAAATATTACGGAAAAGCCGCTGTTTTTTATAGAGTGCCTAACAGCAGGTTGATCTAACTGCTATACTGGTCTATTTGTCTTACGGGCACCCTGGTACTTGCAAAGCCAAATTACGGTCATGAGCGAACAGCAACAGTCGCAGCTAAAAAAGCTAATTGCCCGCGGTAAGGAACAGGGTTTTCTGACCTATGCCGAGGTAAACGATCACCTCCCGGATGATATTGTCGATCCCGAACAGATCGAAGATATCATCGCCATGATTAATGACATGGGTATCGAAGTGCATGAATATGCACCGGATACCGATGCTTTATTGCTTAATGACACGGTCAGCGCCGATGACTATGCTGCTGAGGAAGCCGCCGCCGCCTTGGCTGCAGTGGATAGCGAGTTCGGCCGGACCACTGACCCGGTGCGTATGTATATGCGCGAAATGGGTACTGTAGAGTTGCTGACTCGGGAAGGTGAAATTCAAATCGCCAAACGGATTGAGGAAGGCATCAGTCAAGTCTTATTAGCCTTGGCTAGTTACCCCCTTGTTGTTTCAGAACTTATCGAAGAATATGCCGTTGTTGAAGCAGGAGAAGCTCGACTGGCTGATGTGGTCACCGGCTTTAGGGAGCCGCTGGATGAAGATCCCACTAAAATTCTTGAAGAAAATGAAACCGAGGCGTTGGATGTTGCAGAAGACACAGAGGATAGCGCTGAAGAAAGTGATACGGAAAACAGTAGCGACGACAGCGACGACAGCGACGACAGCGACGACAGCGACGACAGCGACGACGAACAGACTAACAAGGCGGGTGATGAAGAAGCAGATGATGACGATACGGGTACTGCTGGTATGGAAACGGGTCCCGATCCAGAAGAGGCAGCGCGGCGTTTTGCTCACTTGCGTGAACTCTATGAACAGTTAATGATAAGTATTCAGGATTATGGCATTCATCATTCTGACACGAAAAGTCTGCGTGAACAGATGGCCAACCATTTTCTTGAATTTCGTTTAGCGCCTAAAGTGCTGGATCGACTTGCAGAAACATTACGGGATGTGGTTGAACGAATTCGCTTACAAGAAAGAATTATCATGCATGTGTGCGTCAACAAAGCGCAGATGCCTCGCAAGGTTTTTATAAACTCTTTTCCCAAGCATGAGACTCATCTCGATTGGGTAGAGAAATACATTAAAGCAGGCAAAAAATACTCGTCCGCCTTAGAAGCCTACCGCGACAAAATTCATAACGCTCAAACGCGACTAAAACACATCGAGCAGGAAACCCGTTTTTCTATTCCCGAAACCAAGGACATAAACCGTCATATGTCCATCGGTGAGGCGAAAGCGCGGCGCGCCAAAAAAGAAATGGTGGAAGCCAATTTACGCTTGGTGATCTCCAT
>CAZGON010000031.1:0-3383 GCA_964527085.1 uncultured Candidatus Competibacteraceae bacterium
TTATCAACAACTTTATTCTTGAATCTTTCATGACAGGTGCGGAAAGACGGGTTCAACGCTATGGTCTGACGGTTGCGGCGTCACCGCCATCACTTTTACACCCATCGGTGTTTCAAACCGATGCCAGGTATTTTTCGGCACCACTAAAAACTCACCCGCTCGAAGGGTGTTTGCAACTTCGTTCCCATTGGACAGGAGTATCAATGTCGTGTCTCCTGCAACGACGAATACCAGTTCATCACCCTTTGGATGCCGTTCCCATTCGCTGTTACCTGCATAATGGGCGATAAAAACACCACCATCTCGGTATTCTGACAAGGTAGCAAATGCCTCTTTAGCGGCTTCACGGGTTGTTTCCGGAGTCCGATGACTCAAAAACTTAAGTTTGGCAAACGCATCTTCAATGGAAATGGGTGTTGCTTTAGGCATAATAGACTCTTATTAAAATACTGAGCAAAGTTCGGCTGTGGGCTTTATTTGTGTCTGCGTGAGAAGGGCTAATTTAGAAAAAAAGTATGTCGTTTATATGAGTCACTTTAAGTCGTGTTGAGCCAACTATTGCCCTGAACGGGGTTTAGCTTAAGCACCTGTTGCCCATAAACCTTCAATCTCCAGTAAGAGATCACGGCGACAAATGTCCCCTTGTAAAAATAGCGTCGGTGTATGGCTACCGAAGTGCTGCGCAATATAGGTTTTTAGCTCGTCTTGAACTGTTTCCGGACGCCCATACAACTTTAGCAAGGCAGGTCGCAATGGTGAGCGCTCACAGTGGTTGTTGGCGGAGCCGACCAGGGTATCCAAATTACGCAGGGTTTCTTGTAGTTGAGCTAACACATCATCTTGATGGCGACTCCTGTGACCAGTGATGCTGGCAGTACCGGATACATAAAGATGGCTGTTAGTTTTTGTCCAGTGTTTTAAAATAGCTCTGGAAAAAGACGGACTTTTAGGACTATAGCGAAGCGGATAATGAAAAGCGCTCATTTGGCGGGGGTTCTCGATTTGTAACCCCGGACTTTTAGTAGCCAAGCAATAAACCAACAACCCTGGGCTATAAGTTCCGATGGCGCAAGCTGCTGGCAGAATTGCTTCGAGAGGGAAGCCATTTTTCGCTAACGCCCGATGGCGACCTCGGCAGAAACCTTGGTAACGCTCTAAACCTTTGTTGGGGTCGTTGATACCCGGAAAGTAGTTCCAAACCCGTAGCACAAACGGATAACCCTGCGCTAGGATAAAACTTAGTAAACGTTGGTAAGCATCACAGGTAGCCGTTTCCAAGTCCTTATAAGCGGTTTCATCAATGAGAACGCAGGCAATCCCCATGTCTTCATTGTAAACCCAGTGAATATCCCCTTCCGTTCCCCGCTGGACAGGAGAGGAACTATGCCAAACCTCCAAGGTCTGTCGCTGATATAGTTCAGGCAACCCCACCGTAAATAGGTGAGGATAGTTTGCATCGATCTGGGTTTCTGTTCCAAAGCGAATAACCGCTAAGGTACGATCATCGATCAATGTTTCTTGCAGTTGCTCTCCTGCCACATAGTTAATGCTCAAAGGAGCAGCTTGCTCGGCACACAAAATAGTTTGCGCCATAGGCTCACGGGAAGTTTCTATGGGGCGACTTACTCGACCCACGAAATAGGTTGTAACATAGATTCACCGGGAATCCTGAGATGTTACACCATGGGTGAAATTGATTCATAGGGAATCCTGCGGTGTTGTACCACCGGTAAAATTGACCTTTGCATTGTGTCGACGACGCCGGTAAGCAGTCCAGGTGCGCGAGAAGTGAAAGGCAAAGATCATATAATAGAGCCCTTTGAACACAGTTAAAGGCAGGCCAATGGGTGTTTTGCGAAACACATCGCCAGCTAATACGGATATCAGTGCTTCTTCGATACGAAATAGATTGCGCGGCGCCATAAATAATTGCTGCATGGCGGGTGAGGTAAAACGGTAGATAAACCAAGATACGGTGTTGATTCCTCGCCGTACTTGACGGTCAAAACGTTTTAATACGGGTTTTGCCGCTCTTGGATTACGCAAATAGGCATCGGCAGCATCGGTCCCTAAAGTGGCGCTGTTCATAGCTAAGTAAACGCCTGTTGAAAAAACGGGATCGATAAACGCAAAAGCATCCCCCACCAATAGATAACCGTCCCCGTACATGGCGCTGGATCGATAAGAGTAATTACCCGTTGCACGGACTTCACTGACTAATTGTGCGTTGCCCATCCGATTCCATGCGTCAGGACATAACTTAAGCGTTTCCCGAAGAAACTCGACAGGTTCTGTCTTACGAGTTTTAAGGTATTCCGGCCAACAGACGGCACCTACACTGGTAACCCCATCCTGCAGAGGGATCATCCAGCACCAGCCGTGCGTAAACCAATAAATGCTGATATTACCTTCGTCTCGACCATTACGCCGGGTCACCTGGTTGAAATGACCAAAAATGGCGGCGCTTTGGTGCTTTGGATTTTTTTCCTTAAGACCCAATTTTCGCGCTAAAAATGTATCGCGCCCGGAAGCATCTATCACAAAGCGCGTTTCCCATACCTGTTCCGCACCCTGTTCGTCTCTGCCATGCACCTGGGTAGTCTGACCAGAACGAAAAGCTACATCGGTAACCGTGCAGCTTTGGTAGACTGTAACACCTTTTGCAACGCTATTTTGCAGTAGAAGATGATCAAATTCAGAACGGCGCACCTGGAAAGCATAGGGTACGGTTTTGTCCATTGCATTGCTGAAATAAATAGTTTGGTAGGCATCCGCTAAACCAGAAGCCCCAAACTCGGCGCCATGTTTCACCACACCTATCGCCTTAACCTGTTCCAATACGCCCAACCGTTCTAAAATTGGCAGGTTCATCGGCAATAGGGATTCACCAATGTGAAAACGAGGATGGCGGTCTTTTTCTAATAAAACCACCCGCCAACCTTTTTCCTGGAGTAAAGTGGCTATGGTTGAGCCACCGGGACCACCCCCAATGACGACAACATCGCAAACTGAATCCTTGACTGAATTAGATTTCGCTATCATAAGTATAGAAAAGCAAAAATTATCTTGGCGCCATGACAAAACCCCTTATACACGCCTGTTAAATAGCGACAGGGGGTCTTTAGCAAAATATAATACATTCCTTTGTTTAGCAAAATACCGTTTAGCTACCTCCACATTTACTATGAGGAATAATGGCATGGAAGGGCTTTCACCCTTTGAGCTTGAAGTGGCTCAGTTATTGATTGACACATTAAACTTAGAAGATATGAATGCTGCAGATATCGATCCTGAAGCACACCTATTTGGCGAGGGCTTGGGACTTGATTCTATTGACGCTTTAGAGTTAGCGCTGGCTATTTCTAATAAATATGGGTTTCAAC
>CAZGON010000031.1:3393-24245 GCA_964527085.1 uncultured Candidatus Competibacteraceae bacterium
CTCTGGCAGCACGTTGATGCCGATAGAGTAGCCGCCCTCGCTATTTCCAACCAATATGGGTTTCAACTACGCTCTGATGATGCCGAAAACACACGAATCTTTGCTTCTTTACGGGCGCTCAGCCAGCACATTGAAAAAAATCGTACTAAGTTAAGTGACGTGTCGTGAGCGAGCATTGGGCTGAAGTGCCTGAACGAGGCACCTTGTTTGCCCTTTCGCTTATCCGTTGGATCGGCGAACATATGGGGCGCGGAGCAGCCCGCCTTGTGCTCTATCCTATCACGCTCTACTTTCTGATTACCGCCACCACGCCACGACGCGGTTCGTTGGATTATCTAAGCCGTGTTTTACAACAAAAACCTGGTTGGCAACATGCGTTTCAACACATCCACTGTTTTGCCGCCACCATTTTAGACAGATTTTACTTTTTGTCGGGCCAGCATCAACATTTCGACATTCGTGTCCACCAGGGTCACGTTATTTTGGATCAGATCGATTCTGGTCGAGGTTGTATTTTACTAGGGGCCCATTTGGGCAGCTTTGAAGTGTTACGGATAATTGGCGTCACAAAACGCCGTTTTCCCCTAAAAGTATTGATGAACATTGACCATAATCAAGGGATTACTGGGTTTATGAATGCCCTTAATCCAGAAATTGCCAACACTATCATCCCCATTCGGGGCCCTGAAACCCTCCTCAAGGTAAAGGAAAACTTGGATCAAGGTTATCTGATTGGTACGCTGGGAGACCGGGTGATAGCCGACGATAAAGTGGTTCGCTGCCAGTTTCTTGGGGCTCAGGCCAGTTTTCCCACAGGCCCTATCTTATTGGCCGCCATTATGCAGTGTCCTGTTATTCTTTGCTTTGGTTTGTATCGGGGTGGCAACCGCTATGATGTTTACTTCGAGCGGTTAACCGAGCAGGTTCCGGCAGGTCGCCAACAACGCAAAGCATCTGTTCAGTATTGGACCCAGCGTTACGTGGATCGACTCGCCTATTATGCCTGTCTTGCCCCTTATAATTGGTTTAATTTTTACCGTTTTTGGGATAGCACCTCGATGATTAAACAAAAGGCGGTATAAGGAACATTATCACACTACTGAGTCAGGTATTGTGATTGTGCCGCCTAGTAAGATCAGTACGGCGATGAGCGCATTTAGTGAAGTTACTTAGAGGGGTTTTGTATGGGCTGTATCTGCTAAGTTAATAAAGCAGTCGGTCAAAGGCGTGTATAGTGTGTATACACAAAACACGAGTACGCCGATACAGAAGCATATCCATGGGCACGATCTTATAGAAGTACGTTAACACATTTTTAAATAGGGTTTAATCTGACTAGACAGGTCATGTTGTGACAATCTTTTCTGTCTAGAAAATATAAATATTTTTTAGGGATTAAGCATTTTTATTTAAAAGAATTTTTATAATTCTATTTATTATTTAAAAATAATTTAAATTAATTACTCTCTGTATTCTTGTTGTTTAATTATGTTTTTCAAAACCCATCACTGATCTAACTCTTGGCGCACTCAAATGAGCAGCAATATTTTTTACAAATATGGCTAGCTGCCATTCAAATGTAAGTGAGTAAATGACAGAATTTATAATAAAGAAGCTTCTTGAGATTGGTATAAAAAATGCTGAACCATTAATTTTTCACATAAAAAACGCGAAAATTATATATGCGAAAAATAATTGCAGCTAATGTAAAAAATTTTTAAAACCTTATTACTCCAAGCATTAACGCATCAAGGAGATACATGAATATGACCAGTAAAACAAATCAGAACAGACGTTTGGCATGTTATTTAGTAGACATCTTTTTTACGCTTATTTTTCTTTTTGTTATTATGTATTTTAATGTTGTCTTGGCCTAAGTTGATTTATTCCTATAACGATACCACCTAAAGTTGTTTAGGTGAATTTCAATAAATATCACACTTGGAAACATAGTGGATCTACTGGAAATCACCTGATGTTGCCCGATAAAGAGCTACCTTTTTATGCGCTTCGTAATCGTCCAAATCGGGTATTGTGGTGGCAGTAATCTCAGCAACTTTGCGATAAAAATCGCTATTGATCTTGTTGACCCGTGAGTCTGCTACCAAGACTTCTGACCCATAGACCAGAAATTCCTTAATAAGATAAAAGTTTGACTGATCATAGAGCACATCTGCTGCAATAATCAGGTCCACTTTTTCCGTGACTTCGCCGAGAGAGGTACAGATATCCACATGGACATGATTAAGTGCTGCGTTCGCTTTTATAGCGTCTAGAGCATGGAGGTCGATATCGCAGGCAATGACTTTTCTGGCATTGGCTTTGGCGGCGGCAATGGCGACGACACCTGACCCAGAACCAAAGTCTAAAATAGTTTTGTCGGCAAATTGATCAGGTTGACAAGAAATATGATGGGCCAACGCATGTCCTCCCGCCCAGCAAAACGTCCAATACGGCGTATTGTGCAGTATTATCTGGATTTCATCGTGGCTAAAAGACCGCTCCATATTATCGGGGCTTATCAAATAAAGCTTAATATCTGGGCACAAGGGCAGTGGAGTTGCGACGATTTTTGCATCGCTCAAGGTGCGCTGAATATGGCGAGTCAATTGCGCTTTGTTGACGAATCGTTCGGTATCCAAATCTCAGTTGCACCACCCGTTTAATCAATAGAATTTAGCTTTTTTCACACTTTCGAGCATATCACCTAACATGTTGCTATAGTAACACTTGAGAGGATTTAGCTCAGATGACGACCTAAAAAAATGACGTATCCTATATATCTCGTGACTTTCCAAAATAGGTCAGACATCTTTGCTTCTTTTTTCGACTATCTAGAAGTCTGAGGAGTTTAAACCTATGCGTTATCCAATTCGGGTGTTGTTTATTTGCTATCGCAACGCCATCCGCTCACAGGTTGCAGAGGCATTGCTACGGCGCATAGGAAAAAATGATTTTCAGGTTTTTAGTGCAGGGATTCAGCCAGAACCCCTCGATCCGCTCGCCATACAAATGATGGCGGAAATGGGCATCGATATCTCAGGACATATGAGTTTATCTATTGATCATTTTTTAAACCAGGACTTCGAATACATCATCACGTTGTGTAATAAAGCACAACCCTATGTTGCCGAGTTTCCTGGCACCTATACCTCCATTTGTTGGCATTTACCAGATCCCGCAGACTTTCAAGGTAGCGATGATAACAAGCGTCAGTTGCTTCAAATGCTGTGCGTTGAGCTAACTGAGCGCATCAAATTATGGATCGACATGGAACATCAACCGCTCCAGACAGAGGCCCACACCGGCCACCTCCGGGCGCTTAGTTAAACTGCGAGGAAGTCAACCGTGAGCGCTTATCAGCATATTCTTTGGGCAGCCGATTTCTCTCCAAAAGCCATGCAGGTTGGTGAACGTGCTAAAAGACTTGCAGCGTGCAACGGAGCCCGTTTGAGCCTTATTCATGTGATAGAAGAATCCAGTATTAGCGCCGGTTATGAAATGATACCGGTGTTGCCTGAGCTGCCAGACGACGCCCGCATGGAAGAAGCCCGCGATACCTTAGACCGCATTGCAGCACAACTTGATTTAGAAGATGCCAAGAGATGGGTTATTCCAGCCTTGTCAACTAAGGAGGGGGTTTTAAAAATCGCCACCGAAAAAAATGTTGATCTCATTGTCGTGGGTAGTCATGGCCGCCATGGCTTGGCGCTCCTGCTTGGCTCCACGGCTAATGCGGTTCTGCATCGAGCGCCCTGTGATGTGCTGGCAGTGCGAATTCGCAGCTAATCTTTTACCCCTGGGCATTTTTGACGACGTTTTAATTTAGGAGCGGTTTTTTTATGTCTACTGCAGCAATTGCTGCCATTCTAAGCGGCCAATTACCCCTTGGCAACCGAGTCACCGTACAAGGCTGGGTACGCACCCGTCGAGATTCAAAAGCAGGCTTATCCTTTCTAGGGTTACATGATGGGTCCTGTTTTGACGGATTACAGGCAGTTGTGCCTAATACCCTGGAAAACTACCAAGAGGTACTCCAAATCACGGCTGGCTGTGCGGTGATTATTAGCGGCGAGATCATGGCCTCACAAGGCAAGGGTCAACATGTTGAACTGCAAGCTCACACGGTGCAAGTAGTGGGTTGGGTTGAAAATCCTGAAACCTATCCCGTAGCCCCCAAAAAGCATACCTTTGAACACCTACGCAGCGTTGCGCACCTGCGTCCTCGTACCAATACCCTAGGGGCAGTGGCTCGCGTGCGTCATTGTCTCTCCCAGGCGGTGCACCGGTTTTTTCACGAACAAGGCTATTTTTGGGTACATACCCCGATTATTACCGCCAGCGATTGTGAAGGCGCGGGAGAACTATTCCGGGTCAGCACCTTAGATCTAGCCAATCTACCCCGCACACCGCAAGGAACCATTGATTTTAGTCAGGATTTTTTTGGCCGGGAAACGTTTCTGACTGTCTCTGGCCAACTCAATGTGGAATCCTATTGCTTAGCGTTATCCAAAGTTTATACCTTTGGACCCACCTTTCGAGCCGAAAATTCTAATACTAGCCGTCATCTGGCAGAATTTTGGATGATCGAACCAGAAATAGCCTTTGCCGATCTGCACACCGATGTGAATTTAGCAGAAGCATTACTCAAAACCATTTTTCAAGCCGTGCTAGAAGAACGGGCAGACGACATGGCTTTTTTTAACCAGCACATCGACAAAACCTGTATAAAACGCTTAGAGAACGTGATTCAGTCTTCCTTTGAGCGGATCGAATACGGGGAAGCGATAAAAATCTTAATCCGTTCAGAAAAAAAATTCGAGTTTCCCGTTCATTGGGGACTGGATCTGCACTCGGAACACGAGCGTTATCTTGCCGAGGAACACGTAGGCCGACCTGTGGTTGTGATGAATTACCCCAAAGACATAAAAGGCTTTTACATGCGCCTCAATGATGACGGCAAAACTGTCGCAGCCATGGATGTGCTGGCGCCCGGCATTGGTGAAATCATCGGCGGCAGCCAGCGGGAAGAACGGCTGGACGTTTTAGATGAACGCATGGACCAAGTGGGGTTGGACAAAGAAGTCTATAACTGGTATCGGGATTTGCGGCGCTATGGTACGGTACCCCATGCAGGATTTGGACTGGGCTTTGAACGTACCGTGAGCTATGTGACGGGGATGAATAATGTCCGGGACGTCATCCCCTTCCCCAGGACCCCCAATAATGCCGATTTTTAAGCAAAGTTGTTTGTAACTACTCACCCTTGTGTCATTCTCGCCATGGACTGGCGAGAATCTAGTGCCGTGGACGGCAAGCACCGGTAGACAACCGCCTGCCACCCTCCCTGGCAACTGGATTCCGGCAATCCCTGCCGGAATGACGGGTGAGTAGTTACAATTGTTTTATAGATCTGCCTGAACATTAGCTTGCCGAGCAATATATTCTTTGATCGCTGCCACATCGTCATCCATGACCACAAAAATTTGTGGCCGTTGTTCAAGATCGCCATAACCACTGGGTCGCTCCGGTTTACGGTCGAGGGCTTCTTGAATGGATTCTTCAAATTTAGCCGGTAATGCCGTTTCTAAACAAACCAAGGGAATATCCGGCTCTTTAAAGTGACGACCCACTTTGACCCCATCGGCGGTATGGGTATCGATAATAACTCCGGACTCAGCATAAACTCGACGGATGGTTTCCATCCGATCTTGATGGGTGCTTGTGCCTGAAACCAGGCCAAAGCGGCTGATGTCTTGAAAATACTCGGTGTCCGTCAAATCGAAATAACCCTTGTGTTCGACTTGTTTCCACAATTGCCCCACCACAGCAGCGTCACGACCCACCAAATCGTAAATAAAACGCTCGAAGTTAGACGCTTTAGCAATATCCATAGACGGGCTACTGGTCTTCATCACCCCATCGCTCCCCCGCACCCGATAGATGCCGGTACGGAAAAATTCATCCAAGACATTATTTTCATTGCTGGCCAAAATCAGTTTATGGATGGGCAATCCCATTTGCCGGGCAATATGCCCAGCGCAAATATTGCCAAAATTACCCGAAGGCACCGAGAAAGATACCTTTTGGGTATTGTCTTGAGTCACCGCAAAATAAGCTTTGAAATAATAAACAACTTGAGCCGCGACCCGCGCCCAGTTGATGGAGTTCACGGTACCGATACTATAGTTAGCTTTAAATACCGCGTCGTTGCTCACGGCCTTGACGATGTCTTGACAGGCATCGAATACGGTATGCACCGCAATATTAAAAATATTAGGCTCATCTAAAGAGAACATCTGAGCCGTTTGGAAAGGGCTCATCTTTTGATAGGGTGACAACATAAAGACGTTGATCGTGCGCTTGCCCAGCATGGCGTATTCCGCGCTAGAACCCGTATCGCCGGAGGTCGCCCCAAGGATATTCAAAGACTGGCCTGTTTTATCGAGTACATACTCGAATAAATTGCCCAACAACTGCATAGCAATGTCTTTAAACGCTAGCGTCGGCCCGTTGGACAAACCTAACAACCACATACCCTCTGCCAATGGGGTTACCGGGGTAATCTCTGCACTGCCAAAACGCTCGGCGGTGTAAGTCTTACCTATCAGTTCACGCAGATGGTCTGCTGGGATGTCTGGTGCGAAACGACTCAGAATATGCCAAGCAAGTTCAGGATAGCTTAAATGACGCCAAGCGGTCAGTTCATGGGGCGTTACAGAAGGATAGACGGCGGGAATCACCAAACCGCCGTCGCAGGCTAAACCACCGATAAGAATATCTTGAAACGATTTCGGCTCCATGCCACCCCGCGTACTGATGTATTGCATTAACTGTGCCTCAAACCTGAAAATAAGTTAAATCAAAATAGAGCATTGTTACCCATCATGGACCCGGCAATCTCAATTCAACCAAGACCCGCTTGTTTGCATTCCCAACGCCAGGCGTGCTCAATAATAGTAGCGAGTTCGCCATAACGGGGCCGCCACTGCAGCGCTTGCCGGGCAAGGGTTGCGTCCGCCACTAAACGGGCCGGATCGCCGACACGGCGATCACCGTACTCCACAGGCACCGTCTGCCCCGTAACCTGAGCGGCGCTATCAATCACCTGGCGTACTGAAAATCCGCTGCCATTACCTAAATTATAAACCGCACTCTGCTGTTTCTCCCATAAACGCTGCAGCGCTAACGAGTGCACCTCACAGAGGTCGTTGACATGAATATAATCCCGAATACAGGTACCGTCGGGTGTGTCGTAATCGGTCCCAAATACGGTAATCGCCGAACGTCGCCCTGACACAGCTTGCAGTATCAAGGGAATAAGATGGGTTTCTGGATCGTGACGTTCGCCAATTTCTCCCTCGGGATCAGCGCCTGCCGCATTAAAATAACGCAGGCAGGTGGATTTTAATCCATAGGCCGCATCATAATCCGTTAACATCTGCTCCACCATCCACTTGCTGCGACCATAGGGATTGATGGGCTGTTTAAAATGGGTTTCAGGAATAGGGATCTGTTGAGGTTCGCCAAAAATCGCTGCCGTAGAAGAGAAGATAAAATGGCGTACACCGTACTCACCCATGGCATCCAGCAGGTTTTGCGTATTAGTAACATTATTACGGTAATACTTGCTAGGGTCACGCATGGATTCCCCCACTTGAATATAAGAGGCAAAATGCATGACGCCATCGAAGTGATGAGTTTTGAATAGATTGTCCAACTGATGTCGGTCAGCGAGATCGCCCAACACAAACTGCCCCCCCACCACCGCATCCCGATAACCCGTGGACAGGTTATCAAAAACGGTCACCTCAGCACCGGTCCGGCACAATAGCTTAACCATATGGGAGCCAATGTAGCCGGCGCCTCCGACCACCAATATGCGCTTACCCTCAATCATTTAAGCAAAGCTCCGTTGCGAGTGGAGAATAAAAATTTTAGGAGATAGAGTTTATCTTATTCGAAGTCTAATAGACTTTATATTTTAGGGGGTATAGCTTGGTTGGTGATCTTTAGTGAACTACTCGCGGCTAAAGCCATCGAGCTTCCGATACTAAGCCGCCGCTTCGAGCCGAGGCTTTTCTCTTCTTTTTTGACGTTTCGCTGTCTGTCGCATACTTCGCGTGAGCTAAGTACGTCTTAGGCGTCGGCAAAGTTCAATAGAGGAAATTGCATTAATCCTTAGGCTGACTTTGGACTGTAATCTCTGGCTGGATTGCTTCTTTTTCATCCTCGTCACTGATTAATTGTGCTGACAGCCCCTGTACCTTCATGGGCGCCACTACAGTGGATGGATCAACCCGATGAGAGAACCAATTCATACGCCAATCCAAATGCGGACCTGTTACCCGACCCGTGGCTCCCACCGTGGCGATAATATCACCCTGCTTAACCTTTTGACTTTGCACAACATAGATATCATTGAGATGCAAAAAAGAAGAACTGAGCCCGTAACCATGATCTATAACCAGCGTTTTGCCGCTAAAGTACATATCAGGATGTGCCAAGGTAACAACCCCGTCGGCCGGCGCCTGCACCGGCGTTCCGATGGAAGCGGCAATATCAATCCCATAGTGAGGTTGACGGGGTTGACCGTTTAACACCCGCTGACTGCCATACACACCGCTTATACGACCTTGCAATGGCCAAACAAAACCACTTGAAAAATAGGCTATATCGGTATTTTGGTCACGGGCTTGAGCAACTTGCGCAGACTCCTGTTGAATCCGTTCCATAATCTCCGCTGGAGGGTTAACCTTTGTGGGCGGCAATCCGTCGATGCGCTGGATCTTATAATGACGTGGTTTAACCGTTAGCCGCCGCAATTCTTTAATACCATCTGGCCAACGGATTTCCAGTTGGTTATCCAGCACGGCATCCCGCCCAAAACCAAACACAAAACGGCCTTCCGGAGATACCCGCACGGACTCGCCATTCAATTTTAACTGGGCGCTCGGCACAGTACGACCGATGATAACGCCACCTTGAATCCAAGCGCCTTTCATTTCTAGGAGACCATTTGCCCATCCTAAGATTGGAAATAATAAAAAAAGCCAGGGCCAACCCTTGTTTATCATAATGATTCCTACCATTTATGTTTTATCCATATTCAAGCTACGGTCAGCGCCATTGGCTAGACAGTTGCTAAAATTTAAAAGCGTTCATGGTAACAGCATCAACTTATGGCGCTCAAGTTAAAGTAAGCTCGCCAGAACCCGGCAGGGTTGTTATAAAATCCGCACCCATAAGTTGAGAAGGCGTATAACTTCCGCCGTCGAAATCAGCACTAAGTACTTTAGTAGCGACTGCAACAGCGCCGTAACGGGTAACATCATAGCCATTGGCGACCTGGAGACGTGCTACTTTTTTTGCGCCGCTGGCATTACTCACTTCGCCCCAAATATAGCTGGGAGTTTGAGTACGTTTGTCCGCTTCAGGACCTGTCAGACGGCTACCAATCAGGTGCTTGATAAAGCGCTGTAATAACTGGATCTTTAACAAAGGACGCAGGCTATTCATATGCTTCATCCAAGCAATCATACGGGAGGAAACGGGAATGTAGGTTTCAATGGTGGGAATGCCGGTGGTATAAAAGGCTGTGGCCACATCGCCCCAGGGAATGGTCACCGCCCGTTTCTCGCCGTTGCCAAAATCAATGGAACGCACGCGATAGGCAAAGGGTACTGAGATAAGTTGGCCGTTTTGCCGCACCCTACCCCCCTGACCCAGCCCCTCAACAGCGGTCTTTGCTGTCCCTGGGCTAAACCCCGACAAAGACTCAAAACCTAACGCCAAATAAGTGGCGTCGGGAAGCACTGCTTTTAAACTAGCCGCCACACAATCGGTGGGAATTACATCAAAACCCACCCCCGGACACAACACAACTCCGGCTGTGTTAGCCCGCTCCGTCAGGCTATGAATCGCCTCAAAAACCTCGATTTCACCGGTAATATCTAAATAATGTGTACCGCTAGTAAGACAAGCCTCCACCAAAGGGGCGCTGGTAGCCGAAAACGGTCCAGCACAATTTAAAACCAACGCCATATCTTCAAGCTGGGGGGTAAAATCAGTTGCCGTGGTCAGCGAAAAACTGCGGTACCCGCAGCCTAGCTCTTCTGCTAAGGGCGCTAGCTTATCTGCCGACCGTCCAGCCAGTAATGGCTTCATCCCCTGCTGAACGGCTTGTCGGGCGATTAATTGGCCCGTGTAACCATTGGCCCCATATATCATCCAGTCTTTAGTATTCATGACCTAGCCAATAATAAAAAATCAGCTGCTTTTGCACTGCTAAGATAAATCGTAACTTTATTACGATACACCTTTTTGATTATGATCAATACCGTCTATGGTTTATTGCTGATAATTTAATAAAATTTTTAGCAATGATGCTGCTTGTGGAGCTACAACTCTATTTTTCCCGAGTTTTTTGCGAAAATCCAGCATCGTTGTCCATCTGCATAAGTTTAGATGAGCAACTGGGTTTTTACGTTTTATCGAAATACACACCTTAAAATGACAGGTAATAACATTTTGCTAAATGAAGGAGGATGACATGAGTAAAGCGATTGATTTTGTGCGTGATACGGGTCTTCAGGAAAAGGTTAAAAAAAGTCGTCTTCCAGCTAGATTGGATTTTCTACAAAGTGCAACGGGGCTTTTTTTAGCGCTTTTTATGTGGATGCATATGCTATTGGTTTCCTCCATTCTCCTGGGCAAAAACGCCATGTATACGGTGACAAAATTTTTCGAGGGAGAATTTATTTTCGAAACCCCCCATCCAGGTATTGTATCGATCGTGGTGGCGTTTGTATTTATCGTTTTTATCGCCCACGCCCTGCTTGCTATGCGCAAATTTCCTATTAATTACCATCAATACAGAGCTTTCCGTGGCCATATGCACACCATGCACCACGACGATACGACCCTGTGGTTTGTACAAGCTTATACAGGGTTTGCGATGTTTTTTCTGGGCTCTGTGCATCTTTATATTATGCTGACAAATCCAGCCAAGATCGGACCCTATGCCTCGGCAGACCGGGTGGTGAGCGATTGGATGTGGCCCCTTTATATTCTATTGCTGTTGGCAGTGGAATTTCATGGCGGTATCGGTTTGTACCGATTGGCGGTTAAATGGGGCTGGTTTGAAGGTAAAAACCCGCGGGAAACCCGCACAAATTTAAGAAAATTAAAGTGGTATCTCACCGGTTTCTTTTTGACGTTGGGTTTTCTTTCTTTGGCTGCTTATATCAAAATCGGTCTGGAACACCGGGATAAGGTGGGTGAACGCTATATTCCCACCAGCGAATACAGCCAACCACTAACCCGTGCAGCCTAACTGAGATAGCAGCAATGAATATAATTTATACAGATGTTTTAGTCATCGGCGGTGGTCTGGCTGGGTTACGGGCTGCCATTGGCGCCCGTCGGCGCGGCCATAACGTCGTTGTCTTAAGCCTAGTGCCCGCTAAACGCTCTCACTCGGCGGCGGCCCAAGGCGGGATGCAGGCAAGCCTAGGCAACACCATCAAAGGCAAAGGCGATAACGAAGATGTCCACTTTGAAGACACCGTTCGCGGCAGCGATTGGGGCGCCGACCAAAATGTGGTGCGTATGTTCGTTAACACAGCGCCTAAGGCTGTACGTGAATTGGCTTCCTGGGGTGTACCCTGGAATCGTGTCAAGAAAGGCAGCCGAGATGTCATTATCAATGGCCAAAGGGTAACCATCACCGAAAAAAATGCAGCCCACGGTCTGATTACAGCACGGGATTTTGGCGGCACGAAAAAATGGCGCACCTGTTATACCTCGGACGGCACGGGCCACACCATGTTATTTGCCGTGGGTGACCAAACCATTGCCCACGGTATTCCGGTTCACGAACGCATGGAGGCCGTCGCCCTTATTCACGATAATGGTCGTTGTTATGGGGCCATTGTGCGCAATTTGATCACCGGTGAACTGGTTGCCTATGCCGCCAAAGCAACCACCATTGCCACCGGTGGCTTTGGCCGTATTTACCGGGTTTCCACTAATGCGGTTATCAACGAGGGTATCGGCGCGGCCATCGCCCTGGAAACAGGTATCGCGACGCTAGGCAATATGGAAGCGGTACAGTTTCATCCCACCGCCATTTTTCCAGCTGGTATCCTGGTGACCGAGGGATGCCGTGGCGATGGCGGTCTGTTATTAGACGGCGATCGGCACCGCTTTATGCCCGATTACGAACCGGAAAAACGCGAATTGGCGTCGCGGGATGTGGTATCCCGGCGCATGGAAGAGCACATTAAAGCAGGTAAAGGTGTTCATTCCCGCTACGGCGAACACCTGTGGCTTGACATTACCCTGCTGGGCCGTGCTCATATTGAGAAAAACCTTCGCGAAGTTAAAGACATCTGCACTAACTTCTTGGGGGTCGATCCCGCTGAGGGTTTGGTGGCGGTACGGCCCGCTCAGCATTACTCCATGGGGGGCATTCGTACTGACCACACGGGGCAGAGTTCCGCCCTTAAAGGGCTGTTTGCCTGTGGCGAGGCCGCCTGCTGGGATATGCACGGCTTTAACCGGCTGGGGGGTAATTCCGTTGCGGAAACAGTGGTAGCTGGCATGATCGTTGGCGAATTTATCGCCGATTTTTGCGATTCCAGTGACAGCGATATTAGTATTTCAACGGGTTTATTCAAAGACTTTTGGGAGCGTGAAAACGCTAAAATCGACGCCCTCGCAAACTCCACAGGCAAAGAAGACGCCTTCGCCTTGCGAGCGCAAATGCAGGATATTATGACGGCTAAAGTGGGCATCTTTCGCACTGGCGACGATCTCCATTCAGCCGTAGAAGAACTTGAAAAGCTGCTGGTAAGAAGTCGCAGCATTGGCCTTAAATACAAATGGAAGGGAGCTAATCCGGAACTAGCCGCCGCCTATCGGGTACAGAAAATGTTAAAAATCGCTCTCTGTGTCGCCCATGGCGCGGCGCTTCGCACGGAAAGCCGCGGAGCCCATTTTCGCGAAGATTATCCAAGACGTAACGATAAGGATTGGTTGAAACGCACGTTAGCGACGTGGCGGGATGATGACGCTACCCTGCCAAATCTCTCCTATGAGGATATCGATGTGATGGCCATGGAGTTGCCGCCGGGTTGGCGCGGCTACGGTGCTAAAGACTATATAGACCATCCCGATGCCCCCAAACGCCTAGCCCAGATTGAAGAAATCAGAAAAAATATGGCTAGCGCGGATCGTTATGGTATTCAATCAGCTTTATTGGCTTATGAGCATTTACTACCCGAGCGATTTCAGGGCCAAAACGAACGTCTAGAGGAACCTGTATCATCATGACTACTGCTAATGCGACTACGACTACGACTACTGACACTACGCAGCCACAAAACAGGTTGTTAAAAATCCATATCTTGCGCTATAACCCCCAGGATCCCGCTAGCCAACCCCATATGCAAACCTTTGAAATCGAAGAAGCGGAGGGCATGACGCTGTTTATTGCCCTTAGCGAAATTCGCGAAAAGCAAGACGGTTCTCTACAGTTCGATTTTGTCTGTCGAGCCGGCGTTTGCGGGAGTTGCGGCATGTTGATTGATGGTCGACCTGACCTAGCCTGCCGCACCCAAACCAAAGACTTGGGAGAAGAGATTACCCTAGCGCCATTGCCGATTTTTGAATTGATTGGTGATCTCTCGGTTAATACAGGGAAATGGATGCGGGGTATGAGCGAACGGCTTCAGACCTGGATTCATAACAATGACCCGGTGGATTTACGCAAATTAGAAGAACGCATGGAACCCGAACTCGCCGAAGCGATTTTCGAGCTTGATCGCTGCATTGAATGCGGCTGCTGCGTGGCTGGTTGCGGCACCGCCCGGATGCGGGAGAACTTTGTAGGCGCGGTAGGCATTAATAAAGTAGGACGGTTTAGGTTGGACCCCCGGGATACCCGTAGCGATGATGACTTTTATGAACTCATCGGCGATGATGACGGTGTTTTCGGCTGCATGTCTCTGCTGGGTTGTCACGATGTTTGCCCCAAAGAATTACCCTTACAAACCCAGATTGCTTATATGCGGCGTAAAATGGTTACCATGTGAATTAAAATCGGTTTTTTCCATGGAAGTTTTTCTTAATCTTAATTAACACTTTATTATTATGCCTATAAAAATGGTTAGGTAATGCTATTAAACTAACCATTATTTTTTTCGTAAAGAATTTTTTATAAGCTTTCAAAACCATGAATTCTTAAGGTTATACTGCTCAATGATTGATCTTTCATTGAGTAGTCCAAGTGTTTTATCTTTTAATAAAACACTATTATCTTTTACGTAACACAATATAACTTAACTTAGCAACAACGTTGGTTATTATTAATTCGAATTTGAAAACTACTAGTTATTTTCGCAATATTCATTTGGTTGTGTTTATAGCTTTATATATTTTTTTAATTATAAAAACACCTATAAAAATCAAACCATAGGTAGTTAAATGGCAAAGGGCAAAGAACTAAATAAAGTGGCGCGGGGTGGTGCTGTTTTTCTTTTAGGCAGAATAGGAGGTATAATTTTACAGTTTGCAGTAATAGTAGTAGTTATTCGTTTAATAGAAAAGTCAGAATATGGCTTTATCTCATTAACATGGCTAATAATACAAATCACTGCCACAATCGGACTTTTTGGTTTAAGTAATGGGTTACCTCGTTTTTTAAATAAATACAATACAACACATGATCAAAAGATAGTAGGCCGTTTTGCTGGCAGCGTACTCTTTTTGACATCTTGTTTAAGTTTACTACTTACTGTTTTACTTTATCTTTCTGCGCCTTTCATCGCTGATTTATTATCAGAACCAAACATTGAGAAAGTACTAAAAGTTTCTTCCTTGGCTGTACCGCCTATGGTGCTGATGAATACTTTTACTGCAATTTTTCGAGGTACACAGGAGGTGCTTCCGAAGGTTATTTTTGAAGATATTATTTTCTATCTGACTCGTATTCTGCTTTTGTTAGGCATACTCATACTCTATCTCGGTTTTCAAGAAATAGTCTGGGCATATGTGCTTTCAGTATATATTACGACAGGGTTATATATTATTTATGCTTTAAAAAAGTGGGCAGGTGTTTTATCGCTGCAAGTAAGTAGAACTGCCGCAAAAGAAATAGCTTTTTTCTCTATGCCTTTACTGGGCGCATCGATGATGGGCAGCATCGCTGAATGGGCTGCGCCATTAATGTTAGGTTATCTAAGCTCGAGTGAAGCGGTTGCTATATTTAATGCTCCTATGCGGTTAGCCAGAGTAGTCATCGTCCCTTTAACAGCCTTGGCATTTCTTTATATGCCTTTAGCAACAAAATTATTTGAACAAAATAGTATAAAAAATTTGGAAGCTTTATATACCAGTATAACAAAATGGTCTTTTTTAGTAATTATGCCATTTATAATGTTTTGCGTCCTGGATGCTGAGTTTATTGTAACGCTTCTTTTTGGTAAAGAATATCTTGATTCTGCAAATGTTTTGCGAGTACTAGTGGTTGGTTTCTCAATACATACCTTATTTGGTCCTAACGGAGTCACACTGGTCGCTATTGGTCACAGTCGACCTATTTTCTATGGTCAGGTAATAGTTGCACTCCTCTCATTATCTTTATGCTGGCTATTAATCCCTAATTACATAGCTCTTGGAGCAGCATTAGCTGTATCAATAGCAAGGATTTTATCAAATTTTTATATTGCAATTATTTTATATAGCAAAATTAAATTGCATCCTTTTTTGGGTCATTACATAAGACCTGTGTTTTTTATAATTACAGTTGGAATCATATCCTTTTATCTCCTACCTCTAACCCATACATCCAATGAATTAGCACATCTATCATTTTTCTTACTACTCGTTTTGTTAGCTTTAACTGCACCCTTTTTGACTCGGAGTGTAACTTTTGAAGATCTTGAATTACTTCAGGGTGTAGAGCGACGCATAAGAAATAATAGTCGGATAACAGATTGGGTAGGATTCCGATTAAAGGTATCAAAAAAATAAACAGCAACTCACGTTGAGGTCCACTGTGAACACTGCTACATTAACCTGTCAGATTTATTAATTTTTATAGCTTAATTTGTCTATATACCGAGATGATATGCCAAACGTATTGCGTAAATTTATAGGTGTTCTTATCCTTATTGCCACCATTGGCGTTCCTTCGTGCCAAACATTCTTTGGGATGTAATCCTGGAACCGTGACATCAAAACTTTGTAAACAACTTCAATGATGGTGGTGATGCTGATATCTTATCTAATAAAGGATGCGTGGCATGGCGCTTAGCTACCGACAAACCACCCAAAAATTCCGTCCCGGTGGTGGCGTCATGGTATTCTTATTGCCGCTGCCACTTTTATTCGCGGCCATTGTTTCCCTCTTCAAGGAAGATTTAACGACGCTTATTTTTAACACTGCGAGTTATGGTTTATATTTAGCTGGCGCCTTATTGATCCGTCGTGGCCTTCACAATGCGGCGGACTATGAACATCGCAAAATAGCACAGGCGCCTAAATACCCATTGAAAACCCTAGGCGCCGCGACGGTTGCCATGGCAACTGGCTGGGTTGCCTTTATGGGCGCCGGTTACAGCTTACCCATAGCTGGGGGTTTTGGACTAGGCGCATTAATGGGATGTTATTTACTTTACGGGTTTGACCCTCGCAGAGCTAAACAAGCCATCGATGCCGATGGCCTAGATACCACCAATCAGGTTGCAAAAGCTTTAGAACGGGCGGAAGGTATTATTGCAAGTATTGATTATGCTAGACGCAAGATACGCAATCCAGAACTCACTGGTCGGTTGCAGCGTATTGTTGACCTGGCGCGGCAGATCCTCGCCGTGATTGAAGAAGATCCTAAAGATCTACGTCGCGCTCGTAAATTTCTAAATATCTATTTAGAAGGCGCTCAGCAGGTCACCGCAGGTTATGCCCGCACCCATCAACACATGGAGTCCCAGGAACTAGAGGACAACTTTCGTCGGGTTTTAGTCACCATCGAAGAGGTGTTCCAGGAACAGCATCAAAAACTATTAGAAAACGACGTATTAGATCTCGATGTAAAAATCGAGGTGCTTGCCAATCAACTCAAACGGGAAGGCGTTGTTTAACGCTAATTGGTTAAATAAGCCGGGTACCGTCTTAGCAATAAATGAGTGTAATACCCTATGTCGCAAACCACCGAGACATCTACTAAATCCAACATTATCCCTTCGGACGCCGAGCTGGATCTGGTTCCCCAAGTAAAACAAGATCTTGCTAAACGCAGCCCGTCGCCAGAAGTGGACCAACAAAAGCTCGCCGCGCTGGTCGATGAAATCGATATCAAAGATAGCAATTCTATCCTTTTCTTTGGTAGCAAAGCCCAAGAGCAGTTAACCTCTATCTCCGACCGGATGCTGGAAGGTGTGCGCAACAAAGACACGGGACCAGCCGGTGCATCCCTCAACGAAATGGTCTCTGTACTGCGTGGCTTTGATGTAGAGGAGCTGGATCCTAAAAATAAACCTAGCTTTTTTGCCCGCTTGTTTAGTAAGGCAAAACCTCTGGCGAGGATTGTTCAACAGTATGAGTCGGTACGCAATCAAATCGACCTCATCAGTGACAATCTAGAGGGCCATAAAACCAAGCTATTAATAGATATTACCTCCCTAGATCGTCTCTATGAGGCTAATTTGGATTATTTTCACTCCCTTGAGCTGTATATCAAGGCAGGGGAAGCCAAGCTTCATCAGCTTGATACGGAAATCATTCCAGAACTAGAACAGCAAGCCCAAACCACCGAAGCGGTCATTAAAGCGCAAGAACTGCGGGATTTACGTAGCACCCGAGACGATTTGGAGCGGCGTATCCATGATTTAAAACTAACCCGCCAGGTCACCATGCAGAGCCTGCCTAGCATCCGCCTGGTGCAGGAGAATGATAAAGGGCTGGTGAGTAAAATCACGTCTACCATGATGAACACCATTCCCCTCTGGCGGCAACAGTTGGCCCAGGCCATCACCGTCTATCGGTCTGGTCAAGCGGCCACAACCCTCAAAGCAGCCACGGATTTGACCAACGATCTGCTGGCGGCCAATGCCGATAATCTTAAAGATGCGAACGCCCAGGTACGTCAGCAGATAGAGCGTGGGGTGTTCGATATCGAAACGGTAAAGAAAGCTAATCAAACCCTCATCGCCACCATTGAAGAGAGTTTACAGATTGCCGACGAAGGTCGCCGCCGCCGCCAGGAAGCCAATATCCAATTGGAGGCTTGTGAAGCCGAACTGCGCGACACCCTTGCGTCTGCCAGCGCTCGCACCCAGGCCAGCAGACGGTTTCGCTAAATCATGGGTTTATGGAATAAGCTATTTGGGGAATTTGTCGATGTCATTGAATGGCTCGATGATTCCAACGATACGCTGGTCTACCGTTTTGAGCGGTATGGCAACGAAATCAAGTACGGCGCTATGCTCACCGTCCGGGAAAGCCAAGTGGCCATACTGGTCAACGAAGGCCAACTGGCCGATGTATTTGAACCGGGTCTGTACAAATTAGAAACCGCCAATATACCGCTATTATCTACCCTGCAGGGATGGCCCCACGGTTTTCAAAGCCCTTTTAAAGCCGAGGTATATTTTTTTAGCACCCGGCGTTTCACGGATTTAAAGTGGGGAACCAAAAATCCCATTATGTTGCGGGACCAAGAATTTGGGCCAGTGCGGCTGCGGGCTTACGGGACTTATGCCATTCGTATTCGCGATACCGCTACTTTTTTGCGGGAGATTGTGGGTACCGACAGTCATTTCACCACTACCGAAATTACCCATCAACTCCGCAATCTTATTGTCTCGCGGTTTTCCGCAACGCTAGGCGAATCCCATATACCCATTCTCGATCTGGCTGCCAATTACGACGACTTAAGCGATTTTCTCACCCAGGGTATTGCTTCGGAGTTTCAGGTCTATGGGTTGGAGTTAACCAAACTCCTGGTGGAAAACATATCCTTGCCAAAAAATGTGGAGGAAGCCCTAGACCGGCGCACCAGCATGGGCATTGTGGGGAATTTAGATCAGTACACCAAGTTCCAGGCCGCTGAGTCTATGCGATCAGCCGCTCAGCAACCAGGCAGCGGCGCTGACGCCATGGGTATGGGCATGGGTTTTGTGATGGCCCAGAAACTCAGTGAATCTTTATCGTCAAACTCGGCTCCACCGCAACAAGCGCCCCATCCTCAACCGCCATCAACACACGCCGCAACACCCCCGCCCATCCCTACCGAAAACTCCTACTTTATAGCGGTCAACGGGCAACAAACGGGTCCTTATAGTGTGGCTGAGTTAGAGGGTCAAGCACTCAATGGACAGCTTACCCGTTTGAGTCTGGTTTGGCGTCAAGGGATGAACAACTGGACGACTGCCGATCAAGTGGAGGAGTTAAATGCCTTGTTTGACAGACTACCACCGCCGCTTCCTGAAATCTAAGCAGTTTTTTTTTATCATGATTTACGCAAAGACAGGACTTAGGTAGCTTGTGCAAGAAGTGTCGGCGGCCTGGATGGCCGTCGTCAAGCCTACAGGGATGTATTGACGGCGTCTTCTGGAACGAGCAGCAATAGTCCTGTCAATATCAACTCCTGTATGCAAACCCCTAACCAATCCGGCGCTGCCGACACCGCTGCTCAGCAGTTCCCCTGCGACCAATGTGGCGCACCGCTCCAGTACGCTCCTGGGACTCAGGCGCTGCGCTGTCCTTATTGTGGCCATGAAAATGTCATTGCTGCTGCGTTCGAACCCATTGTGGAACAGGGTTTCCAGCAAACCCTGGCAAAACTTGTCGACGCTGAGAGATTTACCGAAAGTATTACCCGCCACTGCGCGTCCTGTGGCGCCCAATACACGACTGAACCCGGCGTCCATGCGGACAGCTGTCCCTTTTGTGGAGCGCCAGCCGTTGCAACCACGGCACGCCACCGCCACATTCAAATTCAGGCCCTGTTGCCCTTTGCTATTCCTCACCAGCAAGCCCGAGAAATGTTTCGCGGTTGGCTTAAAAGCCTTTGGTTTGCGCCCAACCCACTAAAACGCTATGCCCGCAGTGATACGCATCTGCAGGGTGTATATGTCCCCTATTGGACCTTCGATGCCGCATCCTCTAGCACCTATCAAGGCGCCCGGGGCGACTATTATCAAGTTCCGCAAACCTATCAGACAACCCAAAATGGCAGAACAGTAACCCGCACTCGGATGGTTACTAAAGTACGCTGGACCTCGGTTTCAGGACGAGTCGCACGGTTTTTTGATGATGTATTAGTGCTGGCTAGCCATACCCTGCCTAGGTCCATTACCGAGCGACTAGAACCTTGGGACTTGGCTAATTTGACGCCTTATCAAGAGCACTATTTGAGCGGCTTTCGCAGCGAAATGTATCAAGTGGAACTTGGTCAGGGATTTGACCATGCAAGAAAACGTATGGCGCAGGTTATTCGTAGAGATGTGATGCACGATATCGGTGGGGACTTACAGCGCGTTCACCAGGTGGACACCCATTATAGTCAGATTCGTTTTAAGCATATTTTACTGCCCATTTGGGTATCAGCGTTTCGCTTTAAAAATAAAGCTTACCGATTTGTCATCAATGGCCGCAGCGGCGAGGTTCAGGGGGAAAGACCCTATAGCCCTTGGAAAATTGCGGCAGCTATCTTCATCGGCCTGCTCATCCTAGGAAGCGCTATTTTTACCTGGCTACAATTTCAAGGATCCCAGATAAACTATTGATTAGTTTAATGACTCTCCGTTACTTTTTGGTAATTTTACTCACATCATACTGCGTCACTT
>CAZGON010000031.1:24310-25268 GCA_964527085.1 uncultured Candidatus Competibacteraceae bacterium
CGGCATCAAAATCTTCTAGCTTAGTATCCATGACCTCATCCAATGAAAGGTAACCGTCTTGGTTGATATCACTGTCGGCAAAAGACTTCGGATCATGGTTAGCAAGTTCTTCTTTATGGATCTTGCGATCTTTGTCATCATCTAAAGCCACAAAACCTGCCACAAAGTCACTCACATATTCAGCTTCATCGATGACGCCGTCTTTATTTTGATCCGCTGCTTCAAAGGCAGCTTGAGAAAACGTATTATTTACTTCCTCTGCACTGTAAGTCATGCCAGGTATTACCACAAGCACCATACCTATCCACCATAAACCTTTAAGTCTAACTGTGTTTTTCATGCTTACCTCTTATTGTGACTCTCTATTATCTTGTTTGGGTTAATGGACATGGGTTGTGACCTACGCCCTTCAAAACCGGTAGCATCTCTTCAGCAATTTACCTGCGGGAGTTTTTAAAATAACTATGACACGTCTGGCATCGACGGTAAAGTTGTTGGTCATTTCGCCATTACCCTGTTTGCATCGCTGCAACAGCGTGTTGATTAACAGCTAAACTTAGCAAGACAACCAACAGGGGATAACGACATGTCCAAAGCAATTCGTATTTATGAGCACGGTGGTCCTGAAGTATTACGCTGGGAAAACGTCGACGTGGGCGATCCAGCGCCTGGCGAAATCCGTATACGCCACAATGCAGTCGGCTTAAATTTTATTGACGTCTATCATCGTACCGGTCTTTATCCAGTACCGGCGTTACCCAGCGGTATTGGTCTTGAGGCCGCCGGCATTGTAGAAGCCGTGGGCGATAATGTCATGGATTTGCAGATAGGCGATCGCATCGCTTACGCCTCACCCCCGGTGGGTGCTTACGCAGAAATCCGCCTGATGCCAGCCGATCGCGTGGTCAATGTGCCGGATACCATCGACGACCAAACCGCAGCCGCCATGATGCTTAAA
>CAZGON010000032.1:0-20389 GCA_964527085.1 uncultured Candidatus Competibacteraceae bacterium
GCGGTGGATAACGCCTTTAAAGTCATGTCCTAACCATATGCTCAATTGCTATAAGCAGGCACCCGAGTGTCGAAAATGAGCAACTCTCGACGCACCACGGCAGTGGTGTCCGCGCCGCTACTAACGGTGCTGGCATGGATCTCATGAATATCTTGGGTGACTGCGGCGGGTGCTGTGGCCGATGCGTCCCATAGACTCTCCTCGGCAAGCACTCCTTCTAGTCCGGCCGAGAACAACAGGCGTTGCTCTAACTCCTCTAACCAGGTTAGACGTGGTTGATGGGGTGGTAAAGTTCCTTTTTTCATGTGGCAGCCTGTTGCATTAAGTAAAAAACATGTCAGCAACAAGCAATTTTTAAACCAAATTGATTCAATAGCTATAAGTCACAGGATTTTAAAGCATTTATCAGGTGCTTTTGCCGCCATAACACATACGATGTATCAAAGAATGGTCACTTTATGAAAGTGTAAAGCAAGTTTATGGTTACTCGATCTACAAGATGCCTTGAATTTGAACAGGTTTTGGCTAAAGTGCCTCGTGTCGAACCAACTGCAGAAGATAGGCTATAGAGGTTAATCCATAAAGATGTCATAAACAGTATTTAAGGCGCCAGTATTATTGATTAACATAAAATGACTTTGAATATATCAGACGAAACTAGGCTATTTCTATGACCACTGTTCTAAGTCCGCCGGACCAAGGCATTGTGCTTGAAGGTGTTAGCTGGGAGACCTATGGGCGTTTGCTCAGTGAACATCAAGACAGCGTCGGTACCCGCTTCACCTATGATCGGGAAAAACTAGAAATCAGGGTTCTTTCGGCAAAACACGAAAAATTTAAAGATATCATTACCTTGTTGGTCAACGTTTTAGCTGATGAGATGGGTATTGACGTGAGCAGCTTTGGCTCGACGACTTTTCGACGCCAAGACTTAAGGCGTGGTTTCGAGCCGGATGCCTGCTTCTATATTCAAATAATTGGCAAAGATGAGCTTGATTTGGCTGTTGATCCAGCACCGGATTTAGTCGTCGAAATTGATATAAGCAGCTCCTCCCTCGATAGATTTCCCCTCTTTGCTGCAGTAGGTGTTAACGAAATCTGGTGTTATGACGGCAAAAAAGTAACGATTTCTGTGTTAACTGAAGACAATTACATTGAACAACCGCAAAGCGTTGTGCTGCCGAAAGTTTCAGATCAGGTATTAACGGAGCTTGTGGTCGCTAGCCAAACCCTACGGCGCACAGCCTGGTTACGGCAGGTGCGTGAATGGGTACGGGCAAGAAAATAAGCGCATACTGCACTACGGGGTCTCAGCGTTTAAATACTTTGCGTAAGCTCTGCCCACACTTCTTGATAGATTTCTTTTAGCGGGATTTTGCAATCAAACGCGACCAATTCAAGCGTGCTTTGGGTATTCCCATGATTCACTTCCCACAGGTTATTCGTCCGTGTCCAACAGTGGGCGCTGACATTGGCTTGTTCCAACAGCAGGTAATGACTTAGACTTTCGATTTGCGAGTATTCTTTGCGTTTTTCTTCCCGATCTCGCCGCCGAGTGCTATCGGAGAGAACCTCTGCCACCAAGATGGGCTGCGTTTTGATCAGCGAATCGCTATCGTTGGCAGCACAGGTTACAAAAACATCGGGATAGCGAAAATTACTGCCAATCCTGACTTTGACGGTCTCGGTAAATACGCGACAGCCGCTTCCGCGAAGGCGATTCCAAAGGGCTGCGGCGAGACCTTGAACAATAAGGTTATGGGTATCAGTAGCGCCAACCATGGCGTAGAGCTGGCCTTGGACTAGCTCATGGCGAATGGCGGAGGTTTGCTCTAACGCTAGATAATCATCGATATTTAGAGGAGTAGGGTAATGCGCGGTTTGGCCCATGGATTTTCTCCGGTAGAGGCCAAATTGTAAAGCCAGAGCAGTCAATGCTACAACTGTTCCGGTAACGTCCATCGCCATCAGCAACGAGCAAAGTAGGGGGTAGGCAACTGGTTACCTAACCCCTACTCACTCTTTACAAATGTGGGCAAAAACTGCACTTGACAACTCAAACCCGCGGGTAATTGATAATCCGGATTTGGCAGTTCTAGCCTGACCCCAAAGGTGCCGCTGGCGGCATCGATAACATGATCGATGATCTTGACGTCAGCCAGATGGACACCGCCTACTGGCTCTTCTGGGATAACTTCGGCGCTCATGCCTGATTGAATAGCGCCAAATAAAGTGACAGGAGCGATCACTTCCACGTTCAGGGGATCGATCTGAGCTAGCTTAAAAACGGCTTTATCCTTGACAGATTCACCGGGTGATACCAACCGCTCCACCACCACGCCTTGGATGGGGCTGCGTAGGGTGCGCAGTTTGAGATTCTCGATGGCTTGTTCTAGCTCTAGGGCTTCCAGACGTTTATTGCTTTTCGTTTTTTGTAATTCAAGCTCTGCAAGCCGCGCTTCGGTTTTTACTTCATCCCGCTCCTGGGAAGAAATCATTTTTTTCTTAAACAGCTTATCGTGGCGAGCTTGTTTAAGTTTACCAAAGTCCCAGGTGGCTTCCTTGGCCTTGATGTCGTCTTCCATTTCCAGACGGGTGCGGGCCAATGCCACAGTCAGCCGCTCCAGGTCGGCCCGCAGATAACCCACTATTTGACCTTTCTCTACTCTATCGCCACGCTCCACCAGGGCGCTTTCCAAAACCCCCTCCACCGGGCTACTCAATTCCACTTGCGTGTGCGGTTCAATCAAACAGTCCAGTTCTTGCTGGGCGATGGCTGCATAGGACACGAGGGCAAACATCCCAATAAGTCCTTTAAAGGTGGTTTTTAAGGTAATAAACGGCATGTGTGCTGTCCTTAGTCTTTATAATGAACGTCCTGAAAACGCTAATAGGTTGTCGAGCTGTTTATCCACTTTGAGAAGATCCCGGCGTAAGCCCGCATGGTGGCGTTCGGCAGCCCGTTGCGCCAGGGAAAAGGTTAAGCTACCTAACTGGTGACCAAAGGAGCCTGCACTACCTCTAGACTGATTGGCTAAACGATGCAGCAGTCGTGGGCTGTAGCGCATCACGATGTCATCTTCCAAAGAGAGAAAACATTCAAAGCTGCCGGGTTCTCCCTGGCGGGCGCAACGACCAAACAACTGTCGGTCAATACGCCCTGATTCGTGGCGTTCGGTAGCGATAATATGTAAACCACCCAGTTCGGCGACTCCGGCCGCCAAACGAATATCAGTGCCGCGCCCTGCCATATTGGTGGCCACGGTAATACGACCGGGTTCACCCGCGTGGGCGATGAGGGTAGCTTCAAAAAAATCTTGGCGAGCGTTTAATACGTCATGGGCAAGACCGACACGATCCAGAAGAAGGCTGACCTGCTCTGAGGCGGCCAGGGAACGGGTTCCGATTAGAACTGGCCGTTGCTGATCGTGATATACGCGCACCCGCTCCACCACCGTGCGCCATTTTTCATCCTGGGTGCGGAACACCTGGGTAGGGTATTGCACCCGTTTTAGGGGCAGCCGAGGCGGTATCTTAACCACCTCCAGGCTGTAAACGGCGCGTAGTTCGTTGGTCACTTCCTGGGCTGTACCGGTCATCCCAGCGAGGCGCAGATAACGGCGAAAAAACTGTTGATAACTGATCCGAGCCAGGGTCTCTTTTTGATTGGTCAGGGGGCAGTTTTCTTTTATTTCGATAAGTTGGTGCAAACCGCGTTCCCAAGAACGATCGGCCATCACTCGGCCAGTAAACTCATCGATAATCTGTACTGTGTCGTCGCGTAGCAGATAATCTTGATCCCGCTGATAGAGGTGTAAAGCGCGCAGCCCCTGACAGACCAACTCTTCCCGGCGGCGAGGACCTTGCCACAGACCGCCCAAGGGTTGGGTCAAATGCTGCAAGCGAATTTTACCGGCTTCGCTCAAGGTGACAGAGCGGTCCCGTTGATTAATATGGAAATCAACCCCTGCTTGCAACTGTTTTGCGAGATCAAGGGCTTGCGTATAGAGCTGTTGTTGCGCTTGGCTATCACTTTCCCGGGAGAGAATCAGTGGGGTGCGGGCTTCATCGATCAACACACTGTCCGCTTCGTCAACGATGGCAAAACACAAACCCCGCAGCAGCAACTGATCCATACGGGGTTGGTTGCTGTAGAGGCGTTCACATTGAAAAGCAAGGTGGTTTTTTTGTTGGCCCAGGGTAAGCTGGTCCCGGAGATAATCAAAGGCGAGCTGTTTATTGGTGCAATAGGTGACATCACAGGCATAAGCTGCTTGGCGCTCTTGCGGGTCCATATCCGTTTTAATCACCCCGACAGTGAGCCCTAGTGTTTCGTAAATGGGTTTCATCAAGGCGGCATCTCGGCTCGCCAGGTAGTCGTTGACGGTAATGATATGCACTGGAATACCGGCCAGGGCGGCGGTACAGGCGGGCAGGGTAGCGGTGAGGGTTTTACCTTCGCCAGTTTCCATCTCCGCGATCTGGCCTTGCAGTAATGTCCAACCCCCCATTAACTGCACATCAAAGTGACGCATACTGAGTACCCGATCTGCCACTTCACGCACCAATGCGAAGGTCTGCGTCACTGGCTCCCGACGCAACCCTTCGCTGCGGAGGTAATGACCCAACGCTTGACGCTGTTCGTTTAATTGAGAATTGCTCAACGCTTTAAGCGACTGGCCATGTCGATCAATAGTTTGGATCAGTTTTTGAAAGTCGGGTTTAGTTAGCCGCCTAGGCAAAAAAGGTTTAGTCGCCTGGGTTACTCGATCCAACCAGTTCTGATCTGGCTCTGTACGTTCTGGGTATCTCCCTAGGGTAATGCCAGGGCGTAGCATCTCAGGAATTGCGATGGCCATGAACTTAAACCCCGAACCGCTTGAGAAATAATTGCCGGATCTGCCGGTACCATTGGAAGGCCAAGGGTTCTTTACCGTGGTCAAAACGTACAAAAACGCGACCGCCTAAGCCGCTGATAGGGGTTGCAGCCGGTAGTTTGAGATCGATTTGAAAAACACTTACCAATGTTTTTACGTTTTCCGAATCGTTTGGATCGACGGGTATCTGCCCGCCCCCCTGGGTGCCTAAAGCTGGACTAGGTAGGCGATCGGTTGCCCCAGGCACGCTGCGCGTAATTACTGCGGGCAGAGTGTCGGTAATCCGTTCCGCCAGCTTGACGTCAATGTTTTCGGTGCCCTGCCGGATAAGACCGATGGCCGTTTGTGACACTACGCTGCGCACCGTGATATGGGAAAAGTCCGCTACATAGGCCATAAGCTCACCCTGTTTCAGAAAGCGACCTATTAAATCTTGGGCTTGCGGAACAATAAACTGTCCCGCCGTGGGGCTGCGCACGATTAAGGCTTGCTGACGCTCCCGGGCGCGGGCCAGATCAGCTTGTACAGTTTCCATTTTCTTTTGGGTGATGTTGGCTTTTACCCGTTCATTGCGCCACTCACTGGTGTATTGCGCTTTTAGCTCCTGGAGTTGTGCTTCCAGCACGTTGATTTCAGCGGGTAGCAGGGGATCTTCCAGGGCAAACAGGGGTTGCCCTGAGCTGACTGTCGTATCGGGTTCAGCGAGAAAGCGCTGCACAACGCCCTCGCCTTGTGGCCGTACTTGGGCATGTTCCGGGAGCCAGATAACCCCTTCGGCGTGGGTTGTCAGGGGTACCGGTAGGCCCAGCAGGATAGTGGTCACTAGAACGAATAGCAAACTACTGCTAACCACCGCCCGCGCCCGGTGGCGTCGCAGCTGGGGACTGGTGAACAAAAAAACCAGCTGTTTGTAAACCGGTAGCGCCAGCATGGTCCAGGTGGCCCAGAGGGCAAGCAATACCCCGATGATAAAAAACTTTCCAGCCACCAATAAGATGATGACGCCCATAATCAGCAACCGATAGACAAACGCGGCAATGCCATAACCTACGAACCAGACCCGCTCGCCGGGTCCAACATTGGGCGGCTGGGCATCGCTGACGCCAAACCCATAGCGCTGTATCAAATAACCCAGATAACGCTGGGCGCGGCTGGCCAGATTGGGCATCTCGATGAGATCGGTCAAGATGTAGTAACCATCGAAGCGCAACAACGGATTGATATTGAAAAACAAAGTCGATACGGCTCCGATTAGCAGCGTGTTATAGGCGAGGGTGCGCACCAGACCCAGTTCACTATTGATCCATACGAACAAGGCGAGGGCGGCGATAAAAAGCTCCGTCATGATGCCGACAGCGCCTACGACAATGCGTTGCCGTTTGCTGGCAAACGCCGTGGCGCTGGAGGCATCCACATAGGGGACGGGCGCCAATACCAAAAACATAATACCCATGGTATGCACTTCTCCGCCCCAGAGCTTGGTCGCAAACCCATGGCCAAATTCGTGCAGCCCTTTAACAACCGGGTAGAGTAGCCAAAGTAACAAGAGATTTTGCGGTGTGAGCACCCGGTCGATCATATTGGTGGTCAAGGCTGGCCAGTGCATACCCGTCAGTACAGCGGCTGTCACCACTACGGCAAGCCAGATGGCGCCGCCTAGCCAACTGAAGAGGGGGCGTACTAGGGGAAGCCCACGCTGCAAAAAAGTATCCGGGTCCCAAAGGGGGATGCGTAACGCCAGGGGATTGCGAAAACGTTGCTTTTGTTCTTTACGTTGTTGCGACTGATGGCGTTTGAAAAGCTCTTCGGTGTCCGGGGGTAAATCGCAGATCAATAGATCGGCGTTATGTAGCTGGCTCAGTAGACGGATCATCTCGTCTTGCGAGGGGGCGTCGTCGGTCAATTTTTCGTGAGCCAGATCCCACACCTGTTGCACGCTATGGGCACCGTCCCATAAACCTATCATAAAATAGGCCGTCGGGCTAAAACGGTGATGCCGACCCGACAGGGGATCTTGCAGGATATGCCAGATCTGGTCCCGGTAATGGTGGCGATGCAACCGCACATGACTGCGTAGACGGGGTTTTAACTGGGCAACCCGATACCAAACCGGGCTAAATAGCGAATCAGTCATAATAATTGTTCAAACCTTAGGGCCACCAGGACCACAGCCGCAGCCGTAGCCACTCGGTCAATGAGTGGGTCCAGATCCAGACCAATTTGCGGGGTCCGATGGTTATTTTGCCAATACCTTCCATGCCGGGGCGGAGTATTTTCGGCGTGTCACTAAGCTGTGCCTCAATGCGGAAGGTATTGCGTCCTTCAACAACCGCAGAGACAGGGGTGATCTTTGCCACCGTAAAGGCTAGCCTTTCCCTTGCGCCGCTGGCTAAAACCAGTTTCCCTGGTTGGTCGTTAGCCAACGCACCCATGTCCCGTTCATCCACCTGCAGGACTAGACGATATTGTTCCAAGGGTGCGATTTCAAACAGCACTTGTCCCCGTTGCACGGGCGCGCCTAGAGATTGACTAAGATCGCCACTGACCACCACGCCATCGAAGGGAGCAACACCTTGAATGCGGGCTAATTGTTCGTCTACCAGGGCCAGTTGCGCCTTGGCTTGATCCAAGCGAGCTTTCACAATACGCACTTGAGCGCGTTCTCCCTGGGCTAGGGCATCGCGATACTGGCGCAGGAATTGTTCCCGCTGACTCACCCATTTCAGACGTTCCAGTTGTAAATCCCGGTCATCCAGTTTAAACAACTGTTCACCCTGCTGTACCACATCGCCAGCGCGGACATTGGCCTTCGCCACATAGCCGTCCAAAGGCGCTACCATAGCCCGTTGCACAGCGCCTTCCAGGGAAGCCCGGGCGGTTATCCGGTAGTCACCTTCGGCAAACATCAAAAAAGCCAGCATAGCGCTGAGCAACAGCGCTGTTAGTTTGTAACCGCTATGGTGGGGTCCCACCAGCTTGCCCCATTGAGTTCCCAATGCCTGCCAGATTTTGCTGAGCAACCCGCGATCTTCCCGGCGTTTTGTTTCCAACAAGGGGCCCACCAGGGCAGCCACTGTCTCCAGCAATTCCACAGTGGCGGAATCAAAGGGTTGATCAATGGCTCGTTCTAGGGTGATTGCACCTAGCAGATGGCCGTTTTCGGCAAAGGGAACGGTGCATAAGGCGCTGCTGTCAAATTGACTTAGCTTACCGTGGGCATAGCTGACGAAGGGTGCATCTGGGTCTACTGGATAAACAATTCGGCTGTCTTGATCCAGCGCTTCGGTCATGGCCGCTTCAATAGCTTGAATACGGTTGGTTTTGCGGTCAAAACGGGCACTGTGGGAAAGGGCTTCGAGACGCATCCGTTGGCCCTTGAGGAAACCAAAACTCACCCGCTCACAGGCTAGCTGTGTCGCCAGTTCGGTGGCTACAGCGGTGGCGGCGGCCTGAAAACGCGGCTGTGTCAGACTGGTGGTAATAAGGTTTAAGGCAGTGACCAAGCGATCGTTGGTGGCCAAGGCTTCCTGACGGATAAGAATGCCAAGGCAAGCGGCCCCCCACTGTAATAATTGTAATACAGTATGCTGTTGTGGTTCAGGACGGCTTTCTATTTCAAGGGCGACAACGCCGCTCAAACGGCCATCGATCAGCAATGGACACGCCACATGTTGGCGCGCTGCTGGGTTGTTCTCTGCTGCGGCTGGCTGATTCTGAATCACACTACAGCGTTTAGCTAAAGCCGCTTGGACGGTAGCCAACAAATAACCCAGCTGGTCGCTTTTAGTCGGCCAACAAGCAGCCGTTTTAAAAGGTCCCTTATCGGCTGCGCCTAACACCACGACGCCGCGAACAACGCCGCTGATCATCTGGCATTGTAGGGCAAGCCAGGATTCTGCAAAGGTCTCTAGCATAGTGATCCATTTTTGTGAGTTAATCGACAACCATTATTGATTCATTGCCGCGGCTGTCAGCTCGCTGACAGCGCTTTGACGAATGTCGATTTTGTCCGTAATCTCCTGCGGGGTCGTCAATTTAACGACGCCCATCATTCACTGATGGCTAGAATTGCAAGATGTGTGCCTAGGGTTTAGTAACTTCTTACTAATCTTACGGCGGCACAACCGCCCCGAACAGTACCCGCGAAAGGGGCGCACTATTTTTGTGGTGTGATGCAATACTCAAACTCATGCTTTTTGTATTTACTTACTTGAAGGTCGATTGACAGACAGTGTTCGCGCGGTTTTTTATTGGTTTATTATTGTGTAGTCATACTTTGGTGGCTTTCGCTCAAGTCGATATCGATATTCGAGGTGTGGCCGATGACATGTTAGAAAACGTCCGCACCTATTTAAGTTTGCAACAACAGCAGGATCAAAATCTATCGCCGGGTCGCATTCAACGTCTCCATCGCCAGGCTCCAGCGGAGATCAAGCGAGCTTTGCAGCCGTTTGGTTATTATCAAGCCCAAGTTGCCTCTGAGCTAATCCCACCTAGCGAGGAAGACGATACTTGGCAAGCCCGTTATCGCATCGATTTAGGATTGCCGGTCACCGTAACCAAAGTAGATGTCAATGTATCTGGCAAGGGACAGCAAGACCCTACCTTTCAAGCATTGCTGGCGGATTTTCCAGTGAAAATGGGAAACAAGTTGAGTCATCCTGCTTATGAACAAGGCAAGCAGGCTTTGCAGGAGCTTGCCGATGACCGAGGTTATTTTGATGCCCAGTTTACCGAAAGTACCCTACGCATCGACGTAGCCACCGATAAGGCCGAAGTCATCCTGCATTTTCAAACCGGAAAACGTTATCGATTTAGCGCTCTCAACTTTGAGCAGGATTTTTTTAATGACGAATTATTGGAACGTTTTGTGACCTTTGAACCGGGTGACTTTTATACTTCACGAGCGGTTTCTAGATTGCGATCCGGACTCAATGAAAGCGGTTATTTTGAAAGGATTAAAATCGACACCCAGCAAAATACTGAAGATAGCCGAGTTGCTATTAACGTAACGCCGGTGCTGCGCAAACCAAATCGCTATCGGGCGCGCATTGGCTATGGCACGGACACCGGTCCACGGGTGCGTTTAGACTGGGAACGCCGTTATCTCAATCGTTATGGACATCGTCTAACGACCGGTTTAACGGCGAAGCGAGAACAGGACGAGTTGGAAGCTAATATTAATTACATTTTTCCGTTAGGACAAAATATAGATAATTATCTAGTGACCACCCTAAGCTATGAAAGCAAAGATATTACCTTGGATGATAGTGATGTCACTGTCATCGTTGCTGACGAAGAGGAGCAGCGTTTCAATCTTGATAAAGAAACCCGTTCTGAGAGATTGTCATTTAAAGTGAGCAAGCATCATTATCGCGAACTTTTTGGACGGCTACCTTTGGATGAGGTAATTAGCCTAGAATACTTTACCGAAGACTATAATTTGCTGGATATTCTTCCCGCTGAAGATGCAGCGGTCATCGAGATATTTATTCCCGAGGTAGTGCCTGTTTTCGACGCTGATTTTGACTTGCTTATGCCAGGTTTAAACTGGACTTACCAGAGATCGAATAACCGTTTGTATACCACCCGTGGCGAACACGTCGATGTGGGTATACGGGGCGCCCGGGACGGGTTTGGTTCCAATTTGTCCTTTTGGCAAGCTCGGCTAAGCGGCGCTGTCGTGCGTAAGCTGGGTGATCAGGGGCGGGTTATAGTACGCAGTGATATCGGTTATACCGAAGCCGATACGGTGCCCCTTTTTAATGTTAATATTCTGCCGGAATCCCTGCAGTTTAAAGCCGGTGGGGGTCGGAGTGTGCGGGGTTATGGTTTTGAAGAAATCGATGCGGGGGGGTTGGGTGGTCGGCACCTTTTAGTGAATAGTCTCGAATACGAGCACCGTATCTTTGAGTCCTGGGGGTTAGCCGCCTTCTATGATGCGGGTGATGTCTTCAACGACTTTTCTGATGTCAAGCTGAACGAGGGTGCTGGCGGAGGTGTGCGGTGGTATTCTCCATTGGGTCCGATTCGGTTGGATATTGCCTCCGGATTAAGCAAACAGGGGAATCCTATTAGAGTCCATTTTTCAGTGGGGTCAGAGTTTTAATGCGACGCTGGATTGGCATTGTTTTTTTGACCCTTGTACTGCTGATAGTAGGTATAGCTGGCGCCATCGGCTGGGTGATCAGCTCGGAAACAGGTTCGCGCTGGCTGGTCACCCAATTGCAGCAGTGGTTGCCAGGCGAATTGCAGGTTGGCGCTATGGAAGGCCGTGTTTTAGATGCCGTGCGAATCGAAGATTTTTCTTATCGTTACCAGGACTGGCGTGTTGAGGCCGCTGTCCTAGAGTTAGCCTGGCAAGCCAAGGGATGGGGTGTGGAAATCCAACGGCTGCAGGGCAAAAATCTGCAATTACGATTACCCGAGTTTGCAGATAAACTGGTAATTATACCCGATCTAGCCTTACCCATTCCGGTGCGGGTCCATGATTTGCAGCTGGCCCCGGTCACTGTGATCTACGCCGATAAGCCGCCGGTTTTCCTCGATTCCATAAGGCTCGAGGCTCGCGCAGCCGATACCCTAACGGTTTCCCGCTTGCAGGTGCTTGCGTCTCGCTTTAACTTGGACGCCGACGGTAAGATGGATCTGCATAATCCCCATGATTTAGCGATAAATTTGCGCTGGTCAACAGACTTGGAACTGGGCGGTAATCCAGTCAAATTACGTGGCAAGGGTGTTATAGAGGGCAACCCTCAACATCTAACGTTTACTCATCAGATCACCCATCCGACCCTAGTCCATATGCAAGGTGTTGTGGACAACCTGCCCGATGTGCTTAGTAAAGTGCGTTGGTCATTGCAATGTCAGTGGGATAAGCTACAGTGGCCCTGGCAAAATCAGTCCACCCAGTGGCAAAGCCAACAAGCCCATCTCACCGCAAGCGGCAGTTTCAAGGATTATCAATTGACCCTGCAAACCCAGCTGGCAGGCAAGTATATCCCGCCTGGTTTCTGGACGCTGCAAGCAAGCGGCGATGCTGAACAACTTACTGTGCAATCACTGCAGGGTAAGGTGCTGCAGGGTCAACTGCAGGCCAAGGGGCAAGCCCGCTGGCAATCGGTATTAACAGCACAGCTGCAAGTGACTATGGAACAAATGGCTTTTACGGAGTTATGGCCTGACTGGCCTGCCGCCGTAACAGCAAACGGTGACATATTGGCCGAATGGGATAACCAAACAGTTAAAGTTAAACAGTTTGCAATTACCTTGCCCGATAACAACACTGTCTTTGCCTTGCAGGGCGATGCCCGGGTTATGGATGGATCACCGCGGTTTCAGGGTCAGCTAAGTTGGCGAGAGCTACGCTGGCCCTTGACGGATACGGCGCAGTTTGAAAGCATCCAAGGTAGCCTCGCCATGGAGGGTACGCTGAACGCTTATAAAGCAAACTTCGCTGGAGATATAGGCGGCCCGCAAATCCCTCAAGGACGCTGGCGGGGAACCGCAACGGGCGATGCCAATGGTCTGCAAGTAGAGACTTTGCAGGGCGATGTGCTGGAAGGAACAGTGACAGCGCAGGGAGAACTAAACTGGGATTCTGCTTTAAATTGGCAAATGGCTGTCAGCGGAGAAAAACTAAATCCCGGCAGCCGTTGGCAGGATTGGCCAGGTGAATTGGCATTGACCATGAATAGCTATGGTCGTTGGCAAGGAGGCGGGTTGGAAACCCAAGTAAATGTGCCAGCAGTTAAGGGTCAACTGCGAGGCTATCCGGTTTCCTTACAAACCCAATTTGTTAAGCAGAAAGGCCAGTTTCAATTGAATAATCTGGATTTAAAATCAGGAACGGCTCGGTTAACGGCAAACGTCCGTTTTGGTGACAGGTTAAAAGGCGATTGGCGGGTGGCTATTCCGGATCTGGCAGCACTGTTGCCGGAGGCTGGCGGTAGTTTGAACGGTGCAGGTGAAATCGGTGGTACCTTTGAAAAACCCATCGTCGAGGCCACTTTGGATGGAGACCGCTTGAGGTTGCAGGAAAATCGTTTGCGCCGTTTAACAGCTCGGATTAATACCCAAAAATCCGGCGGCATCCGGTTACAAGGTGAGTTAGAGAATTTGCGGTGGACGAAAAATCGTTTATTGACTCACCTACATCTGTCTGGTCGAGGTGATTTTATAGACCATCAAGCAACGATAGCAGCAAAAACCCCTCAAGGCGACCTGACCTTGCAGCTGCAAGGGGGTTTTTCTGAGACGGCAGCGATGAATTGGCAGGGAACAGTACAAAAATTAACTGCGACCTCTGCTGCATTGGGTGACTGGGCGCTGAACAAACCCACATCATTAAGGGTATCGCCTGCCGCTGTTAGTTTAGCTAGCAACTGTTTGCAAAATCGCCAAGAGGCTGGTGGTGCAATTTGCACAGAACTGAATTGGCTATCAAAAGAGACTGGCGCCGTGCTACAGATGGACTTGAACCGTGTGCCATTGGGTTTAGGTCGAGTATTTTTTCCTGCAGCATGGAACATCAGCGGAATATTAAACGGTAATGTGCTAGGCCGTGTTGGCCTCGATGGAACGCTGCGCTGCGAAGCAGCGTTGCGTATCACGCCGGGTACTGTCACGGTGGGTTGGGAAGGCGCTAAAACGACGCAACCTCATCGAGGAGGAACCTTGCAGGGAACTGTCACCGCGCAAGGATTACAGGGCGATATGTTGTTGCGATTGGAAGAGCAGGGAAGGATTGAAGCCAGTGTCAGGATGCCCCGTTTCACCCATCTGCCGGTTCAGGACACCCAACCCCTATCTGGTCAATTACGCATGGTGGCGGTTCCCCTAGGGTTCTTACCGCTTACTCCACTAGGCATAGAGGATGTCGAGGGTATCATTGAGGCGGCTATCACCCTCGACGGTACTTTGACCCAGCCACGTTTGCAAGGCCAGGCAAATATTCAAGATGGGGCTGCTAAAGTAACCGATTTAGGTCTCGATCTTAAAGACCTACAAGTCACCGCTAAAACCACCCAGCCCAATCAGATTCGCCTTGATAGCAGCCTTCAATCAGGTGAGGGATGGGTTGACTTAACGGGTGACATTGACTTGGCGTCTTTGCAGCAGTGGCGGATAAAAGCTGATTTGCGCGGAGAAGATTTAGAAATCATTGATACCTCCACAGCACAACTATTGGCATCTCCGGATTTGACCTTGACGGTTAAGCCGGGTGACCTGGATATTCAGGGAGATTTGAAAATTCCTGATGGAAAGATTACCCCGGTAATCACTGCGTTTACCCAAGACGCGGTGCGGGTGTCCGATGACACCGTTCTGGTTAACTCTAACGAGCAACAGTTAATAATTGAGGAAGATCATGCCTGGGCTATTTCCGCTCAGGTGCAGCTAGAGGTTGCTCCTAAAGTCACCTTGCAGCTGGCGGATTTTGGCAGTCGTTTGCAGGGTGCGATAACCATCACTAAACGTCCTCAGGAAAGCGCAGTAGGCAATGGGGAGTTGCGTCTTTTGGACGGTGAGTACCGCGCCTATGGCCAAGATTTGCGGGTTAGACAAGGCGTCATCATATTTGCCCATGAACCCATCGACAATCCGTCGTTAGATATCAGAGCAATCCGCCGCATTTATGGCGACAAACCCATTGTTTTTGCAGGCATTCATATTACCGGACAATTAAAATCACCGCGCTTTGCGTTGTTTTCTGAACCAGCCTTGCAAGATCAAAGTGAAATATTGTCCTATCTAACCCTAGGCGATGCCTTAAATTTGGATGAAGACAACGGCGATGATCCGCTTTCCGTGGGTATCTACCTATTGCCAAATTTTTATATCAGTTACGGTATTAACCGGGTTGAGGACGAAAAAGTTTACAGTGTGCGTTATGAACTGGGTGAGAGGTTGTGGATTGAAGGTGAGTTTATAGAAGGTAAATTTAATCAAGAAGAGCGTGGCATTGATTTTTCCTATACCATCGAGCATTGAGCTGAATTAACAATGTTTAACGATAGCTTAGTTAACCAGTTATCAAAATATTTGTAGCGTACCGACGACGCGCTGGGAGGCTGATTAATGTTATTAAAAAGGGTTTACGTGTGTTATTAGGAAATTATCCTGCTAGCCTTTTTGCTTATCAGATTTTTGTGGTTTACTAAACTATCAATCAATACAACGAGACAAGAATGGAATTTTGCCCAAAAAATGTTCTGGTTACTGGAGGCGCTGGTTTTATCGGCTGCAACTTCGTTCGCCAACTGTTACGCAAGGATGATCAAGTGCATGTGGTTAACTTGGATCTCCTCACCTATGCAGGTTCGTTAGAAAACCTAGCTGGACTCCCAGATCCTGATCGTCACACCTTTGTGCAAGGCAATATTTGCGATCGGGACCTCGTTGATCGTCTCTTCAAGGAATATCAAATCGATACCCTTGTCCATTTTGCCGCTGAAAGCCATGTGGATCGCTCCATCAGTGGCCCCGCCGCTTTTGTTCAAACTAATGTCATTGGCACCTTTACCCTGTTAGAAGCAGCCCGCCAGTTCTGGCTAAACAGTTTTGACCCAACTCAGGTGCGGTTTCACCATATTTCTACCGATGAGGTCTATGGAACCCTCGCAAAGGTGGAGCCAGCTTTTACTGAAACCACGCCCTACGCCCCTAACTCGCCTTATTCCGCGTCAAAAGCCGGCTCTGACCATCTCGTCAGGGCCTATTTTCATACCTATGGTTTGCCCGTTACCACCACTAATTGCTCTAACAACTACGGTCCCTATCAGCATTCTGAGAAATTTATTCCCACAGTCATTCGTTCCTGTCTTCAGCAGCAATCCATTCCCGTCTATGGTGATGGTAGCAATATTCGGGATTGGCTCTATGTGGAAGACCACTGCCAGGGCATCGAAACGGTGCTGCGGCAAGGTGAGCCGGGAGAAACCTATAATATCGGTGGCCGTAACGAGATGGCCAACATAACCATCGCTAAAATCATTTGTACACTGATGGACGAACGGCGCCCGCAACATGCGCCCCACCAGCGCTTGATTAGTTTTGTCACTGATCGACCTGGCCATGATTGGCGTTATGCCATCGATGACACAAAAATAGCCACGCTTTTTCAGTATTCTCCTCAGGAAACCTTTGCAAGCGGAATCGCCAAAACTGTCGATTGGTACCTGCAACATTATGACGAAGCGGTAAAATTGCAAAGCATGGTTAGCAAGGTAACGACAGGGCAAGACGCAGCTCAGTAAGGGTGGGCAACTGGTTAGGTTGCTCACGAGTGCGAAACTGTAAATTGAGGGACTAAATGGCTTATTTCAGGGGACACCATGAATATACCCTTGTAAATGTAGTGGTTAGGATTTGATCTGACATTTTTGATAAATTTATCGGAGATGAAGTGTGTATGATATGAATACTGAAGCAAAAACTACTATTACGGTTTTTAGAACATCCTGCTTGACATTTTAAGTCATTAATTGTAAATGATACTTATGAGTATCAGGTTTATTGATCAGACAGTCTCAGATATTCGTTCTGAGAGAATCAAGAAAGGGCTTGGCCATAGTGACTTAGCGTTTCGTCTTGGTGTATCTCGTAACAAATTAAGCCGATGGGAGCGAGGTTTTGAGATAGTAGATGATTCTAATTATAAAAAAATTGCTTCTATATTGGCATGTGATTTTGAATTACTAAAAGTTGCTCATGAAAAGCACATTAAAAAGCTTGTGCCGGGTGAAGGCTATACCACTGCAAAGTCCAATATCTCTAAAATTTTTCCTAGACAAAATCGTTTTCATTTTGCCCCCGTAAAAGTGCTTGACTTGTTTTGCGGAGCGGGCGGTTTTTCTTATGGTATGGAACTGTCTGGTTTTTTTACCGTAACTGCAGGCATAGATTTATTGTCAGACAGAATAGAGACTTTTCGCAGTAATCATCAAAATGCCTCCGCCATTCTGGCAAATATAAAAGACTTTTCACCGAGTTCGTTGAAAGACGAAGCTCTTAATCCTGATCTGGTAATCGGCGGTCCGCCGTGCCAAGGGTTTTCCTCTATTCGTCCATTTAGAAACTTAACGGAAGGCGATCAACGTAACAATTTATTAGAGGATTACGTTCTAACAATTGCTAATATAAAACCTCTTTGGTGTGTATTTGAAAATGTAGTTGGATTACTAACTCACAATAATGGGGAAGTTTTTTCTTCCTTAATTAAAGCGCTTAAAATGTTGGGGTACCGTTTGGATTGGCGTATTATAAATGCTGCTTACTACGGTCTACCACAAAATAGAGAAAGGCTTGTAATTATAGGAACCCTTTCTAAAGATTCGATTCTTTGGCCACAACCAACACACTGGTCTGATCACCGCAGTATGGCAGGAAAAAATGCCAAGCGAATTCAGGTTACCCCTCTTTCTTGTCCATCAACTAAACCAGCCGTAACGATCATGGAAGCAATCTGTGATCTACCAGAATTAGTAGCCGGAGAGTCTGAAACAAATTATAAAAAACCGTTTAAGGAAACGGATTATACTAAAAAGATGCGAAATGGGAGTAACATCCTAACCCTTCATGATGCTACTGCACATTCACAAAAAATGCTGGAAATTATTAGACTATCTGGAGCAAATAGGAGTGCACTGCCATCTAATATGACATCTAGTGGATTTAGTTCCTGTTATAGTCGTCTAGATCCAGATAAACCAAGTGTCACATTAACGGTGAATTTTGTACACCCATCTTCAAATAAGTGCATTCATCCTTTTCAGGACCGTGCCTTGACTCCAAGGGAAGGAGCGAGACTGCAAGGTTTTCATGACACTTTTGAATTCTGTGGGACACGTGCTCAGATAGTTAAGCAGATAGGAAATGCTGTTCCGCCTCTTCTTGGAGAAGTTATTGCGAAAGAAATTGCAAAAGCAATGGGGTTGTCCTTGCAAAAGAAAAATTTAGAAGCGGTAGTATAATAATCTTTTTATTCATCGAACAGAGACTTTTCAAAAAGTGCTTTATATTGTCGATATGTAGGACTGTTACGCGAGTTTGGGCACTTATCTAAATCGCAATAAACTGGTATTAATGATTTCATTCCTTTTGCATTAATGACCGCAGTCTTTCCAGAGTCACCTGCCGTGTTACTAATATTGAAATGACCATCTTCAAGAAAGCCGACGCGGATTTCCCATATCCATACTACATTCCCACGATTTTCCTTACCCGGTTTAAAATCACCATTGGCTTGTCCTAGCACATATCGGCAAGCGAGATGGGGACCTGGTTTTACAAGATGCCCTTTCGGTTTATTAGTCTCTAAAGCAACCTTTATCTCGATGTCATGGCAACTTGGGTGTGTGGCAATCAAATCAGGATATTTGTGAGGACCATTTGCCTCAAACTTGCCATGAGATGCTTTAGCTATACCACCTCTTAGAAGATTACCAATCACTGCTGATAAATTTGCTAATTCTAGAAGTTCTGCTAGTCGGTTCTCATTGGCGTAAATTAATTGAGCATCGAGTGAGTCAAGCAACTTGTGCGTATAAGTAACTCCTGATGCTATTATTTTAGGCGATAGACCAAATTTACTTAAAATCGGAATATCGCGAACTCTTATTAAATCAGCAGAACGTTCCATCGTGCTCTATTTTTTCTCTTTTTTGAGTTTATATTTATCTATATCGTGAAGAAGCTCTGATGCGTGAATCTTTAAGGCACGGGCAATACGAATTAAATTTTCTACACCTATATTTCTCTCACCCCGCTCCACGCCACCGATATAGGTACGGTGAAGGCACGCGAGATCAGCTAGTTCCTCCTGGGAGTATCCCGCTTTTTCGCGGATATTCCTGATTTTAATCCCAACTAAAATAAGATCTTTGTTTTTGCTTTTCACCGAGCAAATGTCATGCGATGAAGACTATAAGTCTACACTCTATTAGTAGCATTTTGAGGTGATCCCATGAAGGGATTGGAGAAGGTTGCTTACATGTAACCTTAATCCAATGCGCCGTAAAATCCTGCTGTTCACGGTGGGGATATAAGGCGCTATAGTTACAGGGTCGAAAGACCTACGGTCGGGCGGGCCGGCAGTGACGCTTGTGAAGGCTGGGTGAGCGCCTTAAGGGAGTTGGGCGTTGGCTCAAAACCGTAAAACTCCCCACTGCGGGAGTAATTGCGGCAAAAACCACGCCTCCTTTCCTGGGCAGTCTCATTGAAGCAAGAGCCCACCGAAGTGGCTGTGAGGTAATTGTTTTGCAGTCACCGTAGGAATCCTTGTTGTTTACCACGAGGAGGACGTCAAAGTGAACACTGTTATTTACTCGCGGTCTTATGTTTTTACATGTTAGGATCTTCGCATGAAGGACTTACGTAGCTTGTTAAAGGGGTGATGGCGGCCCGGATGGCCGCCATCAAGCCCACAAGGATGTGTTCACGGCGTCCCCTGGAACAAGTTACATAAGTCCTAGATGTGTATGTATAGCTTATGATACACCGATCAACAGTTTTTCTTTCTGGCGGATATTTTCTGATTTCCTTGTCACCGTAACTGTTCAATTTACCCATGAATCAGCCTCCATTCGATTTAATCCGTACCCATTCTATTACAGCCTTAAACGTACAGTTTGAAGAATATCGCCATCGAGTCACTGGTTCTCGTCATCTGCATTTAGCTGCAGATGATAATCATAATACATTTCTGGTGGCTTTTTTAACCGTGCCCCAGGACTCTACAGGTGTGGCTCATATTTTAGAGCACACCGCGTTATGTGGCAGCCAGTCTTATCGTGTGCGGGATCCTTTTTTTATGATGACGCGGCGTTCCTTGAACACCTTTATGAATGCCTTTACCAGTAGTGATTGGACTGCCTACCCGTTTGCCAGTCAGAACCTTAAGGATTTTAATAATCTATTGGATGTTTATCTGGATGCGGCATTCTTTCCTTTGCTCAATGAACTCGATTTTGCTCAGGAAGGGCATCGTCTGGAATTTGCCGAGCCTCATAATCCGAATTCAGCGCTCGTGTATAAGGGGGTTGTTTTCAATGAAATGAAGGGCGCCATGAGTTCACCGGTTCAACGCTTGGCCCAGACCCTGCAATCCCATTTATTTCCAACCACCACTTATCACTACAACAGCGGTGGTGATCCCGAGGACATTCCAAAGTTAACCCATGAGCAATTAAAAACCTTCCATGCTCGCCACTATCACCCCTCTAACGCCGTCTTCATGACCTACGGCAACATCAGTGCCGCTGCTCATCAAAGGCGTTTTCAGGACCAAGCACTCCATAAGTTTGAAACCTTGCCCCTAGATCTCGCTGTTGCTGATGAGCAACGTTTGGTGTCACCCGTTAATGCGCAAGCGGTCTATCCCGTAGAGGCAGACGAAGATCTTCAGGATAAAACTCATATCGTTATAGGCTGGTTGTTGAATAAATCGACTGATCCCTATGGGACCATGCAAGCCCGAATTCTCAGCGATATTTTGTTGGATAACAGCAGCT
>CAZGON010000032.1:20399-20669 GCA_964527085.1 uncultured Candidatus Competibacteraceae bacterium
GGGACCATCGCCGCTCTGCTGTTTTGATCATGCTACTCGGGAAAGCACTTTCGTGTGCGGTCTGGAAGGTTCTAATCCTGATCAAGCCGAGGCTGTCGAGGCGTTGATTCTGTCGGTGATTACCCAGGTAGCTGAGCAGGGTGTTGCCCAGGACGCGGTTGACTCGGCGTTTCATCAGTTGGAGCTTAGCCAGCGGGAAATTACTGGAGATGGTTTCCCGTATGGTCTTCATTTGTTGCTGGAAGCGTTAACGCCTGCTCTTCATGGCGG
>CAZGON010000032.1:20721-25168 GCA_964527085.1 uncultured Candidatus Competibacteraceae bacterium
AGGACCCGAATTTTGTTAAACACTTGGTGCGCGATTTATTATTAGACAATCCCCATCGGGTGCGCTTAGTGATGACGCCAGACAAGACGTTGAATGACCGCCAGGCCGAGTTAGAGCGCCAACATCTGGGGAGTTTGGCGAAGCATATGACAGCAGACGATAAACAGCATGTCATGGCTCATACGCAAGCGTTGGTGGAACGACAAGGGATGCAAGATGATCCTGAATTATTGCCCCTAGTCACTTTGGATGATGTCCCGGCAGATATTAAAATTCCCCAAGGCGAGCTTCGCCCCATCGGTAAAAGACCCGTGACCTGGTATGCCCAAGGCGCCAACGGCATGGTCTATCAGCAGCTAGTGTTGGATCTTCCCCCGTTAGACCAACGGCAATTGGATTTATTGCCTCTTTATTGCGCCTGTTTAACAGAGGTGGGTAGCTCGGGCCGGGATTATTTGGCCACGCAAGCCCATCAAGCCGCTGTGACCGGTGGTGTTAGCGCCCGTTGTTTAGTACGGGGCAGCATCGACGATGTGCAAAAGACCCGCGGCATTATGGTCATCGCTGGTAAAGCTCTCGCCCGTAATCATGCTCCTTTGACTCATTTACTATCAGAGACGTTAAATACGGCGCGTTTTGATGAATTACCTCGGTTGCGGGAGCTGATTGCCCAACTGCGTGCCAGCCGGGAAGAGGGTGTGGTCGATCACGGTCATTTATTGGCGATGGCTGCCGCCAGCGCAGGGCTCAGTCCAGCAGCGGCGTTAAGTCACCGTTGGGATGGTTTGCAAGGTCTACAGACCTTAAAAACCCTAGATGAGGAAATTGCTGAAGAGATCATGTTGGCCGATTTGGCAGATCAGTTTGTTCAGTTGCACGAACTTATTAAGGTAGCCCCTTGCCAGATCTTATCGGTCAGTGACGCGGAACAACAAAACCCTATCGCTTCCGCGTTGAGCGAGTGTTGGCAACCGTATCCTGCTCCTGAAATCCATCAACCAGCGCTTAAACTCGATCCTGTCGTGGCGCGTTTGCAGCAAGCCTGGAGCACCAGTACGCAAGTTAATTTTTGCGCAAAAGTCTATCCTACAGTGCCCCAAAACCATCCCGATGCAGCCGCCCTGCAGGTATTAGGGGAATGTCTGCGCAATGGTTATTTGCATCGGGCAGTACGCGAGCAAGGTGGTGCCTACGGGGCAGGAGCCAGTTATCAACCGGACAGTGGCGCTTTTCGCTTTTTTTCCTATCGGGATCCCCGTCTTGAGGCCACTTTGGCGGATTTTGATGCTGCTTTGGCATGGTTTGAAGAAACAAAACATCCAGCGCAGGTTCTAGAAGAAGCGATTCTAGGGATTATTGCTAGCATTGACCGTCCCGGTTCCCCTGCCGGTGAAGCCATTAGCGCGTTTTTTGGCGAGTTGTTTGGGCGTACGCCAACCCAGCGACGAACATTCCGTCAACGGGTGTTACAAGTTACCTTCGAGGATCTCCATCGGGTAGCTGACGCCTATCTGCAACCAGGTCAAGCCAGTTGTGCGGTAATCAGTAATCCCAATACCCTTGCCAAATTGAAAGGCTTTGAAACGCAGGCCATTTAATGTTATTTGACCCTTTACAGGTTTCCGTCTATATTTCCGGCACAGTTTTTAGTTGTAGACAACGACCGACGCATGAGTGCGTCTTTCTATCTGGAGAAAATAGGAGACAATAATGTCAGAAACACCTCATACCACTTGGCCCGAACTTGCTATTGACTTATACGATAAGTTGACAGGACGCGGCGCTGAAATCACCTATGAATTTGAAAACATGGAAGTCAGTGTGCCCAGTGGTACAGCGGATGGCGCCTCTCATGCGGTTTGGAAGTTGAATGGGACGCTAAAAATTCGTACCCGAGATTTGAATGGAGGGGCCTGACGCCCATGAATGTTCCACTGAATGTATTTGCGCAACTTTCAGTGTTATCGGATAGGGGCGAGACCATATCGGTGAGTGCTGAAGATGAACTCATTATCGTGGATTTTCCCGATTTTTGGACCAGTCGCGCCCTTGTCAAACGTCAATTTCCCAATCGCGCAAACCGGGAAACATCAATTGCTAAACTGCATAGCGGTTTAAAACAAACGGACTTGGCTATAGAGTTTCGGGTGGCAAGGCGACTTGTCGCCCGACTTAACCCTCGGTCCCAGCCTAATATGTTATCTCGATTGCTCGGAGTTGCACCAGTGGAGTTGTTGCCTATTCCCATTTTGTTTTCCATGTTGCAACGCTAAATGTTTTAAGACTGTGTTGCTGAATATTCAGCATTTAGTTATGGATATCGCCGAAAAAATTTATCAGAAAGTACAACAATTGCCCGAGGAGTTAGCCCAGGAAGTGCTTGCTTATATCGGATATTTGGAAGTAAAACACCAGTTAGCTGTGCATCCGGCAGGACAATCCCGTCCGTCGGCGCACCGAGAAGATGAAGATCGGGTGCGAGAAAGTCCCAATGATCCTGTTTGGCAGGATCTACTTTCTTAAAATTGTTGTCTAATCTGCATCTATATTAGTTTCGTCTACGTATGTTTGGTTTTATGAACCATTTAGTTAAGCAACCGCTACTCTATTTTTGAACTTACCATGCATGCCACCCTTCCCTTATTGCAACAGACCGATTTTCCAGCCCTGCGCCGCAAACCTTTAGAGATCCTTCAAGTCAACTTAGGATATCGCTGCAACCAGGCTTGTTTGCACTGCCATGTCAATGCCGGCCCTACTCGTAAGGAGATGATGGATCGGGAGACGGTGGAGCAGGTTATTGAGTTGGCGCGGTTATCTAAAGTTCACACCATAGATTTAACCGGTGGCGCTCCAGAGCTTAGTCCCCATTTTCGGTATCTTACAGAGACCAGCCGTCGCTTAGGTCTGAAGGTGATCGACCGGTGCAACCTTACGATTTTAGAAGTTGAGGGGCAACAAGATCTGGCCACTTTTTTAGCTGACCAGGGTGTTGAAATCGTGGCATCCATGCCCTGTTATCTGCAAGAAAATGTGGACGCTCAACGGGGTGACGGAGTTTTCACTGCAAGTATTCAGGCCCTGCAACGACTTAATAGCCTAGGTTACGGTCGTGAAGGGTCCGGTTTGATTTTAAGCCTGGTGTTTAATCCGCAAGGTCCTCATCTCCCTCCCCCTCAGACCGCTCTTGAAAAGGATTATAAAATTCACTTGGCGGAGCGTTACGGTATCTTTTTTAATCAGCTCTTTACGTTGACCAATATGCCCATCCAGCGTTTTGGCAGCATGCTGATTTCTCGTGGCCATTTTGCCGCTTATATGGATTTATTAAAAAGCGCTTATCGCCATGAAAACTTAGCGACCGTAATGTGCCGGAATTTGTTAAGTGTGGGCTGGGACGGGTATATCTTCGATTGCGACTTTAACCAAATGCTTGGCTTGCCTTTGCAGCATAACGGCAGACCTCGCACCCATGTCAAGGATCTGTTGAACGTGGATTTAACTGGCAACGCCATTCGCGTGGCTGACCATTGTTACGGTTGCACGGCGGGTCAGGGAAGTAGCTGTACGGGTGCATTGGTTTGACAGGCGAGGGTTAATTAGCGGCATCTTTAGTCACTTTAGCTTTTGCTGCGCTGACATATGCTACTGATGCCGAGCTCAAACAGTTGGGAGACGACGGTTGAACGAAGATTAAGGAGTGTCGCACCATTGACAAGCCAGGTTCCTATGTAGTGATACCAATTCGATAAAAGTTTGCATTTGTATGCTAGATTTCCGATAGGGGATTTTTGGGAAAGTGCATATGCAGACCAAATTCTAAGTGGTATGACACGAAACATCTCTTTAAATAGAGAGGGTGACTGCATCGTGATCGTGGCTGACAACGTTACCCTCGATTTGGGTGGATTTGTACTCACTTTGCTCTGGGCCGTGCGCCGCGCAACGAGCTGACTACGGATCCGATGCAGGCTTTGGATATCTTGCTGCTCAATACTTTTCTCCGGCACAAAGCGCATGTTTGGGCGCTGCACCGCCTCGCAGATTGCTTCGGCATCCACTGCGTCGTTTTTGTTGGACTTGACATAGGGCTTGACAAACTGCGGCGCCATTAGCCGCACCGTATGCCCAAACGATGAGAAAATTCTCACCCAGTAGTGAGCACCACCACAGGCTTCCCCATCCCGATGAGACACGGGGGGAGTTGCGCCACATAGGCGCTAAGCTTTGTGCGGCTTAGCTGCTTTTTTACGACCCGTTGGCCTGAGTCATCCACCCCGTGCAGTTGAAAACTGTGTTTTGCTAAATCAATTCCCAATACCTTGATATCGCCTTTTAGGTTATCTTGTTTCATGGTTCGCCTCGCTTCTGGTTTGATGTCTGGTTGACACCGACATCATGGCTCATTTGAAGCCGTTTGGGGAGCGGGGCGGACCATCCCATTAGG
>CAZGON010000033.1:0-2701 GCA_964527085.1 uncultured Candidatus Competibacteraceae bacterium
GCTTGCCGTCCACGGCACTGGATTCTCGCCAGTCCATGGCGAGAATGACGCAAGGTGAGTAGTTACTAATTTTTTAACTAAGGAATCAGACGGAGCAGATTAGATGGGTAGGTGGTCCGCGCGGAGGTAGCGGTGGCAGCGTTGTTGAATTTGGCGGCGCCCGTGCAGGTGGTTGTTGCACATAAATCAAGCCATAGGCAGACTTGAAGCAATGAATCCCGAGGTAGAGTGAAACAGTCAGTAGCGAAAGCGCAAATGGGCAGATGAAATTAACATGCCCACTGTCTTGTTCAGTTTCGATTGAGGCTTGATCGACTTCGGTATAACTGCCAGTCTCCAGATTTAGGGTCAGCAAACGCTTGTTATCGATGCTGCATAACTGGAACGTAAAACCATAGCCGTCTGCTGCCTGGGTCGGCATGTATTCCGTAAGGCACAACCGCACGTAGGACCAGCGCGATAGCTACTAGCCAAGTCAATAGGGGTTTTTGCCCGCGCAAGTTCAGCATTGGGTCAACATCATAGGGGGCAGGATGCTACACCATGACGTTGTATAGCGTCAATTTAAGAGTTATGGCCAACGCTTCTAGGGGTTTTGATCAAATAGATGAGTCTATAGCAAAAATGGCTGCTGCTCCCAGCAACCATAAAGATAGAGAAAAGCATAAATAAAAAAGCCCAGCTTTAGGCTAGGCAGCGTCGTCGTCGCTAATTTAAGTCTGAGGAAATGGTAGTAGGGGCAATGCCTCATAAACTCACAGTTGATTACGATAACTAAATCTTTATCATGATAGATTATAAAATATAATGATTATTATTAATAAATGCAAATTTAAATTATTAATATCGGCAATCTGCTGCCGAATTATTGTCCGACTCTCCATTACTACCAGTTAATGGCGAACGGTGGGTAGTGTTTGTTTTACCATGTCTTTTGTTTCTTTGATGAGCGCCGTGATTTCTTGGGTTCGCTGTTTTCGCAAGCACCGAACCAAAGCGCCCAGCGTTTTAGATAAATCGCATAAGCACTGTTGCCGCAATGGCTGCGGGCAAGTTTGGTCCTGGAATAGGGTCAGCAAGGTCTGATGAGCGCGCCGTAGGAAGGCGCAACATTCTTGCGACCGCTTCATACACTGGGAATATTCAGCCAGGTTATGGCAAGAGACAACATAAATTGGGATGACGGGGATCGCTGATGGATCAATTTTGGCATCCTGCAACATGGTTTCTGCAATGGTCAACGTTTCTAAATAATTAGCCAGGGCCGCTGAATGCTCACCCCGTTCGAACTGTTCATTAGCGGTTTGAGTTAGTACTTTCCAGCGCTCTTCGCGAATTAATTGAAGGGTATTCATAGTATTTAAAGATGCTATTTATGTTCGGCCATATATTTACTAGATTATTCTTATACTACTTTTTTATAGCAATGAAAACAATAACCGTTTGCATTAAAGAAATGAAAAAGGTATGGTTAACGGCATCTATTTAGTCTCATTAGCCGTTAAGGGTTTGCCCATGAACTATGTCAGCGAGTTATCCCAGGAAGAACTATGTTTGCTCGCAGGTCTGCGCATCTGGGTTGATCGGATCAAACATCAGGAAGCTGGCTTACCCTATTTGCTTGATCATTTTGGTTACTTTAATGTAAGCGATGCAGCCTACAGCTTAGATGGCGTGCTAAACAACACGGGCGCCAGTGCAGTCCGCCCCGTCGAAATTCATTGTCCTGATTGCCCGCACCTATCCGTTGATGAGGCTGGATTTTTATATGCTGTCGCTTGCCTACAGATACTTCACTCAGAACCTGCCACACATTTATTAAACAGTTGGATGCCAGCCGCAGCCGCTCACATAACCCTGGAACCCATGCAGGGGCTCGCACGCATTTTGCAGTTGACCGATATCATTCTACCGCTTCGCCAGTGGGACTTTATGACGCTGGCGCAAAATGAAAATACCACGCCTTGCATGACACTTCATTAAAGGCTCTAATAAGCTCACATACATTTGTTTTTTCATTGATGAGGAAAAGGCAAAAAATCAATGTCACAATCTGAACAGTTCAGTACAAACTTACCAAACACGCTTGCACCCAGTGAAAATCAACCTACAAATCCGGTGGGTAACGATGCTGACAATAGCAATGTCGTCGGTACCCCAGAGTCGGTCGATGCAGCAGAACCGGCCAGCCCACCTTCGGAACTAAACGCCACCACGTCTCCGCAAATCCAAGGTGTGGCTCCCCAAGAGGGTCTCCCTGATGACGCTAGCAATCCTGTCGGTGGCGTAGAGGGGGTGGGCGAGTTTCCTGGACTCCTTGAATCCGCCCATGTTGACAATGGCGCCTATGGACAAATCACAGAATTACTGGACGCCGGCGGACCGGTTCTTATGGTGCTGCTGGTTTTATCTGTGGTGGGGTTGACGATTATTCTACTCAAATGGTGGCAGTTTACCGTGCTTCGACTCGATGCACGGGACGCGCCCTCAAAAGCCCTTGAACTGTGGCGGAAAAAACAGCCTGATGCCGCTATCGAATTTGCTAGCAAGCACCGCCAACCTATTGCCCAACTACTCAACGTGATCATGACGGGCCTACGCCGACCCGATGTCGATGTGGCCACCGTCCGGGAAGAAGCGATACGGGTTGCCAGTGCCCAGATGGAAAACCTGCGTAGCCATTTACGCGCCTTGGAAATTA
>CAZGON010000033.1:2711-6719 GCA_964527085.1 uncultured Candidatus Competibacteraceae bacterium
ATCGGCACGATTAGTCCACTACTCGGACTACTCGGTACAGTGCTGGGTATGATTCAAGCCTTTCAGCGCTTGGAAATGGCGGGCAGTCAAGTGGACCCGGCCATTCTCTCGGGGGGTATTTGGCAGGCGCTGCTCACTACGGCAGCAGGACTAATCGTCGCTATTCCAGTGGTGCTGGCCCATGCGTGGCTTGAGCGTAAAGTGGAGCGTTGTGGCCATGGTATGGAAGACGCGGTCACGCAACTCTTTACCCGTAACTTACAAGCGGTTCCCTTGCGACCACAACCGACGTCTGAACCGAACGTTAATTATGCGGCTTGAGCAACCAGGACGGCTGTCCCGTCGACGGGTCAATTTAACCCCCCTGATTGATGTGGTTTTTATTCTATTGATGTTTTTCATGCTAGCGTCTGACTTACAGCAATGGCGCGCTGTCATGCTCAATGTTCCCGCAGCTCGAATAACCACGGTGATAAGTAACGAGCAGGCGTTGCTGCTGCGTATCAACGTCAACGGGGAGATCAGTCTGAATGGTAGTGTGTTGACGCTAGACGGTTTGGAGGCTCAGATGCGATCTATTACAGCGGCTAACCCCGAACAGGCCGTGGTGGTGCGACCCCACATCCATGTTCCGGTGCAAGATATCGTGAATATCTTTGATCGGTTGACTGCCAGCGGCGTGCGAAAATTAACCTTAAGCGAACCGTAGTAACCCCATGAAACTCATCAAGCCAAAACAGCGGCGCAATGAAGAAATGCTTATCCCGCTGATTAATATTATTTTTCTGATGCTTATCTTTTACATGTTGGCTGGAAAAATTGTTGCCTCCGATAAGGTTAAAGTACAACCCCCGGTTTCCATCAGCGAGGTAGCTAGCGAAACTCAGGGCATTATGGTATTAGTGGCGGCAGACGGTCGACTCGCCATTGAGAACGACATGGTAAACATGAACGGATTGGCGACTGCCATCACACAACACCTTGAAAAAGCGAAAACCGGTGAAAGGGTAACCGCTGCTGGTGAGGCAGCAACCATCCCTCTCAACACCTCCGCACCCACCATCAAGTTAAAAGTAGACGCCCGCGCGACCGCTCAATTGCTCAATAAGACGCTCGCTACTTTGCGGGGCGCTGGCGCCAATCGGATCACACTGGTCACGGCGCCTTCCCCCCGATGAACCTACGGTTGCATCATTATATAGGCGCCTTATTGCTGGCGGCGCTATTACATCTGGCTTTAGGGGTGTGGTTGTTTACCTCTGGAAAACCCACCACCGGCGCCCTTGCCAGCGGCGTAGGTGGTATCGAAATAGATCTAGGCGTGGCGGGCGGTATGGCCGGTTTAAAGACCCAAACCGAAGATAGCGAACAAGACGAAGAGGTCAGCGAAGAGGTCAGCGAAGAAATCGTCGAAGCAGCCGAGGTGGACGATGTAGAGGACACCGAGATTATCGAGGAAGAACCCCTCGACGAAGAGTCCCTCGAGGTGGCGGAACCGGAACCTATTGAAGAGCCTAAACCCGAGCCCGAACCCGAACCTGAAGAAACCCCCGTAGAACCGCCTACTCCGCCAGAACCAGAGAAGGTACAGGAAACAAAGCCACCGCCCGTGGCAAAACGCTCGCCCACGCCAACGTCTGAAAAATCAGCAGATGACAAAGCGGGTCGTGGTAAAGCCGGCACACAAGCTCAAAACAACACGGGAAGCGGTACGGCCCAATCCGCAGGAGGGAATCCTAACGCGGCGCCGGACTACTTCAGCACACTAGCCGCCTGGCTTAATAAACATAAACGCTATCCGCGCCGGGCTAGACAGCGGCAACAACAGGGCATCGTCAAAGTACAGTTCGCGATTGATGATCAAGGCCAGGTATTGTCACACCGGATTGTCGGGAGTTCCGGCCATCGGCTCCTGGACCAAGAGGTCAAGGAATTACTTGAGCGCGCTTCACCACTACCACCTATGCCCACCGAAATTCAGCAGGCGCAGTTAGAAATCACTGTGCCTATCGTATTTTCTTTGCGTTAGATACGTGCCATATATGTTCATGCTGAAACCTATCGGGTCTCGACGCTGCAAGGTTATCATGAACAATCATCCTGGGTGCTGCCATGGCGGCACATGGAAAGACACGGTCTGCAAGCATAGAGCCGCAGACCGTAGCCAAGGTTTAAGTTCGCAATTGCTTAACGGACGCTGTCGATGCAACTCGTCTTAGGTGTCTGCAGGCAAAAGCACAAAAGGTCTATTTCTCGGCCGAACGACTCGGAAATCTCTCTCATCCACAGTCAAAATGCGATCTATGCCCAGCCGCTCCGCAGTAGCAATCACTGCTGCATCTACCAGTCCGAGATCCAGGTCGCGATACATAGCGATCAATTCACGGCAACGCGCCAAGTCCGCCGCCGTCAGCGGCTCCAGGGTGTAGGCGCCGCTGGCTAACCCCGCTAGGAAATCGAGCTCAGCATCCACCCCAAGAAATTCACGCAGCAGGTAATCCAGTTCTGCAAGAATCACGGTGGGGACGATGAGTGTGCCACGTTCCTGACTGATGACTTGTCGAACCGAAGCATGATGAACGTCGTCGGCGTCATACAAAGCGTATAGTCCCCCCGTATCTGCAACCAGAGTCATCGGCGCCTATTTGCAGCTTTTTTTAACAATGCTTCCGCTTTTTGCGATATATCGGCACGACCGCTACGGTAAGCCCCCACACCTGGAAGACTGGGACGACCGATCTGTCGTTGGGTTTTTTTTAGATACTTGCCAAGGGCATCACGAATGATATCTGCTTGGCTACGTTTCTGGGTTTCCGCAAGCTGTCGAATAGCTAACGCGGTTTCTTCGTCAAGGTACACTGTAGTGCGTAGCATGGCTGGATTCCTGGTAAAGCACAACGTCTAACCTATAAACATGATGTATATGTTAGCATATGCAATATTCTGGGCAAATAACACCGCAACGCCGTGCTTTTCGGCCAAACGTTTCATCAAGCTGGGCGCCCAGATCAATGGGCCTAGAGGCACCTTCGGCAAAGATCTGTTCGGCCAATAAGTCTAGTTCACTGAGTTTTTTCAACAGTAGAGGGTAGCGTATCTTTGCTTTTAGCAACGCGATTTGTGGGAAATATAAACACCATATCTGGGTCCAAGGTCAGCTGTACTGATGTTCCCACCGCCAAGCGGCTAGCCCCTAAAATCCGCGCCAGCAGCGTTTCCGTCGACATGCTATCTGTTCTAGGCTGCAGATCGATAAGACTGGTTCCACCCAACAGTTGCACCTTGGTCACGGTAGCTCGCAGGGATACCTTGTTGTTGTTATCGCATGACACCGGCTCAAGGCGTATTCCTTCAGCGCGGATCACCACCTCTATTAACGTCCCATCAGCCACTGCTGGTACTGGCAACGGACCGAAAGACGTGCTTAGCTGGGCATTATGAACATAACCGGAAAGACGATTTACATCACCAAAAAACGAGGCCACATGAAGATTGCGAGGGGCAAAATAAAGGTCTAAGGCCGCCCCCTGTTGCAGAATAGTGCCTTGAGTCATCAGCGCGATGTGGTCGCCCATCAGCAAGGCTTCCTCGGGGTCGTGGGTGACCAGTAGCGCGGTGGCACCGAAATCTTTAAGCACCTGCAGTACTTCGCCGCGCACTTGCTGGCGTAAATGGCCGTCGAGATTAGAAAAGGGTTCGTCCAGCAGCAACACGGCGGGTTGCGGGGCCAGCGCTCGGGCTAAGGCAATGCGTTGCTGTTCACCTCCCGACAACATGTGGGGATAAACATGCTCACGCCCTTTTAGACCGACTCGCTCAAGCCATGCCGTAGTTTCAAACTGGCGCTGCTCCGCGCTTAAATGACGCAAACCAAACGCAATATTATCCGCGACTCTTAAGTGGGGAAATAAAGCGTAGTCCTGAAACAACAGGCTGACGCCGCGCTGCTCCGGTGGCACAAAGCGGCCCTCACCTGACACTGTCTTTCCGGCTAGCATAACCTGTCCT
>CAZGON010000033.1:6729-25005 GCA_964527085.1 uncultured Candidatus Competibacteraceae bacterium
CCGTAACGCCGTGGTTTTACCACAACCCGAGGGACCCAGCAGACAGAGAATTTTGCCTTTAGGGACGGCAAACGATACCTGCTGCAGGGCGAGCTGCTTGCCATAGAGGTGGCTGACCTGGATAAATTCAAGGGCTAAACTCATGGAGACCCAGACCCAGACCCAGACCCAGACCCAGACCCAGACCCAGACCCAGACCACCCAGACCCAGACCCGGGTCGCGAGCGAGCCATAGCACGGCATAATACAATCACGGGTAATAGCCCGGCTAGTACGATACACAACGCAGGACCCGCAGCGCCGTCGAGACGTTCTGTAGTAGCGAGCTGATAAGCCTCTACAGCTAGGGTATCAAAGTTGAATGGCCGTAAAATCATGGTGGCGGGTAATTCCTTCATCACATCCACAAAGACCAGTAGCGCCGCGCTGAGCAGACTGCTATTGAGCAGCGGTAAATGGATAGTGGAGAAAATACGCTGAGGCGATGCCCCCAAGGTGCGAGCCACATCTTCAAAACCGGGGCGAATTTTTTTAAAACCCGCTTCCAGGGGACCATAACCCACGGCAAAAAACCGCACGGTACAACCGTAAATAACCGCAAACAGGGTTCCCGATAACAACAGACCGGCGTTGACACCCCATTGCGCCAAATAATGATTTAAAAATCGGTCCGCCGCACCCAGGGTAATCAATAATCCCACGGCAATGACCACCCCGGGGGTAGCATAACCCAACAGCCCCAAGCGCAGCAGGATACGTCCTCCATAGTGGCTGTCACAGCGCACACTGTGGGCAGCGAATAAGGCCGTGGCGACAATAATCGCACTGGTGGATAAACCCAGTATGGCGGTGTTTTGGGTAAGCTCCCATAATCGTTGCCATGATAAAACATCCTGTGCTTGCCAGACCATGTGGCCAAGCACGCCGGTGGGTAATAAAAAACCCACCGCCACCGGCAACAGACAAAACAAAGTCGCCAGGGTTGCCCAGCCACCCCGCATCTGTACCGGTGGCAATGGTCGATAGCGGGTCGAGGTGTGGCTATAGCGGCGCTGCCCCTCGCTAAAGCGTTCCATCAATAGCAGCGCATACACAAACAACAATAACACCGATGCCAACTGTGCCGCGGCAGCGGGGTTACCGTATGAAAACCAAGTTCGGTAGATACCGGTTGTAAATGTACTGACTTCAAAGTAAGAAACGGCGCCAAAATCGGCCAAGGTCTCCATTAGCACAAATATCGTTCCCGCCATAATGGCGGGACGCGCCAACGGAAAGCCTACCCGCCAGAACATCTGCCAAGACGTGCAACCCAATGTACGGCTTACCTCGAGGGCGCACATGGATTGGTTTAAAAAAGCGGCTCGAGCGGCCACATAGACATAGGGATAAAGGGCTGCCGCTAAAACAAAAATTGCGCCACCGGGGGAGCGAATATTAGGAAACCAATACTCTTGCCAGCTCCACCCGGTGACAGCCCGCAACGTCGTTTGCACTGGACCCACAAACTGTAGTAGATCGGTGTAGGTGTAAGCCAGCACATAGGCAGGCATTGCTAAAGGTAATACCAGTAGCCATTCAAACCATGACTGGCCAGGAAACCGGTACATGGTGACCAGCCACGCACACCCCGTACCAAAAACCAGTGTCAAAGCGCCAACACCCAAGGCGATTACTAAAGTGTTGCGCAGGTATTCAGCGAGGCGGGTTTCCACTAAATGGGTCCAGAGGCCATCGGTGGGTGCACCGATATGGCTAAAAATCGCCAGCAATGGTGCGCTTACCACCACTACGATCAGCGCCGAAATAACTAAGCCCTTACCTTTAAAAAGATCTAGCCCACTGCGCAGACCCCTAGAAAATCGTTTGCCCAGCCAAGGACTGGGCAACGAGACATCTTGCATAGACGACAAGTGACTTACTTCCAGCCAGCTCGATCCATGATCCTAGCGGCTTCAGCGCTATTGGCTGCATAGGTGGCAGCGTTTAGGGTGTCCTGCTTATAGTCACCAAAACTGGCCAGAATGGGATGCGGCTCAACCTCGGGATTAACGGGATATTCAAAATTCACATCGGCAAAGTAACGCTGACCATCGGTCACTAAATACTCCAGTAGCTTGACGGCATTGTCTCGATTGGGGGCATGTTTTGTCACACCGGCGCCGCTGATGTTAACGTGGGCGCCTCGACCCTCTTGATTGGGAAAAAACACTGCCACTTTTTCAGCCACCGCTTGGTCTGCTGGATCATCAGAAGCCATCAGTCGGCCCACATAGTAAGTATTGGCAATGGCCACATCCCCCTGCCCTGCGGCAACCGCTTTGATTTGATCGGTGTCGCCACCTTCCGGCGGGCGAGCAAAATTTTTGACTACCCCTTTTGCCCATTGTTCGGTCTTTTCTGGACCACTAGCTTCAATAATAGATCCAACTAGGCTCAAAGTATAAATATTAGAGCTGCTGCGAGATAAAACCTCGCCCTCGAATTGGGGTTCGGCCAAGGCTTCATAGGTGCTGAGTTGATCTGGATCAACCCGATCCTTAGCATAGACTAAAACCCGCGCCCGCACGGAAATACCATACCAAAGACCGTCAGGGTGTTGTAGATGCTCCGGTACAGCCTCCTCTAGTACAGGCGTGGTTACCGGTTGCAACAAATCTTCGCTGGCCGCCAGCGATAAACGTCCCGCATCGACAGTAATCAATAGATCGGCAGGACTATTGGCGCCTTCGCTGGCGAGCCGTTGAATGAGTGGATCATGTTCCCCCTCGACCACATTGACTTTAATACCGGTGGCTTCGGTAAAGGCATCGTAAAGTTGCTCATCGGTGCCATAGTGGCGGGAATTGTAAACATTGACTTCTTCTTGTGCGAAGACGCTTGCAGAGCAAGCCATTAAAACCAAACCAGCGTAACAAGACTTCATAGCCATAAAACTAATGCGACTCCTGTAAAAAACTAAATAGATATTATTTTTTGTAAATGCTAATCGTTCTCAAAATCGAGTATAGTCTAAAAAAGTATGACAAGTACACTTTTTTAAAAAAATGTAGTTTTAGACCTTCGCTAATTGTAGTAATTTGCAAAAATCCTCACAACCACCCTACTTACTGAGTAACCTGGCGAATGTTCGTAACAGGTGGGGTTTTTTCGTGGTTTTAGTCGAAAGATACTAGCACTGGTTTTTTAGAACTACAGAACCATCTGGCTAGGAGAACTTCTATCCTTTATGATAAGGAGCATTAAAAGTGGGGTTTATAGTTTTACATCGACGTAATTGTTGTTTTAAAAGGAGATTTCATTTTAAAAACAGTGGCAATCAATAATAATCTATATTATGTCTAATCCTATTCATATCAGCACCGCAATATTAACTTACAATTCTGCAACCCGCATTCAGGCCTGTATTGATTCTGTGCTAGAACAAACAAGGCCAGCAGACGAGATTGTTGTCATTGATAATGCGTCCACGGATGAAACCATCAGCACTATAGAAAACAATTATCCCACAGTGCGGGTTGAACGTTTCAAGACTAATACAGGTTGTAGTGGAGGACGCAACCGGCAAATAGCAAAGTCTAGTCATCGTTATGTAATGATCATTGACGATGACGCCACCTTGGAACCACACTGTTTACAAGAGCTTGAAAAAGCAATTTTAGACCATCCAGATGCGGCTATATGGTCACCACGGATATGCTATAGCCAAAACAAAAACTTAGTGCAGTTTGATGGCGCCCAAATCCATTATACGGGCGAGAGTATCGTCATCAACGGAGAACGGCTACTTCACCGTCACCTGGATGATGATCAACAGTCTATGGATGCGTCAAACCAAGTTCACTTAGATTCTTCCGATGCTCAAAAGCCTTTACCTAGACGACCTTTTATAACCCCTGTACAGGGAGGCGTCGCTTATATGATTGATCGCGAGGCAGCCCTGACCATAGGGGGTTATGATGAAAGCTATTTCTTTGGTAGAAGCGATGGCGAGCTTTCCTTTCGGCTAACCCTTGCGGGATACGATATTTATACGGTTCCCAGAGCTATCGCCTATCACCAAATGAAGCAAAGAGGTCTTAAATATGTTCGCCAACAAATTCGCAATCGTTGGATTTTAATATTAACAACCTATGCTTGGCGCACGATCATTATTATTATCCCGGTATTGCTGATTTACGAATGTTTGCTAATGGTTTTTTTGGTCATCAAAGGACATGTTGGAGACTATGTGGCCGCAAACTGGGATGTTTTCAAGTCGCTTCCAACGATTTTAGAAAAGCGTAAAAAATTGCAGACGTTTAAAAAGCGTCGTGACAATGAGGTATTATCCGCTGACTTTATGAATATGCGCGCTGACGTGGCAGGCAGTAAATTTATACGCAGTATGTTATACGCAATGAATATCTTGTTTCGGTTTTATTGGCTGTGCGTACACAAACTAACTGCGTGATAGTTTAGTTATCTTTCTATTTGATCCTAACCAACCGTGTAAGCCGTTTGGCTTTTATAAAACCCTTCCTATGAATCTGCAATCCATTAAATCAGCTTTAGAGAAAAATAAGAAAATCATCCGATGGTCTGTTGGCTTAGCCATCATAGCCACCATCTTATCGCAAATATCCATAGCTGAGCTGGTCAGTATTTTCTCGCAACTGGTATGGAGCGCCGTGGTTGCTAATCTAATCATAAAGTTTCTATTGCGGCTGACAATTGCTTATAAATGGTATCTTATTCTTAAAATTAAGGATGCGACTGTGGTCTTTCGGCGGGTTTTGGCGGCCAGCCTCGCTGGAACCGCAGCCGGAACCTTAGTGCCGATCTTTGGTGCGGACTTTACCGTTGTCTATGCCTATTATAAGCAGTCGGGACAGGCTGACTCGGCCATCTCTTCAATACTTGTGGACCGTGTGATTGCAGTCTACATCATGGTTTTTATGGCTGGATTGATAGCGCTTGTTAATCTCGACCGGTTTTTAGAGACCCCGGTTATCTTAGGACTTGTCGCGGCAGCCACCACTGCTTGTCTTGTATTGCCATTTTTTGTCTATCTGCTGCTACGATTTCCGCACCTGCTTTCTCGATGGATCAGCACAAGAATTAGAAATTTGTTAAAGCGAGTGCTCACTAACATTCACTATTATTGGCGGCATGGAACCCAAGAATTGGTGTTTAATGCAGCGATTTCCTTGTTTAGCCAACTTTTACGTATTCTCTCCATCTATACCCTAGCCCTGGCGGTAGGAGCACCTGGCTCGTTGGTGGATTATGCGGTTGTGGCGCCGTTAATGTTTCTGATTATGATGATACCCATCCCAGCAGCCTCCGTCGGGCTTGAGCAAGGGGTATTTGTGGTCATGTTAGGCTTTCTAGGAGTGTCGGTGGAACTAGCCTTTGCCATGGCGCTCATCAATCGCATTTTGATGATGATTTCATTGGCTCCTGGTATTTTGTGCATCATCATGGGATGGGGTTTTGAGCCACCTCGTACAGTGGCGCAAACCAAAGATGTCAAAGTCTAACAGTCAAACCGTAAAGTCGACACACCATGAATACTAACAACACCATCAAACATGCGCCGACGATCCGCGTAACCCAAGGGCCGCAGCATTATTTCTTCGGCTATTTCGATAAATGCCCCTGGAACGCGAGTCAAACAAAACTGTTGGCCCACCAGATTGAGTTTAACGACCGACCACCGGGACCCGATGATAAGGCAGTCATCGGCGTTATTCACCTAGATGAGGGTAACCGTTTCGAACCCATTGGCGAGACCCTAGCGTGGAATTTTCAACAGGGCGCCATGTTGCAATGGGTTGGGCGAGATGCCGATCGCTTGGTCATGTACAACCAGCGTCAAGGTGATCAGTTTGGATCGGTGGTTGTGGATATAGTAAGCGGCGAAAAACGTCAATACCCCAGACCCGTGGCTACTCTATCTCGCGATGGACGCATGGCCTTAAGCCTAAACTTTGCCCGCCTGGCCGATACGCGACCGGGTTACGGTTATGTAGGTATTGCCGATCCCTGGAGTGATGTGGCGTGTCCCGAAGACGATGGCATTTACCTGATGGATCTCGACAGCGGCGACGTCCGACGGGTGCTCAGTATTGCCGAGATCGTCGCGGCGGCCGGTGGTGTCGAGGCGCAAGGCGCAAAACACTGGGTTAACCATTTGCTGTTTACACCGGATGGAACCCGGTTTTGTTTTTTTCACCGTTGGGCAACGCCCGAAGGCGGTTTTAGCACCCGCTTTATGACGGCCAATGTGGATGGCACAGATCTTTTTTGTCTTACCGCAAGTGGTATGGTTTCCCACTTCGATTGGCGCGATTCTCACCACATTCTTGCTTGGGCGCGTAAACAACCATCGTCGTCCTCATCGGCAACCGTGGATAAAAAAAAGCTAGTCAAGCTGGCTAAACATCCTATCTTTCGCATCCCACCCTTTTCGTGGTTGCTCAACGCGGCTCGACAATATGGCGCCATAGGCTGGGTGCGGCAGAACGTGCTGGGGGATCGGTTTATTTTATTTACCGATCAAACCCATGAAACCGTTGATGTGGGTGTCAATGTGCTCCATGAAGACGGCCATTGTTCTTATTCGCCCAGCGAAGAGTTAGTGTTGATGGACACCTACCCCCACGAAGATCAGCGACGCGGTCTGCTTATTTTTGATCCGGAAACCAACCGCAAACTAGAACTTGGCCATTTTTATTCTATGCCCGAGGTGGATGGCGAAATTCGCTGCGATCTCCATGCCTGCTGGAGTCGAGACGGTCAACAAGTGTGTATCGATTCAACCCATGAAGGGTCGCGGCAAATTTATACTTTAGATATTAGCCATCTGTTAGCGCAGTGGCGCAGTTAACCTCCCCCTATCCGTCTTACCGGCATAGGTTTTTCAATATCGGCGGTGACTACCGCTTCAGCAATTGCTTTTGGTTGCTCAAGGGGTCGTCGCCAATCGAGTACCGTGACCGTCAAGGCAGGCAGAAAGGTAAGGGTCACGATGGCCGTACCCAGTAGGCCAAATAATACGATAGCGCCAACCCCTCGATACAGTTCAGTGCCTTCGCCGGGCAGAAAGACTAACGGCGAAAGCCCACAGAGTGTAGTGATGGTGGACATGGCGATGGGCCGCAGCCGGGATTCCACCGCTTCATGGACGGCTTCCCGAGCCGCCATACCTAAGTTGCGGACATTGGTCATGGCCTGGTGGACGATGAGGATTGGATTGTTCACCACAGTACCCATCAAAATCAAAAAACCCAGCATGGAAATCATATCGAAGGGTTGGTGAACGACGCTCAAACCAACGACCGGTAACAGACCACCCACTGTGTTGAGTAACCATAGACCGACAATTCCGCCGGCAATCCCCAAGGGAATGGTGGTCATGATGAGCAAAGGATAGCCCCAGTGGGTAAAAATCGCCACCAACAAAAGATAGACGACGGCTATAGCCACCAAGTAGTTACCGCTCAACGCCGCACGAGTAGCCTCCAGCTGATCGCTAGCGCCAGAGATGTCCATGGCAACACCCACCGGGACTGCGCCGTTTTGACGTAGATAGTCCACCACCTCCCTGCGCACCAGTTCCACACCAGTTTCTAAAGCCACCGAGCGCGGCGGTACAATGCCTAAGGTGACGGTACGGCGGCCATTGAGCCGTCGGATCGTGCTGGTGTCTACGGTCTCGACAATAGTTGCCAGGGAAGACAGAGGCACGACGGCGCCAGTAGGCGTGTAGATAGATAATTGACCTAAGGACTCCAGCTTCGCTTTAGTACCCGCTTGGCTGTAAAGATAAATATCGATCTTGTCGTCCGCCACGAAGAATTCGTCCACAAAAGCGCCATCTGTGAGGGAGGCCACGATAAAGCCCACATCCTCGGCGCTGATACCCAGTTCAGCAGCCCGATCCCAATCAGGGCGGATTTCCACTAGCGGTTGTGAGAGTGACAAGGTGGGCGGATCGGTCTGGATACGCGGATCTTCAAAAACTTCTTGAGCACGCCGATATGCAGCTAAAGCCACCCCATAAATTGACTCCAAGCGCGGCCCAGATATATCCAAATTGACGCTGCGAGTGCCGGCGTCGTTGCTGGTGATAATGGACCCTCGGGAGACGAACGCACGCATACCGGCGTATTGTTCGTATTTGCGAGCGATGGCGTCCATCAGCGGCTGAATATGAGCGGGATTCTTGGGTTCAGCAATAATCCGGATGCGTTCCGCTTCGACATTAAGGTTAACATAGGCCATGGCTGGCACCTCGGTTTCCCCTCGCTCAAAGCGCTCCGGCGGGTGTTCTACAAAGGGTAAAAAGTAAGCCTGCAGCTCGTCGGCAATGGCGGACATGGTCTCTAAATTATAACCCGGCGGCGCATTCATAATGGCAAAGGTCTTCGGCTCCTCGCCTTCAGGCAAATACTCGGCGGGTGGCGTTAGCCAGACAAAAACAGCCGCGCTGGCTGCCGCCGTCGCACCAATGCACACCACTCGGCGCAGACGGCTAGCGATCAATCCGTCAACAGCCGTTAGTATTAAACCACTGACCCAGGACCCTTGGTGCTTTTCGCTCGCTTCCGTGTGAAAACGCAGCCGGGCGCTCACGGTTGGGATAAGCGTAATGGCCACCAGCATAGAGACTAAGATAGAAGCGGAGACAGCGATAGCGATATCCGAATAAAGTTGGCCTGCTTCTTGTTGGATAAATACGATGGGCACAAACACCAACACGGTGGTGAGGGTTGAGGCCAGCACCGCCGGCCAGACGCGGCTTACGCCATCCACCGCGGCACGAAAACGATCCAACCCACGACGTCGCGCCAGCTCGATACTCTCCAGCACAACGATACTGTTATCCAAGGTCATACCGATGGCGAACGCCACCCCCGCTAGGGAAATAACATTAATGGTGCGGCCGGCCAGCAGTAGTCCGAGAAAACCCGCGATGGTGCAGATGGGAATACCAATGACCCCTACTGCAGTGGCGCGGCTAGAGCGCAGAAAAAGATACAGCACCAGAGTAGCCAAAATGGCGCCGATAACCAGATTCTTCCAGATATTGACCACCGATGCTTGTACATAGCGGACATCATCGGAGTTTAGCGTCATTTCCATACCGGCGGGCCGCAGTACCTGAGCGTTGATGACCTCCATTTCCTTGAGCATGGCGTCTTTGATGGCGATCACGTTGGAGCCGGTCACCCGGCGCACCGATAGACCAATGCCCTGGGAGCCGTTGAGGTAGGATTGTTCGGTAATCTCCTCATGGTCCATCTGCACCCGGGCCACGTCCCCCAGACGGATCAACGAGTCGCCCCGGCGCGCTAAAATAAGTTTTTCCAGCGATCCCACATCATCAAATCGACCGATGGTCCGCAACAGATAACGGCGCTTGCCAGACTCGATCTCGCCGCCGGACAAGTCCCGATTACGTTGCCTTACCGCCAGCCGAACATCGGCAACGGTAAGCTGCCGTTCCGCCAACCGGGCCGGATTTAGTAAAATTTGAATTTGCCGTTCAGCGCCACCACCGACCCGCACCTCGGATACACCAGGCACTCGCTCCATGCGCGTGCGCACATTATCCTCGATAAAATCCTGCATCAAAATCATATTAAGCTGACGGGGATTTCCCGGCAGTGGCGCCACCCGAAAGAACATAAACGCATTGGCGGAGAAAGAGGCGGCGCGAATTTGCGGTTCATCGACGTTGAGTGGATAAGACGAGACCTGGCTGAGGGCATTATTGATACGAATCAGGGTCTCGTTCATGTCAACGCCGTAGGGAAATTCCAGCCCAATTCTAGCCTGGCCGAAGGAGGCCGTGGAGATGATGCGCTGTAAATTAGGAATACTACGTAGATACTCTTCCTGCTCGATGAGAATTTCCTTCTCGATGTCTTGGGGTGTGGCGCCTGGCCAATTAGTGCGCACACTCACTGTACGCACCTCCAAATCCGGGATCATCTGCACCGGGATACGCAACGCAGCCACCACGCCCAAGACACATAAGATCAGGGCAATGACCGCCATCAACGTGCCGTGGCGAACTATACTCTCGAACATCGTGCTAACCTACCTATAAGCTATAGACATGCCGTGGCGAACTGTGCTTTTAAAAATGGTGCTCGCCAGTAAACCATAGATCATTTGTGATGCGTCGATGGAGTTAGCCTCCTCCCTGAATCTGGATAGTCTGGCCGTTTTCCAGAACCTCATTTCCCTGCACCACGATTTTTGCGCCCGGCTCAAGGCCCTCGGTTATTTGCACTTGACCCGAGAAGGCAATGCCCGTGCTAACAGGGCGTTCGCTGACGGTAGGCGTAGCGTCGGAATCATCCACCAACCACACGGTGATGCGCCCGTCCGGGTAGCGCACCAAGGCATCTCGGGAGACCACCACACCGCGCCCGCCGGTACCGAGACGCAGCATGGCCCGGACAGACATACCGGGAATCATGGGAACCGTCACATCTTCTAGGACCACCCGCAGGGTAAAGGTGCGGGCGTTACGATCGCTGACCGGAACGACGGCGCTGATACGCCCCGCGAAACGCTGATTTGGAACGGCATCTAATTCAACCTGTAGCGCATTATCCTCATCAATGCGTGGGTAATATTCCTGAGACACTTGAAAATCCATACGCAGCTGGTCGGTGGCGATCAATTCAAACACCGGGGTTCCTGTCTGTACCCATTCTCCTGCCTCGGTGAGCTTATCGCTCACCACCCCGCTGAAGGGCGCAACTAGGTTATGACGTTCTAGCAACGCGGCGTGACGTCGCTGTTCCGCCTGCAGTTGTTCCAATGCAGCCTCGTCAATACTCACTTCAGCTTGCAGGGAACGCACCTCTTGTTCAGTGATGCCTAAACTTTTTACCCGCTGAGCATCACTCAAGCGGCGCTTAGCATCAGCCAATTCTGCGCGAGCCTCGCGGATGCCAGCCTGGGTCCTGCCCAGAGCGATCTCCTCAAGTTCTGGATCAAGATTTAACAACAGAGCGCCACGCTCCACGGGATCACCCGCATCCACATACACCTGCTGGACCAATCCACCTACTGAGGTGGAAAGCCGAGCCACTCGTGGCGAGGTGACGGTGCCGGTTAAAAAAACTTCCTCAACGATAGGGACAAGATCTGCTGTTGCAATCCTCACCGGCGTGGCGTTTTGTGCAGCGCTGTTGGACATTGAGACCAGCAACGTGGCAGCCACGATAAATTTATACGGTTTATATTTTTTCGCTACAACCCGAATAGCCATAGCGATAATGGGTTTCACGGTTGGTAAAAACACTGTAGTCCTTTAAAGCAAACTTCTATTTGCGAGTATTAGTCCACCAGCAGAATAAAAGATTCACCCTGCAAAGGTCCTATCACCCATTAGCACAAACATCACCGGCGTTTCTTCCCCCTCACCTGCCCTCTGCCCAGCGCTTTTGATGTACCCCGGGACATTTTAGGCGAGATGTAGGGGTTCTCACCGGACTTAAAGACAAGTCGTATGGGGGTTCCCCACAGATCTAACGCTTCTCGGAAGGTATGGGCTAAATAACGCTGGTAGGGGGCAGGCACATGCTCAGTGCGGTTACCATGAATCACGATAAGGGGTGGATTTTGCCCCCCTTGATGGGCATAGCGTAATTTAATGCGTTGTCTGCTACGCACCAGGGGCGGTTGATGCTTATGCACCGCGCTTTCCAGAATACGGGTTAATTCCGGCGTCGATAGCTTACAAAAGGCGGCTTCAAAAGCCTTATCGACGGAGGCCAAGATATCCATAACCCCTGAACCGTGTAAGGCGGAAATAAAATGGAACTTGGCAAAGTCGAGAAAATCCAGCTTGCGGTTTAAATTCCGGCGCACCGACTGGCGCGTGTCAGCGTCTAAATGATCCCATTTGTTCACCGCCATGACCAAGCCTCGGCCACTGTCTAATACCAAACCTAGCAAAGTGGCGTCCTGCTCCACAATACCCTCCCGTGCATCCATCATCAGCACCACCACATGAGCTTTCTCGATAGCTTGCAAGGTTTTAATCACGCTGAATTTTTCAATCCCCTCGCCAACCCGGCTGCGACGCCGTACACCGGCGGTATCGATCAAGGTATAAGCTTGGCCGTCTTTCGCAAAGGGAATGGCTATGCTGTCCCGCGTGGTGCCTGGCATATCATGGGCCACCACCCGCTCTTCACCTAACAGACGGTTCACTAGGGTAGATTTACCCACATTAGGTCGACCAACAATGGCTAAGCGAATACTGTCGTCAGCGGTAGCAGCGTCTTCCAATTCCTCTTGAACAGGGAAAGCTTTTAGTACCTGTTGCATCAGCTCGGTAACACCCCGCCTATGGGACGCCGAGATAGTCACCGGCTCCCCTAATCCCAACCTGTAAAAGTCGGCTTTTACCGTATTTGCATTCAAATGCTCAGTTTTATTAATAACTAGATAAAGAGGCTTGCCGAGACGACGTAACCGTACCGCCAGTTCTTCATCGCTGCTGGTCAATCCTGCTCGTCCGTCCACCAAAAACAAGATGGCATCGGCTTCCTCGGCGGCCTGCCAAGCCTGCCGCGTCACCAGCCCGCTCAAACCTTCCGGCTCATCGGCAAGTCCACCGGTGTCCATCACCACATAAGTGGTCCCATCCAACTTACCCATACCGTATTGGCGATCTCGGGTCAGCCCCGGATAATCGGAAACCAACGCATCTCGGCTGCGCGTGAGACAGTTAAACAAAGTGGACTTGCCGACATTAGGTCGGCCCATCAAGGCGATTACAGGTAACATGGTTGGGCTTTTCTAGGTAGGATTACAAAATTAGCGCGTCATTTCGGCTAAGGTAAGATAAATTATCTAGCCAGGTTAAGCAAGTAAACGTCGGTTTCTATGGCTTATTGTAGTCATAATTGCAACTAGCAATGGAAGTTGATAGCATTGCGATCATCAAAAATATTGAAGTGGTTTGCTAACCATGGCCAATTTAATTGTACGCAATCTAGATAATCAAATCGTTCAAGCCCTCAAGGAGCGCGCTGCCCGTCATGGACGCAGCGCCGAAGCTGAGCATCGTACCATCTTGGAGCACGCGCTGTTGCGACCCAAACGCAAACGTTTCGCTGAGGTGCTGGCATCCATGCCAGACGTGGGATACGATGAGGACTTCGAGCGTGTGGACACGGACGAGAAAGCACCCTGTGTACTTGATTGACACCAATGTTATCAGCGAGATCAGAAAGAAAACTAAAGCGAATCCCGGCGTCCAACGATTTTTTAAACAGGTAGCAACCAAAGAGACACCACTTTATCTTTCCGTTATAACCGTCGGTGAACTACGCCGGGGTATTGATCTTATTCACCATCGCGGCGATACATTGCAAGCCCAGCAGTTAGAAGCTTGGTTGCAAACTCTACTTACCGAATATGCCGATCATATTCTGTCAATAGACGAAGAAATTGCCCAACTCTGGGGCCGACTACGGGTGCCCTACCCAGAGCATGCGTTGGATAAACAAATTGCCGCCACGGCTTTCATCTATGGCTTAACGGTGGTGACCCGAAATCAGCGTGATTTTGCAACGACTGGAGTGGCGGTCCTAAATCCTTTTGAATAAGCGGCGACACTAAGTACCACAAAAAGTCTGATAAACCCGTTCCTGCGGTTCTGGCGGGTTCATATAATCAGTAAACTCAGGCTGATCCTGATAGGGTTTAGAAAGCAGCGTAATAAGCCTATCCATTTCAGTAAAATCGCCACCTTCAACGGCTGCTGCAAGGGCTTTCTCAACGCGATGATTGCGCGGAATAAAAGCAGGATTCACACGACGCATCCCTTCAGTAATCTGATCAACTGAGAGATTTTCCTGCTGCAAGCGTTTTCGCCAATCCGCAAGCCAGCCATCAAGTTCCGACTCTGAGGCCGATGCAAACAAGGCGCGCCAGTTTGCCTCATGGGCGTTTTTATCCACCAGTTCCCCCAAATAGCGAAAGGTTAGCGTGTAGTCAGCAGTCCCTTTATGCATCAGCGCCAACAAATTCTGGATGAGGGACAAATCGTCTTGTTGCTGTTTTTCTAAACCCAGTTTGCGGCGCATACCGTCCAGCCAGTGGCGTTCAAACGTACCTTGAAAGGATTGAACCATTTCCTTGGCGCTGGCAATGGCTGCTTGTGTGTCCGAGCCTAACAGCGGCAACAGGGTTTCCGCGAAACTGAGCAAATTCCATTGGGCGATGTTGCCCTGATTACCATAGGCATAACGCCCAAATTGATCAATGGAGCTAAATACGGTGGCGGGATCATAGGCGTCCATGAAGGCACAGGGGCCGTAATCGATGGTTTCTCCGGACACCGTCATGTTATCGGTGTTCATTACTCCGTGGATAAATCCCATATGCAGCCACTTGGCTACCAATAACGTCTGGGCTTCTCCCACCATTTCCAATAAAGCCAGATACGGATTGGCGGCGTCTTTCGCGTCGGGATAATGCCGCTTGATGACATAATCGGCGAGTAAGCGCACCGCCTCGGTATCATGACGGGCAGCAAAATATTCAAAGGTGCCCACCCGCACATGGCTTGCCGCCACCCGGGTGAGAATCGCCCCCGGTAACGGCGTTTCTCGAAACACCGGTTCGCCGGTGGTCACCGCCGCCAAAGAACGGGTGGTGGGTACCTCCAGGGCGTGCATGGCTTCGCTGACGATATACTCCCTGATGACCGGCCCCAGCGCCGCCCTACCATCGCCACCCCGGGAGAAGGGTGTGCGTCCGGAACCCTTGAGTTGGATATCCCGGCGCTTGCCGTTGCGATCCATGACTTCCCCCAGCAGAATTGCCCGGCCATCCCCCAGTTGCGGCACGAAGTGACCAAACTGGTGGCCAGCATAGGCTTGCGCCAGGGGTTCTGCATGATGGTTGGGAATCCTATTGCCTGCAAAAACGGCCATACTCCCATCACCCTGGAGCGTTTCGGCATCCAAACCCAACTCGTCTGCCAGCTCGTGGTTGAAACGCACCAGACTTGGCTGCTTTACCGGAACCGGGTTGAGTCTTGCATAAAAATGCCCTGGCAACCTGGCGTAGGAATTGTTAAAACGAACTCGGGCAAAAGCGGAAGAGCCAGTTTCGTTAGGGATAGGGTTGTCTGTCACGATACGCAACTCCTTTGTTTCTGAAATGGGCTTAATGCAACGTGTCAAGAATTTTCAGCAACCGCTGATGATTCTGGCGCAACGTCAGCACTTGGTTATGAGCACCCTGTAGTTCTACGTAAAAACGGGGCGGACCAGCTGAGTCAAACAGCTGTTGGCCATGATAAACCGGAATGATTTCATCGGCTGCACTGTGCATAATGAACACCGGTATCGGCGACAGTTTTCCGATGGCGTCCAGCGGGCGATAACGATTACTGACTAAAAACGACAGGGGCCAACGTAGTGGTCGGGTCAGCCAGTGGTTGGCTAGGGCATCCCGAGTTATCAGATGATAATCGCTAAAGGCGCTAAGGGTAATCAAACCCTTGATAGGGGATTTATCGGGTAACTGGGCTAGGGCGTAAATGGCGATACTGCCACCCATGCTGTGCCCCATAATTGTCAAATTCTGATCGGCGGAGGACGCCTGTTGCTGCGCATAGGCAATCATGCGTTGGGCGTCTTGCATCACACCATGGATGTCAGCCGTGCCGGTGGATCGGCCATAACCCCGATAATCAAATAAAAAGACTTCATAGCCGTGTTGAGGTAACCAATAGACAGCACCGATATGGGAACTGATGTTTTCAGCATTGCCGTGGAGATACACAACACTACCTCGGGTTTTTCCCACAGCCGGCAAACGCCAGCCGTGCAGCACAATATCGTCACTGCTAGGGATATAGATGTCGTCGGTTTTTATGCCTAGTTCGTTGGGTTCGCTGTAGGTGACCCGGGTGGGATGGAACATCAGATTCGTACAGGCCGCCAGAGTCAGGAGACAACTGAATAAAAACACTTTTTTCAACAATTTAGCTAGAGCGTTTTCGCTTTGGCTGTACACAAGGCAGCCAAGGGGAGGCGCACGGAGTGTACAGTCAGTACATGAGCACGCCGATACCGAAGGATAACGATGTGTAAAGTCAAATGGGAAATGCTCTAGAAATACCAATTGAAAAGCAGCTCTATACTATTATGACTTCGACCGCGTTCATAGTGATGTTCCAGTACATAACGCAATGCCATTTGTTTGCCCAGGGGAAAACTCTGTCGCCAGCGTGCTTGGAAAGCATTATCGGTTTCCCCTAGGGCATAGCGTAATCCGCGCACATCCAGATTGGCCGTGGAGTTATCGAAAAACAACAGCAGACCCGTCTTGACACCGCCGCCTAGGGAGTAATTTTGCTCAAAACGATTAGCCACCTTGAGCTGTCCCTGCAACAGTCCATAGGCAAGATGATTCCCCGCTATCCTATAACTCACCCCACTACTTGCGTTTACCTGAGCGCCATTGGTTGGACCATCATCGGTCCACATCCGTTCGAAACCGATAGCCACGCCCCAGGATAGGGGTTTAAAAAAACGGTCTCGGGGTGTCAACGACAAAATATCGATGACCGTAAACTGGTCCAGTTCCAAGCTATTGTTATCGGGAAAGTACCTGCCGCGAAAATCCAGGAAATTGATTTGCGCACCCCGGGAATAACCAGGCAATGGATCGAGAATGTCGTGGTAGGCGGGCCGAAAACGCAGGCTGAGAAAACTTCTGCCATCCTGGCGTCCCGCGCCGAGGGCCAAACGGGTTGTCCTATGTCCCTGTTCCGGGCGCGATTTGGGCCGTGTAATCGCTGGCCAAACATTGCCAGCAGGCAGTTGACTCCTGGCTGCCAATAATTGATAGCTCTGACTGGTGTGTTCATCCCTCACCGAGGGGGTTTGCAAGGCGCGATAGCGAGAATAATCATAGGCCAATTCAAAGATACGGGATTTATCCGCAGGTGTTTCAGAGCCTTCAGACACCGGTTGCACAGCTTGTTCTGCGGTTCCCAGGGTTAATACCTTGGTCTGCTGCGCATTATGCAAACGGGATAAGCGTTGGCTGATAACAGTGGTCATGGAAGGCCGATAGGCAATATCTTCCACCATGTCGGCCTCAACAATGGCGCGCACAGTATCGGCGGGAATCGCTTTTACTGAAAACCCCTCGGTTAGATGAGTGCCTGGGCGGGCCACTTCCAGCAACGACAGCATATGATAAGAGCAATTCTCGGTTAGAAAATAATAATCAAAAGTAATGGTGCGCACTTCCCAGGCGTGTCTTAACAACTGGTCTACTTCTGCCTGATTGAGATTTAACCCATATTCCCAGATATCACGGTTTTCCAGTTCATTGTATTTTTTGATCATTTGGTAATACGGAACAATGGAAAACACACCCGGGTAGCCACCGAAAAGACCTCTATAGGCGTATAAAAAATCGTTGTCCGCGGCATTTACATTGGCGGCATAATTCAGCGCATAAGCGGCCAATGGCGCCTTCCCACGACTGCCGCCTGGATTTAAACGCAACAGGGTATGACCAAACATAGACGATGGGCTATTTAGGTAGGCTGCCGGAAACACCAAGGTCACGCTGCGGGTATTTAGAGTTGTCTTCCAATCCTGATATTGATCACAGACAACCGCTGGCAGCCGCTGCGGATCAATCTGCAAGCGCTGTTTTAACCAATGAAAACGGGCCGGGAAGCGGCAGCGGGCATGTTGATTCCCACCCCCTTTATTAAAAAAGGCGCGTAACGTGGCGGTAAGTTCCAACTGTGGAGCAGATTTGCCTTGAGGATGATTAAAAAATTTTGTATCGTCCGCTTGGCTTTTATAGCCGCCGACGAGGGTAGGTTTGTAATGGACTAGCGATAACCAATAGGGATCGCTAGCCAAGTTAAGGATGCGGGATTTCTCCACTAGATCGTCTAGATAGCCGCTAGCTTCCGCGTAGGTGGGAACCACACATAGTAGTGCGGTTAGTAGTAAGGGCAAATGGATACTGGTTTTTGTTTGGCGGGCTAACAAGAGAAGAATAAGACGCATAAATAAAATATGGACAGAGGGTATGTTTATCCCGCTGCTCTGGAAAAACTCGCTGCAACTATCGGAAAAACAATTGCTTAGATCAGCATCTGCAATCTACCCAGAAGATTACAGACGCCGCTATTTGATTATTCAGGACCTACACAGCTCGTTCCAGAGGACGCCGTGAATACGTCCTTGTAGGCTTGACGACGGCCGTCCAGGC
>CAZGON010000034.1:0-24993 GCA_964527085.1 uncultured Candidatus Competibacteraceae bacterium
TGCCGGAGAGGGCCGCCACCATACCCGCCATGGTGGTAATCATGGCCTTTGATACCCCGGTTGCCATGGAGCGTGGATTACCGGAACCCGCCACCGCCATCACATCGAACACTTCAATCATGCCCGCTACAGTGCCCAGTAGCCCCAACAGCGGACACAACGCCACCAGCGCTTTGAGCACCCGTAGATGACGCTCCAATCCTTGCGACACCACGGATAGCAGCCGTGCGCGGATCTGATGGGCGTACCAGGAGCTGCGATCAGATCGCTCCTGCCAGCTTTGCAATACTTGCTGCAACGCTTGTCGATGACTGCTTCGTAAATAGAATAAGTGATCGAAAATTAGCCCCCACATCACGAAGGTCACTAGGGCAATGATCACTAACACAGGTCCACCAAGTTCTAAGAAATCCCGTACATTATCTTTAAACAAGATAATGGACTCAAACCACGTTGGCCACAGATCTGCCATGACAACACTCTAGCTAGGGTTAAGCGGCTTCAGCAGCTTGGTCGGATAGGGCCATGTGGTGTTTCTCAGCATGTTCGGCCACTAAACCGGCGGCTTGTTCTTCTAGTATTTGCGTTAAGCGCTTTGCTCGGCCAGCCACTAAGGTATGGAGTAACACTGTGGGAATGGCCACCATCAGACCCAGAGCCGTGGTAATCAAGGCTTGAGAAATACCGTTGGCCATGAGTTTCGGGTCGCCGGTACCAAATAGCGAAATCGCTTGAAAGGTAATAATCATACCGGTGACTGTGCCCAACAGCCCCAACAGGGGCGCTACCACCGAGATAATCTTCAACAACATGGTTAGACGATTAAACTTAGGTGTTTCTTTGAGAATGGTTTCCTCCAGCTTTAACTCCAATGTCTCGATGTCTGCTTGGGTATTATCGTGGTAGGTCTTTAGCACGCGACCCAATGCGTTGTTATCCGGTTTGTCCAGGTTGTGTATCTGTCGATTGACTTGTACTGTGGTAATCGTCAATACCACGAGACGCTGTAAAGCAATGAGCAGTGCTAAAGCACCCAAACCTAAAATGATATAACCGATAACGCCGCCCTGATGGACGCGTTCCCGAAGACTCGGTGTTTGCACCAACAAGGAGAGTAACTGACCGCGGGATGGATCGAGGCCAAAGGCAACCGGCCCCTCACGGGCGTTTTCCAATTCCGTAGCGCTAGCCAGAAAACGCTGTTGCGGTTGACGGGCCAGTTCCACAAGCCGTCCTGTTTCAGGGAGGTACTCGAGGTACTTGCCATCAGCAACCACATTAAACAAACCAACGCGAGTCACATCCTGTTGTGCTTGGTCGCCATCTGCGCTGATCACTTGCGCTGGAAACTGAACCACCTTACCCGATTCTGTCATCTCCCGTTGCAGCTCGAACCAAAGCCGTTCAATATCGTCGATGGACGCCAATTCACTGGTTTCACCCATCTTTTGAGCAAGTTCATTAAGAAACTGGGTGCGTTCTGGAAATTGTGTTTGGGTGAGGGAGTTCTCGAACTGACCCCGGGTATCGCCAGCCACTTGCTGAATAACGCCAAACAGCTCTTTGAGGGAACCTAAACGGTTATTTAGCACTTCTTCTAGCTTAGCGATCTCGGCTTCGTTTTTTTCAAAACGCGTTTCCAAGGTCTCGCTGCGTTTCTCCTCAAGGGCTTGCTCTGCCCGGGCTTGCTCAAGCAGTTCACCCTGGCGCGCCAAATTTGCTTCAAAGGCTTTGATGCGCTCGGCATTGGTTGCGGCGTCTTCGGCGCGACCGGTCTTGACCTGATTAAGTAACTCATCCAAAGAAACCGGTTCATTGGCCAACAGCGGTTGTTGATAAAAGAACGCAACGAAGACGAGTAACACCATCGATGGCCTCATCATGACGCCGTATCCTGGGGGGCTGGCACTGGCATAACCAATAAATCCGGCGCAGCCTGCTTGCGGGCGATGCGTAAGCCGTTGGCAATCTGTTGCCGATAGCGTGTCGATGCTAGGTCTACCCATTCTCGGTTAGTTTCATCCCAGATACCGCTACGTTCACCCTCCAACGTCTGAAATAGCAGAGATACGCGCCCAATGCGCAAAAAATTTACTTCCTGGGCGTTACCATCCAGTTCCAATGTACCCGTATACGCTTCGATGGTACGACCATAGTCATTTTCGATCTGATAGGCTTCCAGCACGCGGCGAAATTTTTCCGCGACCGTCACATCCGAGCGCTCCATCATAGCGCGTAAGCCAGCGACCCGTTGCTGGCGTTCTTCCGCAAGGAAAGGCAAATCCAGTTGAATAAAGGATTCCAGGGATTCGATCATCCGCACCATCAGCGGCACAACTTGCCGTTCGATGGACGCTACGCGATCAATGGAATCTTCCAACGTGTTAATTTCAGCCATTTGATTATCAACTTGTTTTTGCAACAAGTTGTTGTACACCTTAAGTCCCTCAATCGTGTTAATGACCTGGCGGTACTGGGCCACTAAATCCTCTGTTTGATTGCTCAACGTGTCCACTTGAGCCTGAGCTTGTTTGCCTTCCTTGACGCGCTCTTGCCCTTCTGCAACCACTGGATCCACTGTTGCAGCCTGGGTGGGAAAAGCAAATAACAGCAGTTTTGCTATCAGTACCAGCGCACCAAGTAATGTTAAGACGCCGCTATGGGGAGATTGCGGATAGATCGAGGAATGTAAACGTATCATAGGAACAGTCTATATCGCCGCTGCAAAGGCATTGAACGTTGACCCGACAAGCCAATCGTGTATTTACTATCAGATTTTCAGGGCTCACGAAACTCGTTCCAGAGGACGCCGTAAACACTTCCCTGTGGGCTTGACGACGGCCATCCAGGACGTCGACACCTCTTTCACGAGCTACGTAAGCCCTGTTATGCATAAATTGTAATAATGTACCTGCCTTCTATGAAACAAATGTGACAGCCGGGTTTTCACTGGAACTGTCATAAACCCATAATATTTCGCCGCTAATTTGTCCCTCACAGCCTAGCTACCCGTGGGCTCGAAATGAGCGCCAGTCTGCAAGCGCTACACCTATTCAGCATAATGTGAGCAACCCTCTGCATACACAGTTTCTATTGTTGGCGGCTTGGGTAAGCATTGATCTGGCTCCCCTTCAAACTGCTGTTTATCCAACTACTCAAGCCTTTAAACGCCCATGAAAAAAATCCCTAGCTTACTCATTTTAATAAGTATTTATATGCCTTCCGTGTTTGCTCAAGGGAATGCCGAGCAGGGAAAAATTATCTTGAATTTTAAGCAAGCAGAACAACCGATGCCAGGGATAGCGATAATTATCGATGATACTGAGCAAGTAACCACCAATGCCAATGGTATTGCCGAAGTGGTTGTTTCACCGGGCCGGCGTACAGTGGTGTTGCGTCGCAATGACAGCGAATTGACCAGCTTGAACGTGCTCGTGTCGAACAGCGAGGAACTCTCCATTTTTGCTGAGGTTCAGGCGGGCGCTGATATGCCGGCCATAGACTATGAGAGCAAAGGGGTTGCCGGTAGTACGGCGGGTTCAGGTTCAGGCGCCATTACGGGTCGCGTTACCTCGGGGGTTAGCGGCGAACCCGTCGCCGATGCCAAGATTATTATTCTGGGCGCCGCCGTAGAGACTCAAAGCGATGCCGAGGGACGCTTTACAATGGAAGTACCTGCAGGCAGTTATGGTTTGTCCGTATCCCATCAGGAACACCGCAGTTTTACGGTGGATCATTTAGTGGTGGTGGCGGATGAACCGGTGGCGGTGGATGCGCAGTTATTTCCCCTGATGGCCCTTGATATCGTCGATCCACTGGCCGATATGCCCATGGAGGAAGTGGTTGTGACGGCAGGTTTTATCGCCGATGAAGGCAGTATTGCAGGCGCCATTGAAGCGGTTCGTTTAGCGCCCGATATATCGGAGATTATCAGTGCTGATGAAATGGCGGCGGCGGGGGCTGGCGATGCTGCCGCAGCCCTGGAGCGAGTAACCGGGATTACCGTTCAAGACGATCAATTTGTCAATGTGCGGGGATTACCTGAGCGCTACACAAAAACCCTCTGGAACGGTTCTGAATTACCCAGTCCCGATCCGAACCGACGTCTCGTTCCGCTGGATTTGTTTCCCACCGATGTGCTAAGTGCCGTTCAAGTACAAAAGACCTATTCCGCCGATCAGCCCGGTGAATTCGCTGGAGGTCTGGTGAACTTGCAAACAGCCAGCGTACCCGATGAAGATTTTTTTAAGCTATCCATTGGCGCCGAATACAATAGTGAGACAACCGGCCAGACGGGGCTAGTTTATGAAGGTGGCGATTATGACGATCTAGGCTTTGATGACGGGACACGGGAACTGCCCGATGCCATTGATGACGCCACGCGGGGTGGCAGCGTTGACTTGAGTCCCGAATCCTTTTTAAATCCCGATGGCTTTAACCCAGAGGAATTGGAGCGTCTTGGAGAATCATTCCCCAATATCTATGAGATTGACGAGCAAACCCTCGAGCCGGATTTCAGCCTAGCGGTAAGTGGTGGTAAACGATGGGATAGAGACTGGGGAGATTTTGGATTTTTAGGCGCTTTTATCTACGACAGGGAGTGGTCTTATAAGGAAGGCCCAGAGAATACCTTTGGTTTGACGGGTAGCGGGTTGGTTCCTCGGGATCAGTTCGATGAACGGGAAACCGAAAAAGAGATTACCTTAGGCGGTATGTTTTCGTTAGGGTTGGGCCTCGCCGACCATACGCAACTCACCAGCAATACCTTTTTGATCCGCAAAAGCACCGATGGGGCACGTATCCGCGAAGGCATACGCAGTGAAAACGATGAGGTGGTTCGCGAGTTTACCTTGGAATGGGTGGAGCGAGAGCTTTTTTCCCAACAACTGATAGGGGGACATACTGTCCCGTTTTTATGGAATATGGAACTTGACATAGATTGGCGGGCTATGTATGCAAAAAGCCGCCGCGATGCGCCCGATCGGCGCTTTTACCGTTACACGCTGCAAAACGATGCTTTCGTCTTCGAAGAAAGTTCTATCGCACGGGATTTTTCGGAATCCGAAGATACAACCCGTAATCTAGCCTTTGATTTGTCGCTTCCCTTGGGTGAGGAGGGCAAGTTCAGCACCTTGCTCAAAACGGGATGGTCTTATCTGGATCAAGAACGGGAATCCGATGTACAACGCTTCCAATTTCGTTTTCAAGGAGGTCCAACACCCTTTGATATCGCTACCCAACCTAACCCCGAAGGTATTTTTACCCCCGACAATATCGGTCCAGATGGTTTTGTCATCGATGATTTGACCGGGGCTAATGACGATGCAGAAGGTGAGCAAACTGTGACTGGGGGTTACTTACTGGCGGATACCTATGTATTTGATCTGTTGCGTATCAATACGGGAGTTCGTTATGAACAAGCGGATCTGGAAGTGGTGACTTTCCAAGAAACGCCGGGTGGTCTTGAAAACCCGGTGCAAGCGGAATTGGATACCGCAAAGACGCTGCCTGCCGTTACCGCCACCTGGTTTATGACCGACACCATGCAATTGCGGTTTGGTTATGGCGTCACCGTCTCCCGGCCCAATCTACGGGAACTGTCTCCTGCCTCCTATGTTGATCCGGTCACCGACGATACCTTTATCGGTAATCCGGATTTAGAAGAGACGGAAATCGAAAGCTTTGATATGCGCTGGGAATGGTATTTCGGCGATGCGGAAAATCTCTCCGTAGGAGTCTTTTATCGGGATTTTGAAAGCCCCATAGAGACGGTAAAAATACCGGGTTTTAATACGCCTCGCACCTTTCAAAATGCGGACGCGGCGGAAGCCTATGGCATTGAAGTGGGATTTAGAAAAAACCTCGATTTTCTCCACGAGAAATTAGACGATTTTTTTACTTACGGAAATTTCTCGCTAATCGATTCAGAAGTCACCATTTCCGAAGACACTCTCTTCACCAATACCAATCCAACCCGGGAACTGCAAGGCCAGGCACCTTATATCATCAATATGGCTATCGGTTACAGCGGCTTCGATACCGAAGCCACCCTGCTATACAACGTGGTGGGTGAGCGCATTTCCGAAGTAGGTGTGCAGGGCCAACCCGACATTAAGGAACAACCGGCGCCGCGTCTAGATTTTATTTTAAGCCAGCAGTTAACCGATTCACTCAACCTAAAGTTTGCCGCTAAAAATCTTCTTAACCCGCGAACCGAGTTTAAACAGGGCAGCGAGACGCAAAGGGCTTACCGGGATGGTTGGTCAATGGGGCTTTCCCTCAGCTGGGAACTATAGCTTGGAAAAATCGTAACTGCTTACCCGTCATTCCGGCATCCCTGCCGGAATGACGGAATGACGGAAGGATGAATAGTTACTTTATAAATAGGTGTTTTTCCATATACACCGTTTTGTCGCAAAAGTGTCACCTTTTCTTCATCACGATTTGATAGCGTCGCAACGGCTTACAACAAAGCTTAACCATAATGCAAGAGAAGCTTCAATGACATACAAGAACAGTCTTATTTTTTATGCGATTTTAGTCAGTACCTTTGCGGCCGCCTCTGGGGCCCACGCTGTCAGTATTCAACAATTTGGTGTTGATGCGGGTGTTGTTAACTTTGCTAACGTTAATCCACAGCTCGATAGTACCTTCGCTGCTCAAGCTCCAGCGGCCAGGCTCGGCAGTGCAACAGCCGTTACCTTCGAAGATGTAAGGAATGTGTCACAGCTTCCGACGCAATCAGGTCGAAACCCGGCAGGTATTTGGGATAATAGTTTTTTCGAAGCGACGAATTACATAGGGGCGGTGTCTCCGGACGCCACCCAGCCCTGGTGGGACGGTTGGACGCTTCACCAAGGTCCGGGGAGTCTGAAACCCAACCCTGAGCACCCGTTGGCGTTGGATGTTGCCCAAGGTCGGCTCACCCCAGCGGCCACGGCCAACTGCCCGCTGGGAACTGCCAATGGCAACGCAACGGCTACGGTGTTTGGCGTGCAATTTCCGGTGTGTTTGATCAACGCTCCCATCACAGCGGATACCAAGCTAACCAGTGATCATGTGTATCTACTGGCCGGCACCATCAATGTGGGCAACGGTGGGGTGCAAGGGGCCACACCGGCGACAGTGACACCGGTGACCTTGACCATTGAGGCGGGCACGCAGATCTATGGGGCGTTGGGTACCAGTGCCGCGCTGGTGATTACCCGAGGCTCCAAGATCTTTGTCAACGGTACCGCGGAGTTACCGGTGGTAATGAGTTCAGCCGATGGGACTGATCCTGAGACGGCCAACATTGGGGCAGGGAATGATTTTACCGGACCCAATGAGTGGGGAGGTCTGATCATCGATGGTTTCGGGGTAGTCAACGAAGGTGCAGAGGTGCTCAGTGAGGCGGCCCCCGATGGGGTGAATCGGTTCTTTGGAGGCAATAACCCCTTGGATAGCAGTGGTGCGATTCGTTACCTGGTGATCGCTGAGTCCGGTGAGGAGTTTCGTCAAGACGAGGAAATCCAGGGGCTTACCCTAGAAGGGGTTGGCTCGGGCACGGTGATTGACTATGTGCAGGTGCACTACAGTGGTGACGATGGCATCGAGTGGTTTGGTGGTACGGTCAACGCCAAGCACCTGGTGGTCACGGCGGCTGACGATGATAGTTTTGACATGGATCTGGGTTATCAGGGAGGTATCCAGTTTGCCATTGCGGTGCAGAGCAATGGGTTGGGAGATCGCACCATCGAGTCCGATAACAACGGCGATAACTTTGATCAGTTGCCCCGTACCCTTCCGACTATAGCAAATATTACCCTTATCGGTCGTGCCGGTAGGCCGGATACCACCACCACCGGCGCTTTGCATCGGGAAGGTTTTGGAGGCTTTATTCATAAGGCCATTATCACCGATGCCGGTACCGCGCCGCCCAATCAGTTTGAAACAGCCTGTATTGATATTGACGATACTTCTGCTCAAGTGGACAGTGGTTTGTTGGTTTATCAAAACGCTATTTTTAATTGTGCGGTAGCCAGTTTTGCCCTGGACGACGCTGGCGCTGGTGGTGATCCCGGTGAACAAGGATTATTAGCGTCCGGACAGATTCAAGAAATCAACCCGCAATTGGATCCTGTCTCGTTTGCTGCTCAAGCTGCGGAGGCAGCGTTACCTGCTGCTACGCAGATCGCCTTCACTCAAGCGGCTGCCGCATCTAATTTACCAACTCCTCAACAGCCTGCTTTTGGTATCTGGCAGGATAGTTTTTTCGAAGCGACGGATTATATTGGGGCGGTGTCTCCGGACGCCACCCAGCCCTGGTGGGACGGTTGGACGCTTCACCAAGGTCCGGGGAGTCTGAAACCCAACCCTGAGCACCCGTTGGCGTTGGATGTTGCCCAAGGTCGGCTCACCCCAGCGGCCACGGCCAACTGCCCGCTGGGAACTGCCAATGGCAACGCAACGGCTACGGTGTTTGGCGTGCAATTTCCGGTGTGTTTGATCAACGCTCCCATCACAGCGGATACCAAGCTAACCAGTGATCATGTGTATCTACTGGCCGGCACCATCAATGTGGGCAACGGTGGGGTGCAAGGGGCCACACCGGCGACAGTGACACCGGTGACCTTGACCATTGAGGCGGGCACGCAGATCTATGGGGCGTTGGGTACCAGTGCCGCGCTGGTGATTACCCGAGGCTCCAAGATCTTTGTCAACGGTACCGCGGAGTTACCGGTGGTAATGAGTTCAGCCGATGGGACTGATCCTGAGACGGCCAACATTGGGGCAGGGAATGATTTTACCGGACCCAATGAGTGGGGAGGTCTGATCATCGATGGTTTCGGGGTAGTCAACGAAGGTGCAGAGGTGCTCAGTGAGGCGGCCCCCGATGGGGTGAATCGGTTCTTTGGAGGCAATAACCCCTTGGATAGCAGTGGTGCGATTCGTTACCTGGTGATCGCTGAGTCCGGTGAGGAGTTTCGTCAAGACGAGGAAATCCAGGGGCTTACCCTAGAAGGGGTTGGCTCGGGCACGGTGATTGACTATGTGCAGGTGCACTACAGTGGTGACGATGGCATCGAGTGGTTTGGTGGTACGGTCAACGCCAAGCACCTGGTGGTCACGGCGGCTGACGATGATAGTTTTGACATGGATCTGGGTTATCAGGGAGGTATCCAGTTTGCCATTGCGGTGCAGAGCAATGGGTTGGGAGATCGCACCATCGAGTCCGATAACAACGGCGATAACTTTGATCAACTACCTATCTCCACGCCAACCTTTTCCAACATCACTTTGGTAGGTCGCGCAGGCAGGCCGGATACCACCACCACCGGCGCTTTACACCGGGAAGGCTTTGGAGGCTTTATCCACAAAGCCATTATCACCGATGCCGGTACCGCGCCGCCCAATCAGTTTGAGGATGGATGTCTTGACATCGATGATACCACAGCCCGCATTACCGACGGTTCATTGGTATATCAAGACGCTATCTTTAACTGTGCGGTTCCAGGCCCACTGAGTGCGCCGGATGAAGATGTCCCGCCTCCTCCGGCAGCTCCTGCACCACCTCCAGCGACTCCTCCAGCTCCGCCTGCAGCACCACCTGCGCCTCCTCCTGCTTGACAAGTTGTAGGTCAGGATTTATGCACAAAGGACTTGTGTAGCTCATGAAAGAGGTGTTGGCGGCCCGGAAGGCCGTCATCAAGCCCACAAGGACGTGTTCACGGCGTCCTCTGGAACGAGCTGCGTAAGTCCTATAGGTGCTTACTTGTTGGTTATCCATGACTTTTCGCGGTCGCTGGATAACCCCTTAATCCTCTTTCTTGTCAACATGTTGACTTCATCAGGTAGTCCCCGGTGAAGTCTTTTTTAAAAAATTAGCATAACTCGAGTCGCTGGATCGATAACTGGATCAATCCACTACCCCATAACCACCACCGCCTGGTGTTTCAATAATAAATACATCACCGGGCGCCATTTCCGTTTGTGCTGCAGCGCCAATGGTTTCTTCGTATCCGTTTTTTCGCAGCACCCGGTTGCGGCCCACAGCGCCAGGCTTACCGCCAGCCATACCATAAGGGGGAACGGTGCGATGACCAGAGACGATGGCGGTCGTCATCGGTTCTAAAAAGCGAATGCGTCGCACCACGCCATCGCCACCCCGGTGTTTACCTTTACCGCCGCTACCTTTGCGGATAGAGAAATCATCCACCATCACCGGGTAACGCCATTCCAATACTTCCGGATCGGTGAGGCGGGAGTTGGTCATATGAGTATGCACCGCATCCGTGCCGTCGAAATCCGGCCCAGCACCGGCGCCACCGCAAATGGTTTCGTAATACTGCTGGTTGCTGTTGCCGAAAGTAAAGTTGTTCATAGTGCCTTGGGCGGCACCCATGATACCCAAGGCACCGTAAAGGGTATCGACGATGGCCTGGGAGGTTTCCACATTGCCCGCCACCACGGCTGCCGGGTATTGCGGATTTAACAAACTGCCCTCGGGTACAATGAGTTGCAAAGGTTTAAGGCACCCTTCATTCATGGGGATATCATCATCCACCAAAGTCCGAAAAACATATAGCGCGGCCGCCCTGCAAACGGATAGTGGTGCGTTGAAATTGAACGATTGCTGCTGGGAGGTGCCGGTAAAATCCAGAACTGCCGAGCGGGTGTGTTTGTTCACGCTGATTGCAACACGAATCACCGCACCATTGTCCATGGGGTATTCAAAATGCCCGGAGGAAAGACGCTGGATAACGCGACGCACCGATTCCTCTGCGTTGTTCTGTACATGGTCCATGTAAGCCTGTACTACATCTAAACCGAAATGGTTCACCATACGCTGTAATTCCCGCACGCCTTTTTCATTGGCGGCGATCTGAGCGCATAGGTCGGCCATATTTTGATCTATATTACGCGCCGGATATAAACTTCCGCTTAGTACTAGACGTATTTCCGCCTCTAGCAGAGTGCCATTGGCAACTAGACGTAAATTATCAATCAACACGCCTTCCTCATCCACCCTGTGGCTATGAGGTGGCATGGAACCCGGGGTGATGCCGCCAATATCCGCATGGTGACCACGCGAGCCAACATAGAACATTACGGTTTCGCCGGCGTTGTCAAATACCGGCGTGATGACAGTAACATCCGGTAGATGAGTGCCGCCGTTGTAAGGGGCATTGAGCACAAACACATCGCCGGGATGCATTTGACCCTTCCATTTACAGATCACGCCACGCACGCTATCGCTCATGGAACCTAAATGCACCGGCATGTGGGGAGCATTGGCCACCAGATTGCTCTGGCTGTTAAATACAGCGCAGGAAAAATCTAAACGTTCTTTGATATTGACCGAATGGGCCGTATTGGCTAGCACGCCACCCATTTGTTCAGCGATGGACATGTAAAGATTGTTAAAGATCTCAAGCATGATTGGATCGGCATCGGCGCCAATGGCTTGTTGTGTTGGCCGAGACAGTACCCGTTCCATGATGAGATGGCCATGGTTATTGATGCGTGCCTGCCAACCCGGTTCCACGACTGTTGTGCTATTACAGTCAACGAGGAGGGCAGGGCCGTTGATTTGGTCGTTGGTCTGCAAACGTTGCCAGTCGAACAGCGGGGTTTTGTGGTATTCGCCATGGGTATACATGGATACCGTTGTCAAAGGTCGTGGCTCGGTGTTCTTATCTTGGCGAGGCAGTATTGGGTCATCTTCCACGCCGGTGTTGCCAATGGCTTCTGCGGATACCGCTTCCACCATGAGAGGGCAGTCTTGCATGGTAAAGCCAAAGTGTTGTTTATGAAGCGCCTCGAACTGCGCCCGCATGGTTTGAGCATCAGCGGCTGATACTGCTAGAGCAGTGTCTGTGCCTTGGTAGCGCAAATGAGCTTTTTGGATAATAGTAAGTCGTCCGCTTTCAACACCCTGGTTTAATAACTCATTTTGAACCTTGCTGGAAAGACTTACCAAAATTTTCGAAATTTCATCTAATGCAGCCCTAGAGAACCCTATCTCAACAGCCTGTTCGCTCATGGCGCGCATATCAGCCAGCCCCATACCATAGGCGGACAGCACTCCGGCATAAGGATGAATAAACACTCGTTCTATTCCCAAAGCATCGGCTACTAAGCAGGCATGCTGTCCGCCAGCGCCGCCGAAACAGCAGAGGGTATATTCCGTGACATCATAACCGCGCTGCACAGAGATTTTTTTCACAGCGTTGGCCATGTTATCTACAGCAATCTTAAGAAAACCTTCCGCCAGCCCTTCAGCATCGACGCCAACCTGATCTGCCAGCAGCGCAAATCTTCTAAACACGAGATCGCGATCCAGCGGCTGATTGCCCTGGGGGCCAAAAACTTTGGGGAAATAGGCTGGCTGTATTTTGCCTAGCATGACATTGCAATCCGTCACTGCCAAAGGGCCGCCGCGTCGGTAGCTGGTAGGTCCCGGATTGGCGCCGGCAGATTGCGGACCTACCCGCAAACGGCTACCGTCGTAGTGCAGCACGGAACCGCCACCGGCGGCAACCGTGTGAATGCTAAGCATGGGGGCCCGGATGCGCACACCAGCCACCATGGTTTCAAAACTACGCTCCAGCTCGCCATCATAATGAGAAACGTCGGTGGAAGTGCCGCCCATATCAAAGCCGATGAGTTTATGAAAGCCGGCCATGGCGGCGGTCCGCACCATGCCCACCACGCCTCCAGCGGGTCCAGAAAGGATAGCGTCTTTGCCTTGAAAACGATGCGCCTCTGTCAATCCCCCGTTGGATTGCATAAACATGAGCTGGGCATTGCCTAGATCGGTGGTGATTTGATCCACATAGCGGCGCAGTAAAGGCGAAAGATAGGCATCTACCACTGTGGTATCGCCTCTGCCCACTAATTTCATCAATGGACTAACCACATGGGAAACTGAGATTTGGTGATAGCCCATAGAACGAGCTATTTCAGCCACGGTATTCTCATGAGCTGGATAACGGTAACTGTGCATAAAGACGATAGCCACACTGCGGATGCCATCATCAAAAGCAGTTTGTAAGGGAGTTCGTACCGATTCTGGATCCAGCGGCGCCGTCACTGTGCCGTCTGCCAGCAGGCGCTCATCCACTTGAGCGACGCGCTCATACAATAGCTCAGGCAGCACAATATGCTGGTCAAAGAGCCTTGGACGGGTTTGGTAGCCAATACGAAGCGCATCGGCAAATCCTTTGGTGATGAGCAGTAGGGTGCGGTCACCTGTGCGCTCAAGCAGCGCATTGGTGGCCACCGTGGTGCCCATTTTTATCGCTGCAATTTTTTCTGCTGGAATGGTTTTGTCTTTGCTTACACCCAATAGCTCGCGAATGCCTTGCACCGCAGCATCCTGATAGAGGTCTGGGTTTTCTGAAAGTAGTTTACAAACGGTGATGCTACCATCGGGCCGACGGGCTACTATATCGGTGAAGGTACCACCACGGTCGATCCAAAACTGCCAACGGCTGGAATCATTATTGTTCATTGGGTAGCTCTTAATAGCTTTCATAAGCCATATTTAATTTGTAAACTGAAATAAAATCCAAGTATAAGGTTCTCATATAGATGAGTAATACTTATAAATCTTTACAGCAAACATCTGCAATGATGAGGAAATACTGAGATAGGAAAAACCTTATTTGACCCAATACTGATTTATTTAATCCTCCAGCAGGATAAATAAAAACTATACATGTTTCGATGAAGAAAAATAAAGCGAGCTTTCGAAAACAACCGATTAAGTTGACCTGCTTGATAAAAACATTAGTTTCTATACGATCTAGGTTGTTTAGTCCATCGGTAAAGCGAACTACATGATGAATAGAAAGAACCGTCAGTTGAATCTAATAAGATTAAGTGCTTGACAGAACTGCTTTGAGCAAGCACAATTTTGTAGGATTTATTGCATCTATTAAAAAGATTGACCTTAACGTATTTAGATAGCATGTTGGGTATCTCAAGTTTAGAATTATAGATATTAAATTTAATAAATTTTTCTCGCCTATATTTCTGTTATAACTCATCTATCAATAATGACGAAATATTATTTTTCTTTAAAATATTGCAAGGGTTTTGTCAGAAAAATTAGGGTAAAAATGATGTTACTGAAGCTATATTAATAAGGTTTTTTTACTGTACATGCTTATTGAGCTTTTGAAGCAGTATTACATTAATGTAATTTTTTTGAGTTTTTTTGAATGTTTATCAATAATAGATGGTAAACCAAGTTTAGCTAAAAAAACTTAGCTTTTTGCAGATGAAGACAAACTAAAGTAAATTTTTTTAGGTACGTCACAAAATCGGTCAAACGAAAAATCGATAAATAAAACCTGTTCATAAACTGGCGGGACTAAGTATTCAACGATCGGGGGAATATAATTTTGATAAATTTTCCAAAACCATCGCCCTGCGCTTTTAATAAAGCACAATCTTCATCAGGTACAAAATTTGTAAAGGTGATGTGCCTTGTTAGCGTTCCTTTTCTCGCAGATGCTGCCTTCGCACAAGCGTGGATAGTGTCTCCGTCAATAAGTTTAAGCCAAGAGTACGAGGATAATTATAGGCTTGAAAGTGATTCGCCTACAGATCAAGTTTTCACAACTGTGCTTTCCGGATCAGTTGAAGCGAGCCGATTAACAGAAATTTGGGATTTACGGGCATTTGCTCGATACGATGCCCTTCATTACGAAGGGGATGACGATGATTTGGCCGATAAACACAATCAGTTTGCAGGTATAGGGTCTCTCTACAGGACCGAATTGGGGGAATGGCGGCTGGACGGCTCTTATCGGCGGGATACAATACAGCGAACCCTCGACATTCTCATCGATCCCGGCGAGGTCATCGTTGATGCCGGAGAAGATATTGACGAAAATTTATCTCGCCGACAAGTGCGGCGTGAAAGAGTATTATTACAACCTTCTTGGCGTCGTACTCTGACAGAGCTGACAGAAGCCGAATTGTCCTATGAGTTCAATGACACCTCCTACGACGCACCTCCAGAAGTTGATATTATAGATTTTACAGAACATACAGTAGCTGCACAGATGTTTAGAGACATCAGCCCAGTAACTACATTAAATGCTACCATTGATGCGAATTTTTATCGGGGAGATGAAGATCGGGAATTTGATAATTACTCTTTCTTGGCGGGCGCCGATCACGAATTTTCCGAACTTACAAGAGCAGGATTTGAACTAGGTTTTCGGTTTACTTCCTTCGACACGCGGGATGAAGATGGTGATGAAACAGGTCTCGTAGGCCGTGCCTATGGCGAGCGCCGTACCGAATTGAGTAGAGTTCGCGTTAACTATACCAGACAGCTTCGTCCCAGTGGTGCCGGTGAGTTATTGGAAACTGACTTAGTCACCCTTCGTTTAACCCAGCAACTACGCCCTCAGTTAGATTTTTTGCTGCAAGGCCGGTTTTTCCGCAATCGATCGGACGTAGAAGGTTCTGACAATGACAGATACTATGCTTCGTTTGAGCCAGGGTTGAGTTATGCTTTAACGCAGGATTGGTCGGTTGATGTCTTCTACCGTTATGAATGGGAAGATCGAGATTCAGACGACGACAGCGCTGAAAATCATGTTGCATTTATTTCCTTGAATTACGTTTGGCCTACAATTGGACAGGAACTGCGCCCAGGAGAACAGGGACTACCCCAATAATGGAGCTGTTTTTGTTAAGCGGAAGAGGAATTTAAACAAAAAGAGCGCCGTTGCAAACGTTGGCGGCGCCATAGGCTTTGCGGGAAGATAAATAACTGAGCTGCCTTATCCACATCCATGACTAAGATAAGCTTTACTCAAGTTGTAAGAGGTTCAATGCAGCTAGGATCTTCATGTTTGGGGTTGTTTACACTAACATTTACTGAATAAGCTGTCATCTGCTCAGCAGGATAAGGTTTTAGAAGGGCAGTGAGGTAGTCTGTAGAGTTTTTTGAGGGAAGCAGCCAGGTTTCGTAGTCATTGGGATTTAAAATAACCGGCATACGATCATGAATTGAGCGTACCAGTTCATTAGCGTTAGTGACAATAATAGTACAGGACTCCATAATCTCACCAGTTTCACTTTTCCAGTGTTCCCAAAGTCCAGCAAAAGCAAATAAATGGTTGTGCTTTAACCTAATATAATAAGGCTGCTTGCCACCAGATTGGGTTTTCCATTCATAAAAGCCGTCGGCTGGAATCAAACAACGTCGTTGCCGGAAAGCAGCGCGAAAAGCAGGTTTAGAAGCGACGGTTTCTGCCCGGGCATTGATAGTCCGGTAACCAATTTTTAGGTCCTTTGCCCAGAAAGGCACCAATCCCCAACGTAGCATAGCAAGTTCCCGACCCTTGTCCCCCATTCGAACTGCCGCTATAGACTGGGAAGGAGCAATATTATACCGGGGTGTTAGCTCGGACTGGTTTGACACTTGAAAGTGTTTTTTAAGGGTTTCAAATTTTGCCTGCAGGGTATACCGTCCGCACATAAGTCGTGGATCGCCTCTTACAAACCTCTATGCCTTTAGTAAAGCACCGGAAAAGATGTAAGGCAAGTTCAGAATAGGTACCACGGAATCACCATTCGTAAAACAGGATACGGCAACAGATTGCCAATTTGAAGGCTTGCTAGGCAGGGGACATGCTTGGTCGTCAGCGACGGATTTACGTTGTGGTAAGTCTGCCAAGAGTAACGCGCCGTACTGCAATGCAGCGTTTGGGCTTTGGTAAACCATAAGTCCAGCCAACCACTGATTGCGTGCTATGGGATGCCCATGCAGCCATGCCGCCAGATCTAAGGCAGGCAATACCCGCTCGTTCCACACCAGCACATGTCGGCAATAAGGGGGACTTTGAGGAACTTCCAAAAGTATGGGTGATTCCACAAGATGAATCATTTCCCGCTCCCCTACGGCGCCCCACAGCGTGTCGTCCAGGCTGAATACCCAAGCCTTGCTAGTCTCAGAGGGCATGGCTGCTCTCCCGATGCTTAAAATTAGCAATAAGATTTGCTAATCGAGCAGTTGTCGTCACACATCCGATAGCATCCCCATGGAGAACCAGGGCTTGTACGGGAGAAGTGGTTGTGTTCATACACGGTGGTAGCGGTTGTAGCCGCATATTCTGCTGACGTAACGGTTCAATTTGATCACATGTCAACCCCAATGCATGGCTGCCGTCTTTGAGCAATAGGCACATGCGGCGTGTGCTAGGGGTCTCTAAAAGTACATCCAGCTCACCGGATAGAGAGAAGACCGGCCATAGTTCTCCTGCCAGCGTGAAAGAGCCGATCACAGGGGGCTCTTGGGGAGCCGTTGTCAAATCCATAATTGATTCCAGGCTGGTAATTTCCTGTTGAGGAATGAGTAACTTACGATCATCGATACTGACTACCGCGTAGAGAGATAGCACAGAAGATTTAGAAGATAGAGAATTCATTAGACGCTCCTTAATGCTGTGCCAATATTCTGCAGCAGTTCATCTTCCGAAAAAGGTTTGGTCATGTAAAAATTGACCCCAACCCCTTTGGCCTTCTGCCGATGTTTCTCGGTGGAGCGTGAAGTAATCATAATAACCGGTATATTACGGGTAGCTTCGTTAGCTCTTACATGAGAGGTCAGTTCTAAACCATTCATTCGCGGCATTTCCATGTCTACCAGCAACAAATCAGGTTGTTTGGTTTGCATAGCGCTAATGGCTTCTAAACCATCTTTAGCGGTATGTACCTCAAAACCAGCATCTTCGATAAACTGGGCCAAAGAACGCCGAGCACTTAACGAATCATCCACGATTAAAGCGCAACGTTGATAATTGGTGTCGGCTTGTTGACCCGCTTCAGCCTGTGATGCGGCGTGAGTAGATAGTAAATTCGGCAAGGGCACGCGGAGCAGGTCTGGTAAATCGAGGACGGGTACTACGCCGCCATCACCCAAGATGGTAGCCCCGGCTACGCCGCTCAGTTTAGGAATATAATAACCAAGATTTTTGATAACCATATCTCGACTATCGAGGACTTCTTGCACCATAACCGCCCGCGTGGCGCCCGCATCATCTTGAATAAGCAGCACAGGACAATGGTTTGTGGCATCAGCATTTCTGGGTAGATCTAGCAGATCTTCAAGGGTATTAAATTCATAAAGATCATCGCCTAGCTGGTAGGTAGTGGAGTTACCAAGTCGGCGCACTTCACCGATTCCAGGATAAAGGATTTGTTCTATTCCTCGGTCAGATAGGGCAAAGCGTTGTTTGTTAACGCTAACCAGAAGAGCATGAGTGGACATCAAAGTAAGCGGTAAACGCAATTCCAACAGACAACCTTTGCCCGCTTCAGATTTAACATTGAGTGAACCTTTGAGTTCCTTGACCCGACTGTAAACCGCATCCATGCCGATACCTCGGCCCGACGTCTGGGTTGTTGCTGTGCGGGTGGAAAAGCCTGGCGCCAAAATCAACCGGATGACTTCATCGTCCTCTAACTGTTTATCCGCCGTCACTAAACCTTTACGTTCTGCAGTGGCGCGAATGGCCTGCAAATCAAGCCCAGCGCCGTCATCTTGACAGCGTACTACCACTCGGTTGCCTTCCCGAAAAAATCCTAAATCAATACGGCCAACCGGATCTTTACCGCTGTTTTGCCGCACTTCGGCAGTTTCAATACCATGGTCCACGGCGTTACGCAGCATATGCATCAGGGGGTCTACCAGATCATTCAGCACATTGCTGTCCATCAAGGTATTGACACCACTTACTTCTAGGTTGACCTCTTTATTGATAAGCCGACAGGTTTGTCGAACACTGCGCTGTAGGCGGGGCGCCACTGTTTTCACAGGGACCATGCGGGTGCGCAAGACAGCTCCCTGGTTTTCCTGTTGCAGCTGTGCTTGATTGACTAGAAGGTCGTCGAGAAACCCCAAATCATTAGCAACCTGATAACTGAGTTCTGCAGAATCAGCCGCGATTTCCACAAGTCGGTGAGTCACGCTGTTCAACTCATTATATTTTTCTAACTCCAAAGGATCAAAATCGCTCTTTACCACTGATCTAGCCAATGGTGAGGAAACATTTTGAATATCCACCAACTGTTCTAGCTCATTAGTCAATTGCTGAAACATCTGATTTTGAGTCTGCACGGCCTGGCTGTGAAGCATGGTCTTTTTAGCTTGTTCTTGAACCTGACCGGTTAAGATAACGCTTTCTCCCACCAACCGTAGCAGTTCATCCACCAGCGCAGCAGGAATCCGCAGCATGGGCTCACTGACCTCGTGAGGGGTCGGTGAGTCTTCTTTAACGGCTTTTTCCAATGATGGTTTTTCAGGGTTGTGGGACTGTGGTTTAAGAGGTGCTTCGTCAGCGGTGGGTATACCGTATTGATCTATACGATTAGCCCAGTCCAAAATCTCTTGCATCACAGCGACTGCCTGATTTGGCGGTTCACTGATACCCAACAGAGACTCGCTCATGGTTTCCAGACAATCCGCCGCATTCATCAGGGTTTCAGCCAAGGCTCGGTTGGGAAGAGCGGCATGTTTTGATAGGGCCAGCAAAATATCTTCTATATGGTGCGTTAGATTGGCAATGCCACGGACGCCTACCGTGTTGCCAGCGCCTTTTAGGGTATGCGCAATGCGTTGCGCCACGTCCACATCCTGTTGGGTGCCTTCACCGTCTACGATATTTTGTATAGCGGTAGAAAATTCACTGGTTTGATTAGGTAGCTCTTGCAGCAGGCTGTCCAAAAGCTCTGGATTGACATCCTCCGGTAAGGCTAAGGATACGTCCTCTGGTTGAGCCTGCTGTTGGCGTGCTTCGACCTCGCCATCTTCTATTTCTAATTTGGCTGTTGCCAACAAGTCTGTTAAGGCGGTGGCGTCTGCGGCGGGCAGCGGTGTTGGCCAGGTTGTATCTTGGAGGTATTGCACAAGGGTTTGACAAACCTGCCGGTCAGAGAGGGCCTGTAAATAATTAAGCACCACATCAGGCCAACGCTCTACTAACTGTCGTTGTTCGTTAGCAAAGGTCTCTTCTAAAACCGCAAGCGTCGATAGATTTTCCTGAAGTCGTGAACAAACTTGGTAGAGCCCTGTTAAACCGATAGATTCACACGCATCTGCAAAACGCTCCATTTGTTCTGCGTAACTTGTTAACGCCTCTGTTCGGGTGTCGGGTTGAGCGGCTGCGTCTAATACCTCGTCCAAAGATTCAGCCATCAGAGCAATTTCTGCCCGCAGGATTTCCACCAACTCGCAGTTAGCGTCTGAACCGCTGGAAAATGCATCTATGTCATTATCGTCATCGTCATTATCGTCATCGTCGACATCTAGATTGACATCAGTGGTAGTATCGACGGACGTGTCATCGTCTTCAATACTGTCGTCCAACGGTACAGAAGTTTCCTCATCCAGCACTTGAACAGTGTCACAGCTTGCTAAAGGCTCGACGATCGGTTCAGCCATCTCAGTCGTGAGCTGGGTTTGCTCAGCGCTGTCATCATCCTGTGCCGCGTCGGCTGGCGTCAATAACTCGCCCAGCACTTGAGCATCGTCTGCCACTAGGGGTTGTGACCAAACTTCTCTCTGCAAATGCTCAAGCAATGCAGCCCCATTGTCAGGATCTTCAGGCGCTTCTAGATAACCGATAACAAGCGTCGGCCATTCTTCCATGGCTTCCCGCTCGTCGTCTTTCAGGGGGCGTTGTTGAGCACTAAGCTGCAAAAGGTTTTCTTGAAACAGCAGACATACATCCTGTAATCCCAGCAGGCCAGTCTCCCCAGCTGTTATGGCAAGACGCTCTACCTGAGCCGCAAAGCAGGTAAGTCCTGATACTACAGCGCTATCCTCGTGGCTAGAAAGAACTGTAGTTAAAATATCCATAAGCCCAATGACCTCCTGTTGCAATGCATCAAGAGGGTTATCATCGGTTGCAGTTTCCTCAATGTCTTCTAACTCTGCCGCCAGTACAGTTTCCTGCGGCCAGCCCGTTGCAAAAGCGTTCTTGTCGGTTACGGTTTCCTCAGGATTTTCTGAATCCGCCGCCAGTACAGTTTCCTGCTGCCAATCTGTCGCAAAGGGATTGTCATCGGCGAAAGTGTCTTCAGGGTCTTCTAAATTGGCAGCTAATACGATTTCCTGTTGCCAGTCTGTCGCAAAGGGATTGTCATCGGCGAAAGTGTCTTCAGGGTCTTCTAAATTGGCAGCTAATACTGCTTCTTCTACAGAGGTTGGCAGCGTATTTAGATCAATTGTGACAGGGTCAAGAGGGTCAAGGTCTTGCTCGAGATCATCGCCGTCAGGTACCGCCACAACAGATAGAGTGGCTATGTCATTGTCAACGTCTGATTCAGCCATCTCGGTGGTGGGTTGGATTTGCTCAACGCTATCATCATCTTGGGCAACGTCGCTTGACGCCAATAACTCGCTCAGCACTTGCGCATGATCCGCCGCCAGTGGTTGTGGCCAAACTTTTCTCTGCAAATGATCAAGCAACGCAGCCCCGTTGTCGGCGTCTTCAGGCGCTTCCAAGTAACCGATAACCAGGGCTGGCCATTCCTCCATGGCTTCCCGCTCGTCGTCCTTCAGGGGGCGTTGTTGCGCACCGAGTTGCATAAGGTTTTCTTGGAACAGCAGGCACACATCCTGTAATCCCAGCAGACAAGCGTTCTCAGCCGCTATAGCAAGGCGTTCCACCTGCGCTGCATAGCGAGTAAGATTCTCTGCCAAAGTAGTACCGTCATCATCAGTCGTCTCCTCAGAGGAGCTTGTTTCCAACAAGATACCAACAAGTTCGGCAACCTCTGTCTCTAAATTTTCCGTCATTTTTATATCCAGCGCGGCCATGTTTAGCATCCTCGTGGCAAACCAGCAGTAAAGCTCTAGACAGAGTTCGTTATTAATTAACCTTGGCAGGTAGCTTAAACACGCGCACGGAACTCAGCAGACCTTGGGCAAATTCCACTAGATTTTCAGTGTAAACAGTTTGTTCTTTAAGCTGTTGACCGGTCTGATAAGTGCTCTCCTGAATCTGTTGGGCACGGGTTATAAGCTGGTTACTAACTTTAGCCTGTTGCTGAGAGCTGGTGGAAATCTGTTGCACAGCAGCCACCAGTTCAGCGGTGGTTTGCTGGGTAATTCTCATCTGATTACCCGCCTGCTCGGCCAACTGGCTACCCTCCACTACTTGGCTGATGGCGGTGTTCATGGCGTTCACGGTATCGGCAGTTTCAGTCTGGATATTGCTCACCAAGGTAGCGATCTGTCGGGTTGCTTCGCGGGAGTTTTCCGCTAAGCGTTGCACTTCGTCGGCCACCACCGCGAAGCCGCGACCAGCCTCACCGGCCGAGGCGGCATGCATACTGGCGTTCAAAGCAAGGATATGGGTACGTTCGGCGATGGTGTTGATAATACTCACTACGCCGCTAATTTCTTGGGAGCGTTCGCCTAGGCGCTTGATACGTTTTTCCGTTTCGCGAATGGTGTCGCGGGTATTATTAATACCATCCACCGTGTCGGTTACCGTCTCCAGCGCTTTTTGAGTGGTTCTGATGGCATTGTCAGCTGCTTCGTTACACGCCTGGGCCAATTCCGCAATATGCGTCATGGCCTCTGCCGCTGTTGCCAGTTCGGCCGCTGCTTTATCCACTTCCTCCCGCTCACTGCGCGCCACCAATATTACCGTATCAGATTGCGATTTCACCTTTTGCGATGCTGAAGCCACGTCTTCGGAGATACGGGTTACACCGGACAATACACTCGCGGTTTCAGAGGTGAGCAAATTCAAAGCATCCGCCACGGGACCCGTCATATCTTCGGTAACCGGCACTGTGACAGTAAGGTCTCTCTGACTTAGCTGAGATACTGCTTGCAGCAGCTTAATGATAGATTCGTTGAGGGTTTCGTTTTCACTTTCAGCCTGAACTAAGGCAGCCACACGGTCTTGCAGTAGTTGATCAAAGGCTTGTCCCAGTTCTGCCAACTCATCGTTACCCGTCATGTCGGTACGCACATCTAAATCGCCCGCGGTAATGCGGCGAATGGTGGTCAACATATGGGTGATGGGCTCAGCAATAGAACGGTACACAGCAGAACCGACTAAGGCTGACATACCAATGGCGATGACGGCAATGGCAAGGATAAAGAGCAAAAAATAATTAGCTTGATTCTTTTCTTCTTGATAAAGCTGATTCGCTTGTTGCGTCACGACTTGAGCATCGCTTATCAGCTGATTTAAATAAGGTTCAAATAATCTATCCATATCATTGATGGCGAATAAAGAAAGACCTTCCCGATTCCGTTCTGTGATAAAGTTTTTGGCTTCTGCAATACCTCTATTTAAACTTGCTAAGGCTGGTGCATAAATCTCAAGCATCCGTTGCTGTTCATTGCTAGACAATGTTTCTAAATATTGCTGCCAGCGTTGTTCGATGGTAGCTTGTACGACAGGGAGTTGTTGCTCGGCTTCTTGCCAGGTCATGGTGTCTTTGAGCAGTTTGTTTACCAAGTCAGGTAAATCACGGATACTTTTACGCCGACTAGTAAGAGCGGCAACTTCTTCTGTGTTTTTGTATAAATTATCTACAGCATTGTTAGAAGCCCGTACACCGTAATAACTAACTCCACTGATCAATATCAGCAATGTTAGCTGAGCAGCGATTAAAATAAATAAGCGTTTTCCGATCCTTAAATTACGCATAATGGCGTTTCCTTTCCAATAAATTAGCAAGATTTAAATGTGAAATCTGTGAGTTTTTTGTATAAAAGCTTACCTATCTATCACTTAATTGATTAACTAATTAATTAGTGAGCGAGTTAGATAGGCAAAATTCAGATGGTTTTTGAAAGCTGGTTACCTATAGACTGAAAAAAACCTTTATGATCAAATTCCAGCCACACCGCCTCTTGATTAACGTAAGCTACTGAGGTATGCGCTTGTAGCGTTGGGTGTAACGGTGGTAGGCGCGTCAACTTGCGAGTTGCAGCAACGCCCTGAGGCAATCCTTCGATAAGGGTTGCAACGGTGGTATCGCCCCGGTCTAATACCAATACATACCGCTTCTGATCAGATTCGTGTTGCAGCCGTAAAAAAAGCTTTAAATCGAACACTGGAACAAGATTGCCACGCAGATTGAGCAAACCCGTTAACCACGCGGGTGTGCGGGGAATGGCAAAGATAGGGGTTTTTTCTAGCACTTCGCTGACTGTATCGGCGCCAATTAACAAGCCAAGATCGCCAATACGGAACCCATATCGCACCCGTTGGTCTTCTTGATGGGCAATGTCTATGACTGACCCTTGAGGTAGATTAAAGCGGTTGAGTGCAGCGCTAGGGCTGAGCCATTGTTCGCTTTCCTGCTGTCTATCCTTCATGTTGTAATAATCTCCATTTAATAAGCAATGGCGGTCGAGGGCCTACGTGTTAAGGAAAAGACGCGCTGCACAAACATCGAGTAAGCTATTCAAGCTATAAAAAGGCGTTAATTTGGCTAACAATCTATAAAAAGGCGTTAATTTGGCTAACAATGTCATCCGCTGAATAAGGTTTGGTAACGTATCCTTTGCCGCCTTGCATCTGTGCCCACAAGCGATCGGCTTTTTGTTTTTTGCTGGTCACAAAAACAACCGGTATATGTTTAGTATCATTATCATTGTTCAGCATTCGGCAGGTAGCAAAACCATCCATGTCTGGCATGACAACGTCTAAAAAGATAAGAACCGGTTTTTCCTGCTTGGCTTTTTCCAGGGCCTCTTTACCATTACTCGCGCTAACGGCGGTATAGCCGGCATCCGACACAATGCCTTTAATTTTGGCCAATTCAGTGGGCGAGTCATCAACTATCAATATTTTACTAATCGCCATTTTCGTTTCTCTCTCCATTGATCAGCAGTTATCAATTAGCAAGTCATCAAATGAAAATGTTGTTAATAGCTGCCAATATATTTTGAATCTTAATAACCTATTTGTTCAGATACTTCTTAACAACTTTTTGAAAAGCTGTTTGTTTTAC
>CAZGON010000035.1:0-24351 GCA_964527085.1 uncultured Candidatus Competibacteraceae bacterium
AAATTCGCGCTGTGCGATTGGCTTATAAGATACTTTACCGCTCCGATTTACGCCTTCCGCAGGCTATCCACCAGCTTAAAAAATTAGCCGAGACTGTTGACTGTCTTCGGGTGCTGGTAGATTTTCTCCTAGGGCGCTCGGCACGGGGTATTGTCCGTTAAATTTATTGGAATCTCTGCATAGGATTTGCCATGAGAATTGCTATGCTAGCGGGTGAGCCATCCGGTGACAGATTAGGCGCAGGTCTAATGGCTGGCTTACGCAGCCATTATCCTCACGCCTATTTTGAAGGCATTGGCGGCCAGCACATGTTGGCAGCCGGATTACAGGGTTTATTTCCCCTGGAACGACTGGCTGTCATGGGTGTCACGGAAGTGCTGCGCCATTTACCTACCTTAATGCGAATTCGCCGGGCATTGTTGCAACATTTCGCAACCACTCCCCCCCATGTCTTTATTGGTATCGATGCGCCCGATTTTAATTTGCCGCTGGAACGTCAGTTGCGCAGCCGAGGCATTCCGGTGGTTCATTATGTGAGTCCGCAATTATGGGCTTGGCGTCCAGGCCGGGTCCACCGCATCGCCCGCGCCATCGATTTAATGCTAACATTGCTGCCGTTTGAAACCGCCTTTTATAAGGCCCATCATGTACCAGTCCGTTACGTCGGTCATCCTCTTGCCGATGAAATCCCATTGCATAATGATCGCCATCAAGCACGCCAGCAGCTAGGTCGATCTGATTATAATGGACCTGTGTTGGCCTTGTTGCCGGGCAGCCGTCTCAGCGAAACGCAACGGTTAGGCCCGCTGTTTTTCTCTGTCGCCCACCGGCTCCAGTCTCGCCAAACCAATCTTCAATTTATGCTACCTGCGGCGACACCCGCTATTTACCATTTCCTCTCCACATGGCTGCGTCAACATATGCCTGATCTACCGGTGACCCTGCTAGATGGCCATGCCCGGGAGGTGATAACAGCGGCCAATGTCGTGCTAGTGGCCTCAGGTACGGCTACTCTAGAGACCTTGTTGATCAAACGTCCGATGGTGGTTGCCTATAAGGTGGCGCCGGTGACTGGCTTTATCCTATCCCGGCTTATATCAGTCCCTCGGGTAGCTTTGCCAAATCTCTTGGCGCAAAAGGATCTTGTTCCCGAGTTTATTCAAAAGGCGGCCAGGATAGAAAATATCGGCGCCGCTATAGAGCGATTGCTCAACGATGATTCTACTCAGCAGCAACTCACAGAGGCATTTACTACCCTCCATAAGGCACTGCGGTGTAATGCCAACAGGCGAGCCGCTGCTGCCATAGCAGAGCTGTTGAGGTCGGCTTAATGATTGCTCGATTACACCTTCGCCATTGGTTATTCATCAGTTTTACATTGATCTCGGTGATACCGGTGCTTTTTCTAGCGCTGTGGATTAAAAAACCAGTACTGGAACGGGAAATTGCCAAAACCAATGAAAAACATCTGCTTATCGCTACTAGTATCGCCCACTCGTTGGAACGCTATGCAGCGGATGCGACAGCTGTTTTTCGATTTGTTGTCAGCAACCCATCGGCCAACCTTTCACTATTAGATGTGGCGCCGTTACTGACTAATGTACATTTACAGCAGATTGTAATCAGCGATTCGACGGGCCGTGTTATTAAAAAATTCGGTCCTGAGACAGCCAATTCACTCTCATCCCCCTTGTCAGAACCCCTCTTGCAGCACCTCCGCACAGCATTGCAGGCCAACACAGTTATTGATGACGTGACATTTACCGGTGTACTACCAGACAGCAACGGCGAGCCAATACTGTATCTGGTGATGCCATTGCCGCAAGGGCGACTGGCCATAGGCGTCCTAAGCACGACCTATTTAAAAACGCTGCAAAAAAGCATCTCCTTCGGCATCCGCGGACATGCCGCCATTTTTGATCAGCAGGGTAAAGTACTTGCCCATCCCCGCCAAGACTGGACTGATAAAATGCACGATCTGTCTACCCTAAAACCGGTGACGCACATGCTGGCAGGGCACAGTGGTGTAACTGTCTTTGATTCACCTGCAATCGATCAGCCTGTGGTGGCTGGTTATACCGTAGTGCCTAAGCTAGGCTGGGGAGTCATGATCCCCCAACCCATGTCGGAACTGCAGCGTAGTGCTGCAGAACTATCAAAAATAACCGTTGAGATTGTTCTGTTAGGCTTGCTGGGTGCGGCCGGTCTAAGCTGGTGGCTGGCCGGTTTCCTTGCTCGGCCGGTACTGGCCATCACCCAGGCAACCCACAAGGTAGCGACGGGACAGTCTATCATACCCATACAGTCGGCCAGGCTGACGCCCATCGAGTTGCGTGGCCTGATAGAATCCTTCAATGGTATGGCCCATAAAATGGTTACCACCAGTCAAGCCCTTGAAGAAAAAACCACGCTTTTGCAGACTACCTTAGACAACGTGTCTGAAGGCATTACCCTGGTGGACAAAAAGGGTAATTTGATCCTGTGTAACCGACGTTTTACTGAATTTTTTCAATTACCACTAGAATTGGCGTTAAGTGCGTCATTGTCTGCCACCAAATCTCTCATTGATAAAACCAACCCCAGTGATTCTGATTCCTTGTCAGGGAACCTCGATCCTGACGTTCAGCATCGCTTAAAAAATTTACTTTACGACAGTGTGGATGTTTTAGAACATCATGTTGAACCGGGCGGGCGGGTCATTGAGCAGCACCGCAATGCCCTGCCCCATAACGGATGGGTCATGTCCTATATTGACGTCACAGAACGCCAGCGTCTTGAAGAAACCTTGCGTACCTTACATACTATTAGTACGAGCCAAACCTTATCGTTCCTAGAACGCGCTAAAGGGTTATTGGAAACCGGCAGCCGTCAATTTAATCTTCCAGTGGGTATTTTGTCCCATGTCCAAGGGGAGCGTTACCAAGTTATTCAAGCTATTTCCCCAGATCAATCCCTTGTTCCAGGCATGACGATGGCGCTTGGCAGCACCTATTGCCGTGATACCCTACAGGCTAAGGGTCCCATTGGTTTTGAACACGCCAGCGAATCCCCATGGCGAACCCATCCCTGCTTTGAGGCGTTCAAGCTGGAAGCTTACTTGGGAATTCCCGTTATCTCCAATGGTCTGGTTTACGGTACCCTTAACTTCTCAAGTGTTACACCTCACCCGATGCACTTTACCTCCACCGATAAAGAAGTCATCAAATTAATGGCCCAATGGGTCGGTAGTGAAATCAGCAGACAACAGGCAGAACAGGCGTTGTTTGACGAAAAAGAACGCGCCCAAGTTACTTTAAAATCCATCGGCGATGCGGTCATCACCACCACCGCTGATGGCAGCGTTGATTACCTTAATCCCATGGCTGAACGGCTAACAGGTTGGTCGCTTGGGGAAGCGGAAGGCCACTCACTAGAAAAGATCTTCCCCGTGGTAGCAGAGAAGCACAAAGAAACCCCTGGCGACCCAAAGCTAGACGCTTATGCTACTTCTAGAAAGAATCAAACGCGGGTTTTGCTACGTCGCGATGGCAAACGCCTAAGCATTGAGGCATCTTATTCAGACATAAGCAATCAAGCAGGGGAGTTGCTGGGTCAGGTGGTTGTCTTTCGGGATGTCACCGAGGCCCGTCAGCTCGCCCAAAAGATGCTTCATCAAGCCACCCACGACGCCCTTACGGGTCTGGTAAACCGGCGCGAGTTCGAACGCCGTTTGGAACGTGTGCTGGAGACGGCGCAAACCGAAGGCGTGGAACATGCGCTCTGCTATGTAGATTTAGATCAGTTTAAGGTTATCAACGACACCTGTGGTCATATTGCTGGCGACGCTCTGCTCCGTCAACTGGGCACCTTATTGCCCACTAAGATTCGCAAACGAGACACCTTAGCACGTCTCGGCGGCGACGAATTTGGCGTGTTAATGGAGCACTGTTCATTAAATCAAGCTCGCCGAGTGGCCAATGCCATTCTAAGAACCTTAGAGGACTACCGCCTTATTTGGAATGGCAATAGCTTTAGCATCGGCGCAAGTATCGGTTTGGTGCCTATCACCCTTGGTAGCGCTAACATTACATCTGTTTTGAGTGCGGCAGACAGCGCTTGCTATGTGGCGAAAGAGCGGGGTCGGAACCGTATTAGCGTTTATCGCGAGGGCGATGAAGAACTCGCTAAACGCCAGGGTGAGATGCAATGGGCTGCACGGCTACCTCGCGCCCTGGAAAGAAATTGTTTTCAACTTTACTACCAACCCATTGCCGCTTTGAACGGCAACCATGTCCCCGGCGACCATTACGAATTACTGCTTCGTATGGAAGGTGAAGACGGGCAATTAGTGCTCCCAGGCGCCTTTCTCCCCGCTGCTGAACGGTACGGTTTTAGCACCAAGTTAGATCATTGGGTTATTCGATTAGCCTTTAACTGGCTACAGGAGCATAAACAACAGCTAGACAAACTTGCCCTGTGCTCCATCAATCTCTCGGGTCATTCTTTGGGTGACGACGCGTTCCTGGAAGATCTCGTCAAGCTGGTTAAACAAACCCAGATACCTGCGCGGAAAATTTGTTTTGAGATTACCGAAACCGCCGCCATTACTAATTTGTCGAATGCCACCCGTTTTATCAAAACCCTTAAATCCAGAGGCTGCCAATTTGCCTTGGATGATTTTGGCAGCGGGCTTTCGTCCTTCGCTTATTTAAAAAATTTACCCGTGGACTTTTTGAAAATCGATGGACTTTTTGTCAAAGATATTGCTAGAGACCCACTGGATTTAGCGCTAGTGAAGTCCATCAACGATATTGGCCACGTCATGGGCAAAAAAACCATTGCTGAATTTGTCGAAAACAAAGCCGTGTTAGAAAAACTACAGGCCATCGGTGTCGATTATGGCCAAGGTTTTGGCATCGGCCGACCCCGACCTATCAACGATATGCTATAAAAAGGTTTTGGCATCGGCCGACCCCGACCTATCAACGATATGCTACAAAGTGGAATTATTTAGAGGGGGTTTGGTCACACCAATAAAGTTAAATCTTCAATTCAACAAAGCCTAATTTTAGTCGAGAGGAAAACCATGAACTACCCAATCAACGCCTATTCTCAGCCTACCCTTCAAAATACCCACGCGCCCAATTTCCAGCATGAAATAGGAAACTCAAAACCTGTTACTGCATCGCTGGGGAAACCAACAGCGATCTGGGAATCACCGACAGTTGAGACATTTGACCTTTGCATGGAAGTGACCGCTTATTTTCAACAAGGGAAATAATAACCAGGTAAAAGTTCTCGTGCAGGTTCGTATTCTTGGCTCCGCTGCGGGAGGCGGGTTTCCCCAATGGAATTGTCACTGTCCTGGGTGTCAAGCGGTTCGCGCCGGTCACCCTGGCGTGCATACCCGCACCCAATCATCCCTCGCTATTAGAGGGGGTAGCTCAGATCCCTGGTTTTTAGTCAATGCGTCGCCGGACGTCCGCCAACAGCTTGAGCCACTGCACCATCAACCACCCAACGCCGTCCGATCGAGCCCTATTGCCGGGGTGCTGTTGACCGATGCGGAAATTGACCATACCACGGGGTTAATTATACTCCGGGAATCTCCGGAACCACTCCTGGTATACAGCACTAATACAGTGCAGCAGGCGTTGACGGACGGTTTTCCATTGCTACGGGTACTGAAAAATTACTGTGGGGTTGTCTGGTCTGCCCTTGAACCCAATTGTTCTTTCACTTTGGGGAAAAATGAGGACGCCCATTTAACGGTCGAAGCCTTTCCATTAGGCGCCAAACCCCCCAAGTATATACGTGCCGCTTCTCCGCCAGAAGGCGATTGGGTGGTGGGGTTGACCTTTCGAGATCCCATCAGTGGTGGGGTGCTTAGCTACGCGCCAGGAATCGCCGAATGGTCTCCACCGTTGCTAGAGCGGTTAGCGGCAAGCGATTGTATCTTGGTGGATGGCACCTGTTGGCAAGATGATGAGCTGGTGACAACCGGTATCGCAACCCGCACGGCTAGGGCCATGGGCCACCTACCCTTGGCAGGGGTTGACGGGAGTCTCGCTTACCTCTCCACGCTGTCCCGACCCCGTAAGATCCTTGTGCATATCAACAACACTAATCCTATTCTTATGGCTGAGTCGGACGCCCGTCAAGCGGTGGAGGCGGCTGGGGTAGAAGTCGGCTACGACGGACTCACTATTGAGCTATAAGGTTAAGACCTACACAAAAAGGACTTATGTAGCTCGTGAAAGAGGTGTCGGCGGCCTGGACGGCCGTCGTCAAGCCCACAGGGAAGTGTTCACGGCGTCCTCTGGAACGAGCTATGTAAGTCCTAAAAGTATTTAGAGGCATCCCATGGGACAACCCCTTGAGGCGGAACAAACGCCCTGGACGAAACACGCTTTTGAAGCGGCTCTGTATGGGCAGCGCTCTCGCTATCATCATCTTCATCCGTTTCACCAGCGCATGAATACCGGGGCTTTAACGCCCCCCGAAATGCGTCGCTGGGTCGCTAACCGGTTTTACTATCAAAAAAGCATTCCCTTAAAAGACGCTGCGATTTTGGCCAATTGCCCTCACCTGGAAATCAGACGGGCCTGGATTCAGCGGATTATTGACCACGATGGGCACGAGGTTGGCGAAGGGGGTATTGAAGCTTGGCTGAAGCTGGGCGAGGCGGTAGGGCTATCCAGAGAAGAACTCCTGGATGAGCGGCATATATTACCCGGCGTTCGCTATGCGGTGGATGCCTATGTGAATTTTTGCCGTAGGCAGCCTTGGGTGGTGGGGATTGCGGCGTCCCTCACCGAGCTGTTTGGTCCCGACGCCATGCAGGTGCGGTTGGTAGCGTTAGAATCCCACTATACTTGGATTGACCCGGCTGGCTTTGACTACTTCCGAAGGCGGCTAGAGCAGGCTCCACAGGATGCCCGTTACGCCCTTGACGTGGTATTACAGCACTGCCGAACCCGTCAGATGCAAGAACAGGCGGTGCAGGCGTTAGCCTTCAAGAGCGATCTGCTGTGGAGTCAGCTCGATGCTATCGAGCGTGGCGAGACACGACCCCTAGGAGAACAGGAAGTCATGTGATGGCAGTACCCGCGACCCTTTCCGTCGACTTTTTAAAGTTCGCAGCCGGTGTTCGATTGCACTGGAGTGTGGTGAGACAGCAACATTGGTTGCTGTTTCCGGAAGGCGCCGTGGCTCTGAATGCCTCTGCGGCGGCCATACTCACCTGCTGTAATGGTCAGCATAGGCTGGATGAGATGATTAGCGTTTTGCAAACTCAGTTCCAAAACGTTAACGTCTGCGAAATCAAGGCATTGCTGGCGCGTCTCATAGACCAAGGTCTGTTAGTGCAATCGTTACAGCCATGACCATCAACCGACCTTTAAGCCTGATCGCAGAACTCACCTATCGATGTCCCCTACGCTGTCCCTACTGTTCTAACCCCCTCAATTATCGGGACCCTGAATACCGTCAAGAACTCACCACGCCCCAGTGGCTAAGAGTAATCGATCAGGCGGCTAAGCTAGGGGTTTTACAATGGGGTTTCACGGGTGGAGAACCGTTGCTACGGTCAGATTTGGAGACACTGGTTGAAGCAGCTGCAACCACAGGGATGTATACGAGTTTAATTACCGCAGGGAATTTATTGTCGGAAGAACGGGCTGGGCGACTACGCGCCTGTGGCTTGGATCATATACAGATCAGCGTGCAAGACAGCCAAGCCGCTGCGTCAGATGCGCTGGCAGGCGTCCATTGTTTTGAAGAAAAATTGACGGCAGCTCGGCGAGTCAAGGAACTCGGTTTTCCCTTGACCATTAACGTGGTTTTGCACCGCCAAAATCTAGACCGGATTACCGAGATCATAGACCTTTGCGAAAAACTAAAAGCGGATCGGGTGGAATTAGCCAATACCCAATATTACGGTTGGGCGCTCCACAACCGGGCATCCCTGTTACCGACCCATGCACAATTACAACACGCCCAAGATGTCGTTGCGGATGCGAAGCAGCAGCGCCGTTTTCCCATGGGGCTAGTGTATGTGCTACCTGATTACTACGAATCCTATCCCAAACCCTGTATGGGGGGTTGGGGACAACGGACTATGGTAATTGTACCCAATGGGGACGTGTTGCCCTGCCAGGTAGCCAAATCGATTCCAGAATTAACCTTTGCCAATGTACACGATCATGAACTGGCGTGGATTTGGTTCGAATCAGACGCCTTTAACCGTTTTCGTGGTACCGACTGGATGACTGAACCCTGCCGCAGTTGTCCGCGTAAAACCATCGATTTCGGCGGCTGCCGCTGCCAAGCCCTATTGCTGACCGGGAACGCAACCGCCACGGATCCTGCCTGCCATTTATCACCCGATCATCATGTGATTGGAGCAGCCCGGGAACAGACAAAAATCCAAACACCACCGCCTTTAGTATACCGCTCACTCCAAAAACTACCCTAGGACAGTGAACCATGTTTCCACTAGATCGAAAATCCGCTGCTAAAGCAAACATCTTTAGCGTTGGTATAGTGCTCAGCACGATGGCGCTTTTAACAGCGACCGGCTGTACGGGTGGACAATTCAACTCCCCAACCAGCAGCGCCCACTCTGAAACGCTTTCCGCCTCGATGGCATTAGCGTCAAGCGAACCTAGCGAGGCTGCTGGAGAACCCAGCGGCAATCCAATCTTCCAACCTGTCATGGTATTGGAAAACCTGCAACACCCATGGGGGCTTGCCTGGTTGCCCGATGGCGCTCTGTTAATCACCGAACGAGCAGGCCGCTTACGAATTGCTCGCAACGGCGTTCTAGATCCAACCCCAATTGCAGGGGCGCCAGAGGTTTTTGCAGAAGGCCAAGGCGGCTTTATGGATGTCTCACTGCATCCTCGTTTCCCAGAGAATCGATTAGTTTATTTTACCTACTCCCATGGTACTCAGTTAGCCAATCGTACTCGCGTCGCACGGGCTACTTTTGACGGCAATGAGCTGCGAGATTGGCAAGTGATCTTCGAGGTTTCTCAAGCCAAGCCAAGTGGCCAACACTTCGGGTCACGGATGGTCTGGTTGCCCGACGGAACCTTATTGGTGTCCATCGGTGATGGCGGCAATCCCCCTGTTGAACTCGACGGCGAATTGATTCGTCAACAAGCGCAAAACCGTGCGAGCCATCTGGGGAAAATACTACGCTTAAACGACGATGGGTCTGTACCGACTGACAATCCCTTCATGGCTGATGCCGATGCCGAACCCGCCGTGTGGAGTTATGGCCATCGCAATATTCAAGGACTTACCTTTGATCCCATCAAAAATCGCGTGTGGGCTACCGAACACGGGGCCCGCGGCGGGGATGAAGTAAACCTCGTCCAGGCAGGCGAGAACTATGGTTGGCCATTGGTTACCCACAGTCGCGAATACACAGGCGGCATTATCTCTGCCGAGGAGTCCCTACCCGGCATGATTGACCCGGTAGTAGTATGGCCATCCACCGTAGCCCCATCTGGCCTGGCTTTTTATACTGGCAATCACTTTCCCCAGTGGCAAGGCAATCTATTTGCTGGTGGATTGGTCTCTCAAGATGTCCGCCGTATGGAATTCGACGAATCGGGCAATGTGATAACTGAACAAGCCATTGCCATCGGTCAACGGGTGCGGGATGTGCGGCAGGGGCCGGATGGACTGTTATATATTCTAACGGATGAACTCAATGGACAACTGATCCGGCTTGAACCTATGGCGGGTTAACCGCCGGATCATCTGGTCAATCAATCTTCATAACTGGTCTTTAAGTGAGTGACTTAATAGAGTCCAGTTTGTGGGGTTGCCGTTTCAAGTCAAGCAGACCCATGATCGGTGTGGTAACCACCCCGTGTAACAAAATAGACAAAAGGACCACTAGACCCACCACCGCCCAAAGGGGTTTAGCGTCGAGAAAATAGACATGGTTGAGAGCGAAGGCTAAGTAAAACAAAGAACCAATCCCACGGATTCCAAAAAAGCTGATAACCAACCGTTCTCTCCACGGTAACCCAGACCCTAGCAAACTTATGATGCCCGCCAAGGGTCTGATCACAAACAGGAACATAAACGCTACAAGCATATCTTTCCAGGTTAAAGCAGCCAGCAGGTCACCGGCGAGAGCGCCGCCAAATAAAACCAGCAGCACCATCATCAGAAGTCTTTCCATCTCCTCTGAAAAATCGTGTAATTTTCTGTGGTAATGATGCGATCGCTCCTTTGCCCGTAAAGTTAACGCAGCCACAAAGACGGCCAAGAAACCATAACCCTGGATTAACTCAGTCACGCCATAGGCCAAAAAAGTCACTCCCAGCGCCACAAAACCCGTTCCTGTCTGGGCGATTTGGTTGTGTTCTGGCAGACGAAAAGCCAAAACAGCCGATAGATATCCAATCACCAAACCTCCGGCAATACCTGCGACCATCCGCCATACCACATCGATGGCAAACCACTCCAGCAAAGGCTCTGATAAACTTCCGGAAACAGCAACAACTATGGCCAAATGGGTAAATGGAAAAGCCAGACCATCGTTAAGCCCTGCTTCTGAGGTAAGACAAAAACGCACCTCATCTTCCTGGTCAGAACCCGGTGGACCCAGCTGGACATCGGCAGCCAATACAGGGTCAGTAGGCGCTAAAACAGCGCCTAACAGTAGGGCCGCAGCCGCCGTCATCTCTAGCGCCCACCAGCCTAACCATACCATACCCGCAATGGAAAGGGGCATGGTTATAGCCAACAGTCGCCAAGTCAGCATCCAACGTCGCCAACCCACTGGGCGGTTTATTTTTAAACCTGCCCCCATCAGTGAAATGATCACCACCAGCTCCGTCAGACGTTCGGTGAGTTCAGGATACTGAAACGGAGAAGGTGCAGGATCAAACCCCGGTAATTTGAACAGGCAAAACCCAAAAACCACAAAAAGGATTGGCAGTGATAGAGGTAAATGGCGTAGAAATGTAGGCAGCCACGCCAATGCCAGAATGACTACCCCTAAACACGATAGCAAAATGATATAAGGATCCATATATCACGCTCTTAACCCTAACATGACTACCATTTATAGATTATTTGTTTTTTTATTCCAGGGTTTAAGAGTCTTTTTTAATGATTCTTCTAATGGGAATTTCCATTTCTTTTTCTTGATAGTGAAATTCAGGTTGTTCTAAAAGTTCTTGCTGAGTTGCGTCATAAACAATGATACCTTTTTGTGGATCGATATGAAGCCCCTCATAAGAGATGGCGACTAATTTTTCACCCACACCCAAAAAACCACCCACAGATACAATGACCTGAACCACATTGTCATTTGTGGTAATAATCAAATCTTCAACTTGACCAATTGGTTCGCCTTGCGGATTTTGTAATTCCCTGCCAAGCAGACGAGTTACTCTAAATAGATACTCAGATGAAACGCTTTGCACCAATTGTTCAGTCGCTGGAGGCTTTGAGTGCGGTTGCTTAGGTGTTGTCTCTTGAGAAAAAGCAGTAACAGACAAAAAAGCGATAATGCTCATTAGTGCGAGTAACTTTTTCATGATACAACTTGTAATCAAGAATACCTGCTTCATTTCTTTATAGTTCCCACTAAGCGGCCCGACTCATTCCCACCTAATCCATTACACCCAAAAATCACCGCCTTGATAAGTCACACCAGGAATAAACCAGTCTTGTAAATCTAGATAGCGGAAGCGGGTGTCGATACCATCGAGCTTTTCTCGAGCTTTAGCTGAGAGCGCATGGGACCCGGCTGCAAAGTTTTGGGCGATTCGGTCCGGGTTTGTGGATTTTGGAATTACGCTGGTACCCCGGTCGATGGCCCAGGCGATGAGTAGCTGGCCAGGCGTTAAACCTTCCTCGGCAGCCACGCTTTTTACCACCTGATTCTCCAGAAGCGGCGGCTCATCGCTGCGTTTCATCTGGGCAGGGCGGTCCAGGGAGCCTAACGGCGAGTAGGCGGTGAGATGGATGCTATTGTCACGGCAATAATCTAGCAGTTCGTTCTGCGGGTTATAGGGATGCAGCTCCACTTGATTGACGGTTGGCACGACACCGCTCTGTATACTGAGCTGCTCAAGCTTAGAAACGCTAAAGTTAGACACCCCAACGCTTTTCACCAGCCCTTTGTCGCAAAGCTTTAACATAGCTTCAAAAGTCTTGGCTAATGGTACCTCAGATAGCGACCAGAAACCCTCGCGACCTTCTGGTAGAACTGTGCCAGAACGGAAAGCGATGGGCCAATGCATCAGGTAGAGGTCAACGTATTCAAGACCGAGCATCGTGAGGGTATCCCGGCAACCTTTTTCAACGTCATCAGGGGCATGGAAACTATTCCACAGTTTTGAGGTTAGAAAAACCTCGTCACGGGTCACCACACCCTCTGTAATAGACTCGCGGATTGCCCGCCCCACTTCTGTCTCGTTTTCATAGATCCAGGCCCCATCTATGTGGCGATAGCCAATTCGAAGGGCTTCTTTGACAGCTTGGTAGGCGCTATCTTCCTGGGATTTCCAAGTGCCCAAACCGAGGGCCGGGATGGCGTTTCCGTCGTTGAGGGTAAATGTTTTCATCAATACTCCTCAGCAATGACTGCTTTGTTGGGTCATGGTAAATCTGCTCACTTCGTTGCGCCTAACGCAGCTAGAAATAGAAATTGACGACCGCGACGCACCCGGTCTGGACTAAACTGCGCTGACGCCCCGTATTGGCATCAGACTATCCTCTTTATACTAACCATTAAGATAGCATTTTTTTGTGGCTACAAATGTACTCCTTGCCAATGTTGGCTCATGCGTATAATTGGCTCATGCGTATAATAGGAGTTTCTAGCAGCAGATTGAACTCACCGTGATCCACAATATCGACTATTCTATGATTATAAATGCGAATTAAGCGCTTTGTGCGTCTTTCATAACGGGCAGTTGCTTTATCAGAGTTTCAAGGCTTGATATAGACCTAAAGACTATTAGTTAGATAGCGCTTAATTCGCATTATAAATGCTTTAATATAAAGACTATTAGTTAGATAGCGCTTAATTCGCATTATAAATGCTTTAATATCATGAAATAGTTAACAAAACGAGCGTGTAATATGGCTGCAACCCAATCCCCCACCATACCTTCGGGTAGCATCAAATTGACCTACGATGATTATCAGGTCTTACCCGATGATGGCAACCGCTATGAGATTTTGACCGGAGACCTTTTTGTGACACCTGCTCCTACACCTCGTCATCAAAGCATCTCAAAAGAAATTGAGTTTTATTTAATAACCTGTTTGGAAAAATACGGGATGGGTAGAGTATTTCATGCGCCCATTGATGTGGTGTTTGCAGATAACACGATTGCACAGCCCGACATCCTTTTTATTGCTCAGGAAAGATTCAGTATCATTGGCGAATGTTTTATTCAGGGTGCGCCTGATTTGATCATCGAAATTTTGTCGCCTTCTACTCGACGACGAGATATTCGCATCAAATCGGCGCTCTATGCCCAGTTCAACGTTCCTCATTATTGGATTGTCGATCCAGACTTAGAGTGTATAGAGCTATTCCAACTCAAAGAACAGCGTTATGTCTCCATAGCTAAGTTTTCCAAGCCTGACATTTTGGTCTCCGAAACGTTTCCTAGATTACGTATCCCCCTAGCAGAAGTTTTTAAGTAAGTTGTAAAGAACCCTATAGCGCGATTGTCCTGACAAGATTTAACGGTTGGTTGATTTGGCGGCTAAGGGGCTTTATGATTCACCCACTTTGTCGCCAGAGCTGTTAGTGTAGCTCACGTTTATGGGTAGTTAGTTGCAAAAACCATTTAAAATGAAAGACAAATTTCTCCCTCAGAAGCTGTTTTAAAAACCCGCGACGTCAACTTTATTCTTAAAGCCTTGAGGCTAGGTGCGGAAAGACGGACGGATTTAGCGCACTAACACCGCAGTAAAACAGCGTTTCGTGTCACCGATAAATAAATCAGGCAATCTACTGACCACTAACGCACAGGAGACATCCATGTTCAACCGCAATCACTGGGTCTTTTTTCTGGTGGGTCTAATAATAGTGCTGGTTACTAACAGCACTCTGGCCCATCACGGCTGGCGCTGGACCACGGGTAATAACATTGAACTGACCGGCACTATCGTCGAAGCCCAGCTCGGTAACCCCCATGGCATACTCAGCGTGCAGGTCAACGACGAAAACTGGACTATTGAAGTCGGCCAGCCCTGGCGTAACGAACAAGCCGGATTAAAACCGAGCGATCTCGCTCCCGGTGTTGAGATCACTGCCGTGGGTGAACCCTCGAACGACCCGGAACAGCACGTATTGAAAGCCGAGCGGCTGCGGATTGGCGGCACGCTATACGAACTCTATCCAGAAAGGAGTTAAACCAGCCAAACTATACGATGACCGAATGGCTGGTATGGCTGGAGTCACTGTCGCCGGTAACGGCGCTGCGCGGCTCGACTGTACTCTACCCGGTGGTCAATGCGCTGCACATTATCGGCATTGGTCTGTTGCTTGGGACGATTGTGACCGTTGATATACGCATTATTGGCCTATGGCAGGCCGAGCGCTGGCGGCAAGGTTTATATGAACTGCTGCCGTTAGCACGGCTAGGCTTTGCTCTCGCCGTGGCCAGCGGTGGATTGCTGTTTTCGATTCGCGCCACGGAATACATTGCCAACCCGGCGCTGCAATTAAAGCTGGTGCTGATCGCAATAGCTTTACTTAATGTGATGGCGTTTCATGTTCTATGGCGGCGCTCCGATACCGATGCTATGCCAGCCGCTGGTTTACGGATTAGCGCTGGTCTGTCGCTGGTGCTTTGGTTAGCCAGCATATTCGCTGGCCGCGCTATCGGTTTTCTTTGATTAATCATTTTTAAAGAAATATAGGTCATGCAATCTTCATTGGAACTTTGTGTTCTTTTTAGTTTCCGAGACGTTTTCTGAACCATGCATTCCGCTAGCGGAAGTTTTCAGATAAACAACGCTTGGGCAATGACCTCCACCACCGCATCCACTTGCGCTTCCTGCATCTCAGGAAAAATAGGCAACGATAGGCATTGTTGGGCGATGGTCTCAGCCACCGGCAATGACACGTCCAGATAATCCTTGGCGAAAGCTGCCTGTCGATGCAAAGGAATAGGATAATAGATAGCACAGCCGATACCGGCTGCCTGTAGGGCCGCCATGATTGCGTCCCGCTGGGGGGTCAAAATCGTATATTGATGATACACAGGCCGTCCTGCTTCATCCACAAAGGGCAGCGTAATGTCGGGCAAATGCTGCAAACGTTGATGATAGCGTTGGGCAACAGTGCGTCGTTGCTGGTTATAACGGTCGATGCGCTTAAGCTTAGCCCGCAACACCACTGCCTGTAGCTCGTCGAGACGGCTGTTAAAACCAATCGTGTCATGATGATAGCGCTGGCGACTACCGTGGTTGCGAAGCGCCCGCAGATTTTCAGCGAGTTGTTGGGACGGGGTAATAACCATACCGCCATCCCCATAACCACCGAGGTTCTTACTGGGGAAAAAGCTAAAACAACCCGCCGCACCGAAAGTACCCGTCATCTGCCCTCCTCGGCTTGCTCCGAAGGACTGGGCGCAATCTTCAATGACCTGCAGACCGTATTGGTTCGCAATAGCCATTAGCTCACCCATAGCCGCCGGTTGACCAAACAGATGAACGGGGATAATGGCGCGGCTAGCGGGCGTAATGGCTTGAGTTATTTTATCTACGTCTAGGTTGAAGGTACGGGGGTCAATATCCACAAACACCGGTTCGGCCCCTACATAGTGAATGGCTTCTACTGTAGCAACAAAAGTAAAAGGGGTGGTAATAACTTGATGGCCGAATCCAATCCCTAAGGCTACTAAAGCAAGATGTAACGCATCGGTACCCGATGCACAGGTCACACTGTAGGCAGCGTTCAGATAAGCAGCGACTTCTTCCTCAAAAGCGGCCACCTGGGGACCCATAATAAACTGGCTACTGTCTAAAACAGTCTGGATACCCTGTTGAATTTCATCACGCAACTCACGATGTTGGGCCTTTAGATCCACCATCGGTATGGTCATGATTCGTCCCCCCTCTGTGGAACAGCCGTCGGGGGCGGGTTAACGGTCACTTGACGGGTGATCTCAATAGCCGTTTGCAAAGCGCGTTTACCGTCTTCGCCGCTCACCAAAGGCGGTGTCCCATTTTGGATAGACTTTATAAAAGCGGCAATCTCGGCTTGTAAGGGGTCGGCTGCGTCAAACGCCTGCTGGTTACTGACGATGGGCGTCGCACTTGAACCGAGCGGCGCTTGGCTTTTGCGATACACAGCTAATTTTCGACTTTGAAAGTCCACCGTCATATAGGCATCTGGTTGAAATAGACGCATTTTGCGTTCCCCTTTGAAACTTACCCGACTTGCGGTGACATTAGCAATACAGCCATTGGCAAATCGAATCCGGGCGTTAGCGATGTCAATATGAGGAGATAATACGGGAATGCCACTGGCATCTATGCGGGTCATGGGGGCATCCACAAGATGAAGAATAAGATCAATGTCATGGATCATGAGATCCAAAACCACATCAGTGTCTGTACCGCGGGATTTGTAGGGCGCCAAACGGTGAGATTCGATAAACAGCGGTTGCTGAATCACTTTTTCTAAGGCCAATACAGCAGGATTAAAACGCTCTAAGTGTCCAATTTGGAGGACCCGATGATGCTGGTTTGCTAGCTCTATCAGCGTTTGGGCTTGGTCAACGGTGCTTGCCATGGGTTTTTCCAGCAGTACATGTAAACCATTGGCGAGACAGTCTTGAGCGATTTCAAAGTGCCATCGGGTTGGCGCCGCAATGATGACCGCCTCCACCCGATGGAACAATTGGCGATAATCAACCAGCGCTTCCACGCCCAGACGTTGGGCTAGCTGAGAAGCCACGGTATAATCCGTATCAGCGACGGCAATGAGCCGAGTGTTACACAGTTGAGTTATTTTCTCAGCATGAAAGGCGCCCAGATATCCGACACCGATGACAGCCGTTCGCAGGGGAGACATCAATCTGTTTATTGTTTCATGTTATTCATAAACGTTTTCCAACCCAGCCGGTCCGGTTTTAAAACGCCGGTGGATCCATAAATATTGCTCAGGCGCCCGGCGCACCCAACTTTCCACCAGCCGATTGATACGTACCGCATCCGCTGTCAGGTCTGCACTGGGAAAACGTTCCAAAGGGGGCAACACCGTCAGTCGGTAGCTTATCTTACCCGGTAGCCGTTCTACAAAATAAGGGACTACAGGGGCTCCACTCAGCCCTGCTAGCCGAGAAGTCGCCGTGATGGTAAGGGTCGGAACGTTAAAAAACGGCGCTAACACACTGTGTTTTGGACCATAGTTTTGATCGGGCGCATACCACACCACATGACCGTTTTTAAGGCTGCGTAACAAACCCCGTATATCTTTTCTGGCAATGGGGGCAAGACGTGCGTGACGGAGGCGTTTTTGGTAAATAAACCTTTCAAAAAGGGGATTACGCTGGGGGCGGTAGAGGGCATGAAACGGTTGCTGGAGTGCAATAAAGCGAGCGCCCAGTTCAAGATGGACAACATGTGCTGTTAGCAAAATAACCCCTTTATGCTGAGCTAGGGCACGCTGCAAATGGGCCATACCCTCCACATGGACCAAGCGGGCCACCCGGGCATCGGACCCCCACCAGGCCAAGGCCGTCTCAAACAACCCTACTCCTAACGCCGCGCAATGGTCACGCAACAGTTGTTTTTGTTGGCGCGGTGAACACTCTGGAAAACAGAGACGAATATTGACCAAGGCTATACGCAACCGATAGCGGGCAAGAGGACCGCAAAGTTGACCGAGTAGGCGGCCTAACCATAGTTGCCAAGTACAGGGAAACAGGCTCAGCAATCTCATCAAACCCAAGATTACCCAGACAAGCCAGTAACGGGGGGCCATAAACCGTTGTGGAGTAGGCTGCAAAGGGGGGTTACCCATTTACTCGATTGTCGGCAGGTCAGGCGCATCCGCCATCCAGCGCCGTAAATTTTCCAGACGCTCAGCCGCGCCGCTATCTCCCCCCCGAAATGCCGCCATATACCACTCAGCCGCTTTGCTAGTATCGGCATAGTCTGCCGTCGCTAAGCCACGTTCCAGCAACACTACCGGGTCATAAGTTTCCCCTAGGGCGAGCATGGCATTGGCGTTGCCTGCTTCGGCAGCTTCTTGATAAGCAGAACGCGCTGCCGTTATCTCGCCCTGCGCCAATTGCTGTTGCCCTCTACGCAGAATATCAGCCACCGGCGCCGAAGCTCTGGGTGTCGTTGGAGGAGGTGTTGCAGCAGGCGAGGTAGCATTATTGGTTGGTTGCCTAACTGCGTTGGCAGTGGACGGCACAGAGGATGAAAGTTGCCGAGGGGGCGAGGACGGCGTAACCCCATAGTGTTTAAGTTGTTCGGGAACCCATGGCGTCAGCCAATCAGGTAGTTGCATTTCCCCAGAGCGCAAATAGATAAAATAACTGGCTGCCCCTACTAGCAGTAATAGAGTAAACAAGGCAATGAGTCGACCCATACCCTTGCGTTTGCTACCGGGTTGAGCAGATGACGGGCGGGTTTGCCGAGCTAACCGTGGGTCTACTAGCTCAATACCCTCTGGCGCCCCGTCTGCGCCCTCGCCCTGTGGCTTCGTTAAGCCAAGTTGATTTGCCGCCCAATCAATGGTCTCCGCCGCAACCTGCTTTTCTTTAGCTTCTTCGGTGAGTAATAACGCACGATCACACAACGCGTTTACTAACCCTGGGATACCTCCGCTACAACGGGCAATACGATCTAACGCTTGTTTGGAAAATAGACTGTCATTTTGGCCTCCTGCAATGTGCAGTTGTTGCCGGATAAAGGTAGCCACTTGCACAGGGTCCATGGGCTCAAGTTCTATTTCCACGGTCTCTTTCAGAGATCCATACCCTTGTTTGTCATCGCCTCGGCTTTTCTCGTCTTGCAACGCTTGTAACGTCTGCCTAAGCCCCTGCGAACCTGCTAGAACAAGGCTGCTGGCCACACCGATTCGGAATAAACCAAAAATATTGTTTAACGTCTTGGTTGCAAGATCGTCGGCGTCGTCGATGATCACCACGATTTGTTCGCCATGGTGTGTCTTAACATAATTGACTAAGGCGCCGATTTTGTGGGGACGCTCAGCGCCAGCGACGGTTAGGTTAAGTTGCTCGCATAAAACGGCTAATAAATAATCATAGTCTTGAGGGGCTTGACATAATACCGCTTGCACGCCCACCGTAGGGTCCTGCACAAGATTGCGCAATAACAGTGTCTTACCGGTGCCCGCTGGACCGATTAAGGAAATTAAACGCCCTTGACCCGTTTGGATCGCATCCAGTAAATAGGTATACGTGTCATCGTAGTCTGGATAGGCGCGCAGAAAATCAAGACCACTGCCCTGAAAAGGTTTACGGCGAAAACCAAAGTACTTGACCCTAAAGGTGGGGGCGGCAGTGAGGTTTTGTTTTCCCCCCGTCACAGATTGCCAAGGTCCACGCACCATCGGTCTAGCGCCACTGGCAATGATCTGAGTGGTTTCCGGAACTTTCTGCAACTGGGTGGGCAGCTCGCCGCGTATTAGACTAGACGGTTCTATCTTTATCCGAAAAATCACTGTACGCCCTAGGGCGATCTCATCATCATGGGTCACTTCAACAAACTGATCCGTGATTTGACGGCCGTTCACGCAAGTTCCGTTTTTGCTTTGCATGTCCCGCACCTGGATATGGGGGGGATCTATGTTTAATTCACAATGGTGGCGCGATATATATTGTTGGTTTGTATAGCCCAGCAGTTGAATACGGCAGTCTTTCGCTCGTCCAATCAGGCATACCGTTGGTTCCGTAAAGGAAAAAGATCTTGTGTTAAGCTCTCCTTCTACGACTTCAAGGGTGACCTTCGCCACCCTATTGTTTTCCTCACTGTTGGCGCGGCCAGTAGTCTGTTTAGATGGATCAAACGGCATCTTCAAAAAACACTTATAGAATGAAATAAAATAGGAAGCGCAAATGATGACCCTTCACACGGGTAAAATCAAATGCTCTCGAGAGCAACGCTGTCTCATTGGTTATTTTTATGGGTATACAAAACTGTTTTACAAGAGGTCAAGGTTGTCAACATTAACACCGCAAAGCGCTTATCCAGCTGGCTGTGACGAAGCAGGTCGAGGCCCCCTCGCTGGGCCAGTGGTTGCAGCCGTAGTGATACTTCATCCTACAAAACCGATCCCTTTGTTGGCGGACTCAAAACAGCTTTCCGCCCAGCGACGCACTGACTTAGCAGCGCTTATCAAGGCTCAGGCCATTGCTTGGGCGATTGCCGCAGCCAGTGTACAGGAAATCGACACCTTAAATATCTTGCAAGCAACCCTCCTCGCCATGCAGCGAGCTGTTAATAACCTTTCTCAATCTCCTTGCCAACTATGGGTGGATGGTAAACAATTGCCGCAAAATTTACCCTGCCCCGCTGAGGCGATTATACGAGGCGACCAAACGGTTCCCAGCATCAGCGCCGCGTCAATTCTCGCCAAAACCTACCGGGACGGTTTGATGATTGAATTAGATAATTGTTTTCCCCAATACGGGTTTAAACAACACAAAGGTTATGGCACACCCCAACATTTAGCCGCTCTCAGGGAATGGGGTGTAACGTCGGTGCATCGACGCAGTTTTGCCCCCGTGAGGCAACTTTTGCAAGATGCAATCCCATGAACCTCCTTTAGCGCTGTTTGCCATCTGTACTTTGCATAAAAGTAGTTAGGAAATGTCTGTCATGAATTCAACATTTGTGCATCTTCATCTGCACACGGAATACTCCTTGGTGGATGGTCTGATTCCCGTAAAGGCTTTGCTAAAGCAGGTACAGGCAGCCGCTATGCCTGCTGTCGCAGTGACTGACTTGAGCAATCTATTCGCCGCCATTAAATTCTATAAAGCGGCGCAGAGCTTAGGCATTAAACCCATCATCGGCGCCGATGTGTGGGTGCAGCGCAACACCATGGAACCCACTCGGCTCGTATTGCTATGCCAAAACACTGAAGGTTACCGCAACTTGATCCGGCTGATCAGCCAAAGCCACTTAGAAGGCCAGCAGCGGGGTGTACCGATGCTGGAGCAGAGCTGGTTATATGGCGCAACGGAAGGTCTCATCGCCTTGTCGGGCGGTCGTGAAGGCGAGATAGGAAGAACTCTATTACATGGTCAGGAAACTCAAGCCAAGGTGTTCCTGGAGGAATGGCAAACGCTATTTCCAGAGCGTTTTTATCTGGAGCTGCAACGCACCGGCCGGGAACAGGAAGAAAACTATATCGAGGCCGCAGTGGAATTGGCAAGCAGCACCGGTACACCTGTTGTCGCGACCAATGACGTGCGCTTTCTTGAGGCTGCTGACTTTGACGCCCATGAAGCGCGAGTGTGCATCCAAGAAGGTCATGTGTTAGCTGATCCGCGTCGGCCACATCGTTACAGCCATCAGCAGTACCTGCGCACGCCCTCGGAAATGGCGGCGCTTTTTGGCGATCTGCCAGAGGCTTTGGCTAACAGTTTAGAAATCGCCCGCCGCTGCAATTTACACATTTCATTAGGGGAAAACTTCTTGCCGGATTTTCCCATTCCCGCTGGATTTACAGCCGAAGAGTTTTTTATCAGCCAAGCGCAAGCGGGTTTACAAAAACGCCTGCAGAAGATCGCAAACAATCCAGTAACCCAAGATGCTATACAGCCGCAAGCCTATCATGAACGGCTTACCCAAGAGCTGTCAGTGATCAATCAAATGGGCTTCGCCGGCTATTTTTTGATCGTCGCGGATTTTATCCAGTGGGCTCGCCAACACGGCGTGCCGGTGGGACCTGGCCGTGGCTCTGGCGCCGGTTCATTGGTGGCTTTTGCGCTGGGTATCACGGATTTAGATCCCCTCGCTCATGATTTGTTATTTGAACGTTTTTTAAATCCTGAACGGGTCTCCATGCCGGATTTCGATATCGATTTTTGTATGGAAGGACGTGACCGGGTTATCGATTATGTGGCCCAGCGTTATGGCCGCGATAAAGTAGCGCAAATCGCCACCCATGGCACCATGGCGGCTAAAGCAGTGGTGCGGGACGTAGGAAGGGTGCTCAGTCATCCCTACGGTTTTGTAGACCGTATTGCTAAGTTGATTCCCTTCAAACCGGGCGTACACGTTACCCTGGAAGATGCTTTGGATCAAGAGGCAGAGCTACGCCGTCTTTACACCGAGGACGAGGAGGTCAAGGCGTTAATCGATCTGGCTCGCCCGTTAGAAGGTCTAGCCCGCAGTGTTGGTAAACACGCCGGCGGCGTGGTCATCGCGCCGTCGGCTCTGGCGGATTTCTCGCCCCTCTACTGTGAACAGGATTCCGAGGGCATCGTCACCCAATACGACAAAGACGATGTGGAAATCGTTGGCCTGGTGAAATTCGATTTTTTGGGGTTACGTACTCTTACCATCATCGATTGGGCAGTGCAAGCCATCAATCGCCAGCGTGCTATAAGTAGCGAAGCACTGCTAGATATCACGGCTATTGCCATGGATGATGCAATTACCTTTGACCTTCTCAAAGCCTGCCAAACTACTGCCGTGTTTCAATTGGAATCCCGCGGTATGAAAGACCTGATCAAACGCCTGCAACCGGATCGTTTTGCCGATATTGTGGCGTTGGTGGCGTTGTTTCGTCCCGGTCCTTTGCAATCGGGGATGGTGGACGATTTTATCGACCGTAAACACGGCCGTGCCGTGGTAGTCTATCCCCATCCTGATCTAGAACCCGTGTTGGAACCCACCTACGGGATTATCTTGTATCAGGAACAGGTGATGCAGATTGCCCAGATTCTAGCGGGCTATACCCTAGGCGGCGCCGATTTACTACGCCGCGCCATGGGGAAAAAGAAAGCCGAGGAAATGGCAAAACAGCGCTCTGTGTTTACCGACGGCGCCATTAAACGTGGGGTGGATGCCGAGCTGGCCACCTATATTTTCGATTTAATGGAAAAATTTGCCGGTTACGGCTTCAACCGCTCCCATAGCGCTGCTTATGCCTTGCTTTCCTACCAGACAGCCTGGTTAAAAGCTCATTACCCGGCTGAGTTTATGGCAGCGGTATTGTCCTCGGATATGGACAAGACAGAAAAAATCGTTGTGTTTATCGACGAATGTCGCTCACTGGAATTGCCGGTGATATCCCCAACCATCAATGCTTCTCAATTCCACTTCACGGCCAACCAACAGGGACAGATCATCTACGGCTTAGGGGCCATAAAAGGCGTCGGCGAAGGGGCCATCGAGGGGCTTTTAAAAGAACGTGAAAAAAATGGTCTATTCCGTGATCTCTTTGATGTCTGCCGACGAGCCGATTTGCGTAAAGTCAATCGCCGAGTCATGGAAGCATTGATCCGCGCTGGCGCCTTTGATGAACTGGGTGACAATCGGGCTACCCTAATGGCCCAATTACCTGAAGCCCTCAAACTGGCCGAACAAAATTACCGGGATGACGCCGCCGGACAAAACGATTTGTTTGGTCTACCCCAAGAAACTGTAAGGTCAGAACCTAGCAACGCTACCACTGTAGCTGTGGCTGAATGGGATGAGGAACGTCGCTTAAAAGGGGAAAAGGAAACCCTCGGTCTGTACTTAACAGGCCATCCCATTGATCGCTATACAACTGAACTGCAGCATTTTATTAGCGGACGGTTAGCGGATGTAAACCTGGAAAATGGCCACCTAACCGCCAGTCCAAGAGATTACCGTAAAAAATCGGAAAAGCGGGTTACCATTGCCGGTCTAGTGGTGGCGATTCGCACCCGTAACGCCAATCGGGGCGGACGGATGGCCTTCATGACGCTGGATGATCGTAGCGCACGGATGGAGATCCGGGTTTTTCCAGAAGTCTATGAACAACATCGTCATCTGATAAAAAACGATATCATTCTTGTGGTGCAAGGCACGCTTACCTGGGATGAATATGCCGAAGAACTACGTCTCAATGCAGAACAGCTTTTAGACCTTGACACAGCGCGCAACGCTTTTGCAAAACGACTGGTGCTGCAACTACACACGCAACACTTTGCCAATGGGTTGTTGGATCATTTGGCGGAAACTCTGGCGCCCTATCGCCCAGGTCACTGCCCCGTCTGGGTAGACTATACCGGCGCCAAAGCCCGAGCTGACATCGTTTTCGGAGCCGATTGGCAGGTTACGCCTGCTGACACGCTACTAAGGTCCCTACGAGAATTATTGGGAGATCAACACGTTACACTAATTTATCCATAA
>CAZGON010000035.1:24361-24945 GCA_964527085.1 uncultured Candidatus Competibacteraceae bacterium
TCAACCTACATGAAACTTCCCGGCTTAAGTAACAGCTGCTGGGCTTGCCCAAAGCACCGTCGACGCACAAGGTGCAAGACCGCCACCACCGTAAGCGCTGTGGAAGCAACAAGCATAAACATGACCACAATCTGGTAGCGAATAGCGAGCATGGGATCGGCGCCGGCAAGAATCTGGCCGGTCATCATGCCTGGCAGAAAAACCAAACCCACACCGGTCAACGAATTAATCGACGGAATCATACCCGCCTTCAACGCGTCTCGGATAATCTCCCGACTGGCTTCTTCAGCCGTGGCGCCGAGACACAGACGCATTTCGATCTCTTCGCGTTTGCTTCTGAAATCTGCAAACAGACGGTCCAGGGACAGACTTAGGGCCGTCATGGAATTGCCCACCACCATCCCGGCCAAGGGGATGAAATATTGCGGGTGCCACCAGGGCTGAGCATCGATGATGATACCGGTGACAATGGCCGAGATTGCCGTATAGACGCCCAGCATGGTCAGAAAAGCCGGGATGACGAAAGGCACCTGGCGTTCCGTGACGTTCCCCCTCACGGTACGCACGGCGAAGACCACCATCAG
>CAZGON010000036.1:0-24872 GCA_964527085.1 uncultured Candidatus Competibacteraceae bacterium
CGTCGGGCGCGTTGATTCCAGTGGATTTTCCTGGAGACGGATCACATGAAGAGCAATTAGAGAAAATAATCATCGGCAAGCGCGACATTCGTCCCTTGCTCACCGCTCTAGATGAGGGCGAACGCAAAATATTCGTTGCCATCGATAGCTGCTACTCGGGTAATGCCGTGCGCAATGTTTTTGGACCTATAGTTCCGAAGGGCTTTAGGACAAAAACCCGCTTTGTAAAGATGACACTGCCTGCCGCACACCGAGGTCTTACCCGCACCAAGGGAACCCTAAATATGATGGATGACCCCGATCTCTGTGGTTACCGCTGTGGAACCAAAGAAATCGAACCTTACCCTTACCGCAATGTTTTTTTTCTCTCAGCCGCCAGCGATGCTGAGGTGGCAGAAGACATCAGCGGAGCGAATTTGCGTCATTTACCAACATTTGATGGCAAACCCCATGGCGCCTTTTCCGATGCTTTGCTGCGGGTGCTTACAGGTGATTTGAACGCCGACACCAACAATGATGGCTCACTGATTTATGACGAAATTCGCCGTGTCATAAAAGATTTCATGGGGAACCGGCAATATTCCCATACGCCTCAAGTACTTCCTCAAATTCAGGAAGACAGCAAGAAGTTAGCCCAGAGGCAGGTTTTTGAGTACACCAAAGGCATTCCCTTTGCATTAGCAGCGGCTAACGATTTAGCAAGCAAACCAATCCTGCGTGTTCAGCTTGTGGAACACGATGATGCCTTAAAAACCACCCTTAAAAAGATAGAGGGTGTTCAATTGGTTGATGAGAATCCTGAGATCGTCATCAAGCGTCAAGGAGAGGATACGCTGTTGATAAGTGGCGCAGGCGATTTGATTGTTCGTCTGGAAAAAAATCCTTCTCCAGAAATTCTAGGGCAACGTATTCAACAACAACTATGGATAAAGAAATTACTCCAGACGCCCAATGGAAAAGCTACATTTAATATCACATTGGATCAGCTGGACAGCCATCGAGGCGTCACCGCTGTGGAAGGCGAGCATGTGGCCTTTACCGTCCGTTCTGAGAAACCCGCTCACCTACTGTTATTGGTTGTGGATTCAAAGGGTGCCGTCAGTATCCTTTATCCCTTTGATGAAACCGAACTTGACCCCATACCGGCAGGCCAAGTCATCCAGATTCCTCCAGGGGGTCCTGACGACATTATCGAAGTCACCGAACCTTTTGGCACCGACCAACTTATCATCTATGGGTTTGAGCACATGCCTCCCCTGCTGCGGGATGTTATGGGTCAACAGCAGTTAACTCCAGGCTCTGAGTTACTGACAAAATTGGAAAATCTATTGCTTGACGAAGATAGCACCTTTGCGCGGGAGTCGCTTCAGCTGATTACATTGCCGCGGCAAGCGCCTTCCATTTAACTACTCTATAGCAAAGAGATGTACCTCGCCATGATCCGATGGAAGCTGTCAAGCACAGCCTTATTAGGACTATTCGCCTTATTTGGACAATCGCAAGGATGGTGTCAAGACACTGATAAATGCGGTTTGGCGGAAAACCATTTCAACCAAGCTAAGGAAACGGCATCACTCGAAAAACGCCTCGCCTTACTGACACAAGCCATTGACCAGTGCGCGAGCTTTGCAGGTTGGTATTCAGCGGGACGTACTCAACTTCAACTCGGGCGCCCAGAAGCAGCGGCTGCTGCTTTTCAAGAAGCACACCAGTTGGCTGACAACAAAAAATTTGCAGCTCTAGCCTTAGGCCGCTTGGGTGAAGCTTACGAAGCCCAGGGTAAACCAGCCGATGCGTTAGCAACTGTGGATAGCGCTCTTGAACGTTTGGACGAAGATACTTCCCTCAAATGGCTCATTGACCTGCGCCGACGTTTGGATGTGGCGCTGGCTGATGAAGTACTCCCTGCAGGAACCATCAAAGACGTGTTAACGGTAACCCGAAGCTTTAGCGTAGAACCCAAAGTTCAGCTTCGTGTCCATTTTGATTTTGATAGCGCCAAACTGGATGATGAAGGTTGGCGTCAAGTTCAAGAGCTGGGACAAGCTTTGACAGATTTTAAAGGCGAAAATTATCAGGCGCTCATTATCGGTCATACCGACCAACAGGGCGAAGAAGATTACAACCAGCGTTTGTCTGAAGCCCGCGCTAATACCGTAGTCACCGTGCTACAGCAACAATTTCCAGGGCTTCAAGGGATGCTAGCCGCCGAAGGCCAAGGGGAATCGGCACTTCGTTATAAAGGTACAGGTGAAGAAGACCATTATCTCAATCGCCGAGTGGAGGTGCGCCTAGTTCGCTAAGCGCAAGTTTAAAAACATATCCATAGGATCAGCCATATTACGGAGCATAATAATGAGCAAAATTTTTTATTTAATCTTGCCTGTAGGGGCAATACTTCTTCTCCCAAGTTGTAATAACAGTGTTCAACAGCCGCCTGAGCAGACCACCGAACCCAAACAGACCACTGAAGCCCAGCAGGAATCAGCAACGGTGAGCGCCAAAGATAAACTCGATGGTGTTCTTCTCAACCTGCTCAAAGCCCGTAAAAAAGGAGGCGAGAAGAGCGTGCTTACTTACGCTGACAGCATTGATTTAGTCTTGGAGAACGGTCAGGTCCCGGTCACCATTATCGGCATCTCTGAGGAAAAGCTTGCATCGATTCAAGAAAAGCTGGCTACCAATGGCGGTCAGGAGATTACCACCTTTGAAAACAATCTTTACGCGCTGGTACCGGTAGAGGCCATTGAACCCTTAGCCTCTGATGAAGCGGTTTGGACTATGCGTTTATCAAGAAAGATGTTTTATCCCATGGATCAGGCTTCGGAGGGAAGCGTGGCTCCAAGTAAAACTCAATTATCACCTCAAATAGAAAATCCACCATCCATAAATCAAGAACAAATGGAGGAAACACAACCATGAGTATGCACGCTAAGTTACGCTGGAGTATCGACGTTTTAAAAGTCTCGATCCTGGTGGTCGGTTTTTGGAGTGTGTGCAGCTATGAAGTTAATGCTGAAAGCTGTGATTTTTTACAAAAGGGGTTTTCTGGGTTTTCTTTTACGGCAAAAGATTTTTCTATTCCAGAATCGAGTTCTGAGAAAGCCTGGTTGGCCCAAGGTAGTTCAAAGATTAGTGCGAATTTAAAACTTTTGGCAAAAGAAGCGCAAGGTAAATCCTTTCAAGCGGCAGCTGACAAAGCTTTTGAGCTCAATGTACCTTATAACGAAGGACGAGCTGCGGTTAGTTTGACAGCTCGGGATGGAAGGTCCAAACAAGCTCTTGCCGATAGGATTGAAGCATTGGGGGGGACGGTTACTACAACCTTGGACAACACTGTTTATGCCGAACTTCCTTTGTCTGAAATTGAGAAACTCGATCAAGTTCAAGAGTTAGAGTACGCCAAAGCGCAAATGCAGTTTTATCCAACTGAATTTGGAAGTTTTAAGCAAATGGTCAGCGATGGACTTGAGGCGACTCAGGCAACTCGGTTACATCAGGCAGGCGTAACGGGAAAAGGCGTTAAAATTGGTATCATTGATGGAGGCTTTCATCGCTATGACGAACTGGTCAATGCAGGCGAATTACCACAACCGAAAGCACAGCACTCTTTTAGTCAAACAGGTCAGATGAACCCAAATAATGAGGTACATGGTACAGGGTGCGCTGAGATCATTCACGGTATGGCGCCTGAAGCGGAATTGTATCTTGCTGCTGTAGATGGTCGTGCTGACAAAACAATATTGGCTGCTGAATGGTTAGTTCAGCAAGGTGTGGACATTATTAGTCACTCAATGGGAGCGGTGGGGTATCGTACTGACGGACTTACAGAGTCTGATAAGCTTGTAGATAAAATTGTCTCGGAACATGGCATTTTGTGGATCACTTCAGCTGGTAATGCGGCTGAAGATCATTGGATGGGAACTACCGTAGATCAAAATAATGATGGTTTTATTGACGTATCGGATAGTCCTTTAGAAGATATTATTATCATTGGTCATGGTGGAGGACCATTAAAAATTGCTGCGGTTTGGGATGACTGGGGTAGCAATCCACAAATGCCCGCAGCAAATCAGGATATCGATATCTATCTTTTTACAACTGATGAAAAAACTCAAAAGCCTATTTTTGTAAGCGCTTCTGAGAATCCTCAAAATGGACGAGGGGAACCAGTTGAGGTTATAGCGGGCAGTAATGCTCCTCCTGGCATCTATGTACTACTTTTAAAACCAAAGCACATTACCCAGGCTGTCAATATTCGCGTTATGCTGTTTCAAAGTCGAGCAAAATTGTGTCCTACTGTTGCGACTGGCAGCATTGGCATTCCAGCAACCGCTCGTAATGCATTAGCCGTTGGTGCCGTTGATGTTCAAACAGGAAAGCTATCTTCTTACAGTTCTCAAGGACCAACAGACGATGGCCGACTCAAGCCCGAAGTCAGCGCTCCTGATAATAACCTTTCCCTTGCTTATGGACAGTCACCAGGACAACCAGGCCGGTTTACGGGCACTTCTGCAGCTTGTCCCCATGTATCCGGTTTTGCCGCGCTTCTCAAGCAGATGAATCCTAATGCTTCGGTCAATGAACTGCGCCAGTCGGTGATTCAGAATGTCCGCGTAATAGGACAGGCACCTAATAATCAATATGGCTATGGGCACATTGATGCAAGTAAAGTACAAGTGGCCGGTGCAGATACAGAATCGGCAACAGAGCAGACCTTGTCTACTGAAGAGTCGTTAGAGCTGCTTAAACCTTTATTGGACCTCGCGGAGTGAGAGATAGTTAAACCTGATTGTTCCACGTGAAACATTACTGCAATTTATGAATGCACATAGATTGTTTCATGTGGAACATTTTGATAATTTTTCCATTATTCTTCTTCGACTCCACACGTTATTTTTTATAGTTCAACTTCCAAACCCCTAACCATCAATTCTTTAACTCTCCACCTCCCCTCAAATCCGGATGAATCCTAACCGAAGGACAGGATATACTTACCGACTTGCAAGTATGAATACTGAGCGAGTTGATCTCAGGAAAACAGGTAGACTTCGGAGGTATCCGTGCGTGATGTAACCACTTTTCAAGGGCTGATATTAGCCTTGCAAAAATATTGGGCTGAGAAAGGCTGCGTATTGCTACAGCCCTATGATATGGAGGTAGGCGCGGGAACCTTTCATCCTGCTACATTTTTACGTTCCATTGGACCAGAACCCTGGAGCGCAGCTTATGTTCAACCTTCTCGGCGTCCTACCGATGGCCGTTATGGGGATAACCCCAATCGTTTACAACACTACTATCAATTTCAGGTGGTGATAAAACCCTCGCCTTTAGAACTGCAAGAGCTTTACCTAGGATCTTTAGCACATTTGGGTATTGATCCATTAATACATGATATTCGCTTTGTCGAGGATAACTGGGAATCACCTACTTTAGGCGCATGGGGTTTGGGCTGGGAAATATGGCTTAATGGCATGGAAGTTACCCAATTTACCTATTTTCAACAGGTGGGTGGACTTGATTGCCAACCTGTTATGGGAGAAATCACCTACGGTCTTGAGCGGATTGCCATGTATCTGCAAAGCGTCGAGAGTGTGTACGATTTAATATGGACCGATGGTCCCCTAGGCAAGGTTACTTATGGCGATGTTTTCCATCAAAATGAAGTGGAGATGTCCACCTACAATTTTGAACACGCTGATGTTACGTCATTAAGTGTTTGGTTTGATACCTGCGAAGCGGAAAGCCATCGCCTGCTTGAGCTTGGCTTGCCTTTGCCTGCCTATGAGATGACCTTAAAAGCATCTCATACTTTTAACTTACTCGATGCTCGCAATGCCATATCTGTTACGGAGCGGCAACGTTATATACTGCGGGTACGCGACCTAGCTCGTGGCGTTGCCCAAGCTTACTTTAACGCTCGTGAGGCCCTCGATTTTCCCCTTCTGAAGCAGGAGACAGTCATTAATGTCTAAGGATTTATTGATTGAGATCGGCACTGAGGAACTTCCTCCCAAGGCGCTTCTCTCCTTGGCAAATGCTTTTGAGGACAGTATTCGGGAGGAATTAGCCAATGTAGGTTTAGTACACGGTAAAACCCAGCGGTTTGCAACGCCGCGTCGGCTAGGAATCATTATTAATGACCTTCCGGAAACCCAACCTGAGAGACGCCATGAGCGACGTGGTCCATCCCTCAATGTGGCCTATGATAAATTAGGACAACCCACAAAGGCATCTCTTGGCTTTGCACACTCCTGCGGTGTTGATTTGAGTGAGCTGCAAACCTTAGAAACTGAAAAGGGGGCATGGCTGATTCATGTTACTTTAGAACCTGGCGCCTCTACAGTTAACCTAGTTCCACAACTTCTAGAAAAAGTGTTAGCAAACTTACCTATCCCAAAACGTATGCGATGGGGAAACAGTAATGATGAATTTGTTCGTCCTGTACATTGGTTAGTTATTTTATTTGGAGACAAAATTATTCCAGCCCAAATAATGGGTGTACAAGCGGGTTCAGAAACCTATGGTCATCGTTTTCATCATCCAGGGCCAATCTCTCTTTCTGAACCTCAGACCTACAGGGAGGTTTTAAAAAGTCGAGGTTATGTAATTGCCGATATCGAGGAGCGTCAGGAATCTATTCGTGTACAAGCCAATGCTGCTGCGAGCAACTTTCGAGGAAAAGCCAAAATTGAAGAAAGCCTATTGAACGAAGTCACGGCACTTGTGGAATGGCCAGTAGTTTTACTAGGCAGTTTTGAGCGACGTTTCCTCAATGTACCGGCTGAAGCTTTGATCACAACTATGCAAGATAATCAGAAATACTTTCCTGTGCTGGATGAGACAAATCGTCTTATGCCGCACTTTATCACAGTTGCTAATCTGGAAAGCAAACAGCCTGAACAAATCATTAAAGGCAATGAGCGTGTCATACGACCACGTTTTAGCGATGCTGAGTTTTTTTGGCAACAAGACTGTAAAAAACCTCTAGCAGAACGTCAGGAAGATTTAAAAAAAGTTGTCTTTCAGCAACGATTAGGCACCCTTCACGATAAATGTGAACGGATGGCAATGCTTGCTCGGTTTATTGCAGATCAAACTGGAAGCAATCCTGATTGGGCTGAGCGGTCGGCAAGACTAGCTAAATGTGATCTTTTAACGTTGATGGTACAAGAATTTCCCGAATTGCAAGGCATTATGGGACGTTATTACGCTCAACACGATGGGGAAGCTCATGAGGTTGCCCGCGCTCAAGAGGAACAGTATTGGCCCCGGTTTGCAGGGGATGCACTACCAACTACCTCAACAGGACGCATAGTTGCCCTTGCTGATCGTCTGGATACCTTGATAGGTATTTTTGCCATTGGTCAAGCCCCTTCTGGTACCAGGGATCCTTTCGCCTTACGTCGAGCGGCTTTAGGTGTTTTACGTATTATTATCGAAAATAAACTCAACCTAGATCTCAAACAACTCCTAGAACAGAGCGCTCATCATTTCCCACTAGCCATCAAAGCATCTGAAACTATTGGTCCGGTTTATAATTTTATAATGGAGCGATTACGAAGTTATTTTTTGGAGCAACAAATTCGTCCTGACACCATTGAAGCTGTATTAAGCTGTCTACCAACCCAACCCTTTGATTGTGACCAACGTATTCGAGCGGTGGCTGCCTTTCGTGATCTCCGTGATGCTCAAAGCTTGGCAGCGGCAAATAAGCGCATTCGTAATATCCTCAAGCAAACAGAGGGTGAACTTCCCTTTCATGTGCGTACCGAATTATTGAAGGAGGAAGCGGAACAATTACTCGCAGGCCGTTTGGTGGAATTGTCGTCAGAGGTAGTTCCGTTGATGGATTCCGGTCTCTATGGCGAAGCCCTTAATCGATTGGCGACATTACGTGAACCAGTAGACAGATTCTTCGATGATGTTATGGTAATGACAAACGATGCTAAACTTCAAACAAACCGAATCGCTTTACTGAATCAACTGAGCAATCTTTTTCTACAAGTCGCTGATTTTTCACTACTACAAAATTAGTTATGACTGAAATATGTTTCACGTGGAACATTATCCCTATCTAAGGATTCATTCTCTATAATTTGTATTTTAAGTTGCTACAAAAAATCAGATATACAAATAGCCATGAAGCTTATAATCCTGAATCGTGATGGTGTTATAAACTATGAACACATCACACCTATTCGATCACCCGATGAATGGATTCCAATTCCTGGTAGCTTGGATGCAATTGCACGATTGACGTATGCAGACTATCGCATAATAGTAAAAACTGATGAAGTCAATCCTCACTCAGGAAAAAGAAGCATTGAGATGTTAAACCACATTCATGAAAAGCTGCACCGTTTTGTCAACGATGCAGGTGGTGCAATCGAGGCAATTTTCTTTTCAGCAGCTTTAGCTAAGGACGGATCTAAAAAAAATACGACTGTTAGTTTATTAACAGAAATTGCTCAACGAACTAAAACAAAATTGTCAGGCATTCCCTTTATCAGCAGTAATCCCCTAGACTTAGCCATTGCTCGTTCTCTTAATGCAAATGGAATTTTGATATGTTCTGAGGATGAAACAAGTTTTCCTTTAAAGAACAATATTGAAGACAAGCTCATTTTTCATAATCTTGCTACAGCAACTGATTATCTGCTTTCATTATCTTCTTAAATCCTGCTACCTCTCTAATGAACGAACCCTATTATCCTTCTAAATTTGTATTGCTAAGTCGTTCTCTGCTATTTTCCATAGGAATGATGATTTCGACTATACTTTGGGGACCTATAGTAGTTCTTACCTTCCCACTCCCCTTTCAATACCGTTACCGAGTTTCCCAGCAATGGACTCGTTTTATTATTTGGTGGTTACGTAAAACCTGCCAGATTGACTGCCATGTCTCAGGGATAGAGAATTTGCCTAAAGAGCCTGTTGTTATTTTGGCAAAACACCAATCCACCTGGGAAACATTTTTTTTGCACCAATTTTTACCTCCCCTTGCATTGATAGTAAAACAGGAACTTTTGTGGGTTCCTTTTTTTGGCTGGGCGCTAGCACAATTAAATCCAATCGCAATTAATCGAAAAACAGCAGTCTCGGCGTTAAAAGAAATAGTAAAGCAGGGTAAAAAACGTTTGGCTCAAGGACAATGGGTACTTATCTTTCCTGAAGGTACCCGAACCCCTCCCGGCACTCGCAGACCCTATGGAGCAAGCGGCGCAATGCTAGCTATTAATAGCGGCTGTTCAATTCTTCCAGTAGCACACAACGCAGGCGAACTATGGCAACGTCACGCTTTCTTAAAAAATCCGGGTGTTATAGAAATAGTGTTTGGACCACGCATTTCAAGTCAAGGGCTGAAAGCGAAGGAGCTAAATGCTCAAGCGGAGCAATGGATTGAAAATACAATGAATAAAATCAGTCAAATTGAACGGCAAGACAAGCAGACGATTGCTTAGTAAGTTTTATTTTGAACGGTAAGACAAGCAGACAATTGTCTAATAAGTTTAATTACTTTGTAGACAACATCAAACTATAGCTGACTTAGTGGTTTAGTAGTCTTACCAATTGACCAAATTAGTGTGTTTACTCTAACTCAAACCCTTAAACTTAGATTCGTGCACAGATTTTTTCTCCTCCTTATCTGTTGCACATCCTCCTTTGGTGGTTTTGGCCGGGTCATCTATTTTGACCCGGCCTTCTTTTCATTCTTTTTTTATTTTCAAGCTTTAACTGCCAATACTTGTAGCCGTGCCAGATTAGCTTGTCGATCAATCTTACCCGTGGGTGTTTCTAAAAAGTGCGGCAAAAAATGAAATGTCTTAGGTATTTCATAGGATTTTAAAAAATTTTCTAGACTCAGTTTGATATTTGCTTGTAAAGCATTTGAAACGGGTAACCCTTCAATAATAGCTGCAACGGTTTGCCCATAAACAGCATCATAAAGTGGCCCAACAAAAAACCGCCGATTAATTAATGAATTGCAAGGTTCTCTTTGAAAAATTTTTTCTAAAGCTGTTTCCACATTTTCAGCCTGAACCTTAAAACTCCCCGTGTTGATAACATGATCTATTCTACCTAACCAACGAAATGCGCCATCATTGCGTAACTCGACACGATCATTCGTAAATAAGGTTTTATTGTCGGTTAAGGGTGAGGTGATCGTAAGACATCCCCGATCACTAAGCCCCAATCTAAACCCTTCTAAAGGCAAAAAATAATCGCTCTTGCAATGACCATTTAGACGCTTAAAAGCAATATGACTTACCGTTTCTGTCATCCCAAAGGTGTGATACACGGCACTATTTAGGGTTCTAATCTTGTTTAACAAATTTTCGCTGATTGGGGCGCCCCCAACCAAAATAGCGCGCATTTTATGCAAAACAGATATTTTATCAGGTGCTTTATTAAATACTTCCTGCAACTGCAGGGGAACCATGGACGTGAAAGTGAATAATGCTTTATCAGAAAATTCCTTCAGCGGATTACGAGATGGGTTTATCACCGTGAGAGACAGTCCTAACTCAAACCCTCTGACTAACATCATCATACCAGCAATATGTTCCGTCGAGAGACAAACTAATGCGCTGTCCCCTGGCTGCAAACGCAAACGTTGACCGGTAAGTCTAGCACTAGCGATCATTTGCGAACGTTTAAGAGTAATAGATTTTGGCTTACCAGTAGAACCTGATGTCTTGATAGAAAAACGCGTTTGACCTCGCAACCATTGTTGGCAAAAGCGTAAGGTATGGCGCTCATAGGGCGAGACCCAAGGCAACGCATCAACCTGCATGTTGGTTAAATCATCGCGAGTATATCGCGTACCGTTTAACAACAGCATAGGGAAGTTATGATTATAAATACTTAAGGAAACTTTGGAAATTTCGAAAAATCAGGCCGCCGTTTTTCTAAGTATGCGTTTTTTCCTTCTTGAGCTTCACCACTCAAGTAATACAACAACGTGGCATTTCCAGCTAATTCTTGGATACCCGCCTGCCCATCCAATTCGGCATTAAACGCTGACTTAAGAAGACGAATGGCAAGGGGACTTTTAAGCTGTATTTTGCGACACCATTCAATGGTTGTCTCCTCCAATTTTTCCAGGGGAACCACCTTATTAACTAGCCCCATAGCCAAGGCATCCTGAGCATCGTAGAAGTCACAAAGAAACCAGATTTCCCTAGCCTTTTTCTGGCCCACAATGCGGGCCAAATAAGAAGCGCCAAAACCACCATCAAAACTGCCCACTTTTGGCCCTGTTTGACCAAAACGAGCATTTTCAGCAGCTACAGTCAAATCACAGACCACATGCAAAACATGACCACCACCAACAGCCCAACCGGCTACCATAGCAATAACTGGTTTTGGGCAAGAACGAATCTGTTTCTGAAGATCTAATACATTGAGCCTTGGCACTTGATCTTCCCCAATGTATCCTCCCACGCCACGCACACGCTGATCACCACCACTGCAAAAGGCTTCATCGCCTTCACCGGTTAAGATAATGACATCGATATCCGGATTCTGCCTTGCCAATTCCATGGCCTCGGACATTTCCATCACAGTAAGGGGAGTAAAGGCATTCCGCATCTCTGGACGATTGATGCTGATTTTCCCGATACCATCATAGTGTTGATATAAAATTTCTTTAAAATTTTTAAGTGTACGCCAAGGAACTTTGGATTCCACAAAGATACCCCTTCAAATTGTTGGCGATAGCTCGGAAAAGAACTACCCAAAACTTTACCGCTTTGATAAAAAGCTATCTAAAACCTGCTGCTTATTTAACCAAGAAAAACAATAAATCAAATATCAAGGTTTGATACATCTAAGGCATTTTGTTCTATGAAATCTCGACGAGGTTCTACCTGATCCCCCATCAAAGTTGTAAAAATCTCGTCAGCCGCAATCGCGTCTTCGATACGTACTTGTAACAGACGGCGGGTCTCTGGGTTCATGGTGGTTTCCCAAAGCTGTTCGGGATTCATTTCGCCCAAACCTTTATAACGCTGAATCTGCTGCCCCTGTTTAGCCTCTTCCATTAACCAGGCCATGGCCTGATCAAAACTTTCAATATCTTGAGCATGTCCTCCCCGGGATACTTGGGCGCCAGAAGCGAGTAACCCTTCCAACTTAGCGCCTAAACCGGTGATACTTTCATATTCGGGGGATTCAAAAAATTCTCGCGCTAAGTGGGTATCTTTAATAAGAACGCCATGAGTATTACGGGTGACTTTAATAACATGGGTTTCTCGACCTTCTGGGATGTACAGAGCAATACTGTACACTGACTTTTCACCCTGACGGGCGTTCAACCGTTCTACCAACTCTTTTGTCCAATTTTCTAAATAGGCTTTGTCTTTGAGAAGTTCTCGGCTGAGTCGAGGCATATAAACAAGCTGCGCTAAAGGATCACGATCATAACGCTGACCAAGGCGCTGGATCATAGTCATCACTAACATATAGTTACGAGCCAGATCCTCTAGCGCAAGACCGCTCAAAGGAGGAGTTTCAGAACTCAACGTGAGAGCAGCACCAGTTAACGCCGTTTGAAGCAAATAAACAGCAAGCTCGGAATCATCCTTAACATACTGTTCTTGCTTACCTTTTTTTACTTTGTAAAGGGGTGGTTGAGCGATATAGATATGGCCTCGTTCGACCAGCTCAGGCATCTGTCTATAAAAAAGGGTAAGCAACAGGGTGCGAATATGGCTTCCGTCGACGTCGGCATCCGTCATAATAATAATGCGATGATAACGTAATTTATCGGGATTAAATTCTTCTCGACCGATACCACAACCTAACGCCGTGATTAACGTGCCCACCTCAACGGAGGACAACATCTTATCGAAGCGAGCTTTTTCCACATTGAGGATTTTTCCCTTGAGGGGTAATACAGCCTGAAATTGACGATTACGGGCCTGTTTGGCAGAACCTCCCGCGGAATCTCCCTCCACTAAGAAAAGTTCTGATAAGCTCGGATCTTTCTCGCGACAGTCGGCCAACTTTCCAGGCAAATCCGCAATATCCAAGACTCCTTTACGCCGTGTCATCTCGCGTGCTCGCCGAGCGGCTTCCCGCGCTCTAGCAGCTTCAATAATTTTGCCAGTGATAGCACGCATTTCAGCTGGGTTTTCCAAAAGAAATTCTTGGAATTTTTCGGAGACTACTGATTCCACTACATTTTTAACTTCTGAGGACACCAGTTTATCTTTTGTTTGCGATGAAAATTTTGGGTCTTGAACCTTTACCGACAAGACTGCCATTAACCCCTCACGGGCATCGTCGCCACTGGGGGAAACCCGGGCTTTCTTTGATAAACCCTCCAAATCCATATATTGATTCAAGGTGCGGGTTAATGCCCCACGAAAACCGGCTAAGTGAGTTCCTCCATCCCGTTGCGGAATATTATTAGTAAAACAGAAAACACTCTCTTGATAGGAATCATTCCACTGCAGGGCAACTTCTACATTAGTCCCTTCTTTTTCAGTATTGACATAAAAAACCGTATCGTGAATGGGTGTTTTTTTCCGGTTTAAATGTTCCACAAAAGCTCTAATACCGCCTTGGTACTCAAAAGTATCTGACTTGCCAGCACGCTCATCATGAAGTTTAATGCGCACGCCAGAATTTAAAAAAGAAAGTTCTCTAAGGCGCTTTGCTAAAATATCGTAATGAAAATCTATATTAGTAAAAACAGCAGCGCTCGGTCTAAAGTGAACCGTTGTACCCGTTGATTCAGTTTCTCCAATGACCTGTAAGTCCTGCACCGGTACACCCATGGCGTACTCTTGGTTATAAATCTTACCATCGCGGCGTATGGTCAACCGCAAGTGCTCTGAAAGCGCATTGACCACTGATACGCCAACGCCATGGAGTCCACCCGATACTTTGTAGGAATTATCATCGAATTTACCACCTGCGTGGAGAACCGTCATGATAACTTCGGCGGCGGAGCGGCCTTCTGAGTGCATATCCACCGGGATGCCACGACCATCATCAAACACGGTGATTGACTCATCAGCATGGATAGTAACGCTTATTTCGTCACAAAAACCAGCTAATGCTTCATCGATGGCATTATCGACAACTTCAAACACCATATGGTGGAGGCCGGTACCATCGTCTGTGTCACCTATGTACATCCCCGGGCGCTTGCGAACCGCGTCTAAACCCTTAAGAACTTTAATATTTGCAGAAGTGTAAGCTGAGGTCTCGCTCATAAAAATTGTCGGTTCCTATTGATTGTTTATTGGTTGATTATATCATTTCGCTAATCTCGCCACCGCATATCTCAAACCGACAACTCTCTTCCCATAGCGCAGTATTTAGCATGTCTGCTTCAATAGCTGTGATGAATAACTGACTATCTAGGGTAGCTAGGCATTCCATCACACGTAATCTATGCACAACATCGAGTTCTGCTGGCAGATCATCAATCAATAAGGTGCAGGGTTTACCCCGTTGTTTCTGGAAAAGTTTGGCTTGCGCTAAAATTAAAGCGATGACGAGCAGTTTTTGCTGACCGCGAGATAGGTATTCAGGAGCTGGTCGCCCAGCTAGTTTGATTTGAAAGTCTGCCCGATGGGCGCCAAGGCGAGTGTAGCCATAACGGCGATCCTGATCACGGCCATCACGCAAAAGCTGTAACAAGTCTTGATCTTCTCCCTGAGGCCAACCACGGCGATAATTTATACAAGGGCACCCCGTACCAAGGGTTTGCTCTAAAAAAGGCTTTAAGGAGTCTTCTAGAGCTTCACAGAAGGTTTTTCGATGCCCATCCAAAGCCATTGAGGCGAAAACCAACTCTTGATCCCAAGCATCCATGGCACGATCAGAATAACCTGTCCGCAATGCAGCATTACGGTTGCGGAGAACACTGTTGAAACGCCTCCAAAGTTCTACAAAAGCATCCGTCGTATGAAACAGTCCCCAGTCCATAAAACGGCGACGCTGTTGCGGCCCACCTTCCAATAATCGGTGACTACCTGGATTGAGTAACAAAACAGGTACCTGGGCTGCCAGATCCGCCAAAGAACGCGCTGGCATCCCATCGACACGAACGCTCAGTTCCTGGGTTGAGCGGCGCACGCCTACTGGGAAAAACCGTCCATCTTTGCGATTACTTACGGTGGCTACGATCTGAAAGGCTGTTTCGTCATGGTGGATAAGTTCTCCAACACGACGGGTACGAAAAGAACGGGCTCTGCCGAGAAAATAAAGCGCTTCCAATAGACTCGTTTTTCCAGAAGCATTACCGCCAACGATGAGGTTAAGCTTGGGTGAACACTGCAATACAGCTTTGCGCAGATTACGAAAATTGACAATCTCTAAAACAGAGACAACCATCCGAAATTATCTATTCACCTACAATCGCATAGGCATAATCACGTATCTACAAGATTCTCCTTCCATTTCCTGAATCAGACAGCTACTGCTCGCGTCGGTGCAAAAGATTTTAATAGAATCGCCAGAGAGAGCACCCAAGGCATCCAAAAGATACGTTACGTTAAAACCAATTTCTAAAGGGCCGCCATCAAAGTCTATTAGCAACTCCTCTTCGGCTTCTTCCTGTTCTGGATTATTAGCTTGAATGCGTAAACTTCCCTTTTCCATACGCAGTCGAACGCCTCGGTATTTCTCACTTGACAAAATTGCAGCACGGGCCAGAGCAGTACGTAACGCTATCCGATCAATCACAATGACCTGTTCGCTTGTATGGGGAATAACGCGATCATAATCCGGGAATTTGCCGTCAATTAATTTTGAAGTAAAAGAAATATTTCCCACCACGGCCTGAACTTGGTTAGCGCCGATATTTAACAAGACTGAGCCATCATCAGCAGACGATAATCGGAGTAACTCTTGAACACCTTTTCGAGGCACAATCAACTGCTGGGTGAAATCTGAAGGTTCAATAACCGCTTCCACCGTACACTGCGCAAGTCGGTGCCCATCAGTGGCCACAGCCGTTAGTTGTCCGGCTGTCAAATGCAGAAGTAGCCCATTGAGATAATAGCGCACGTCTTGTTGAGCCATCGCAAAATGGGTGCGCTCGATCAGCGTTTTTAATGCGCTTTGAGACAGTTGCACGCAACAATCGAAATTTAAATTTTCCTCGCCAGGAAATTCCGCGGCTGGCAAGGTGGCTAAACTAAAGCGACTGCGTCCGCAATGGATAATCGCTCGTTCTGAATCTACAGCAAGAGACACCAGCGCATCCTCAGGTAAAGCTCGCAGAATATCCAAAAGTTTACGGGCCGGAAGGGTCACTTCACCGGGACGTTCAATGATTAAATTAATCCTGGTAGAGAGTGTGACTTCCATGTCTGTGGCTGTCAAGATCAATTCCTCGTCTTTTGTAACCGCCAGCACATTAGACAAAATAGGTAAAGTTTGTCTACGCTCAACAACACCCACGATATGCTGCAGGGGTTTAAGTAAATCTTCACGTTTCACTTCTAGCTTCATTGCTCAAACCTTAGCTCTCTTATAATAATTAATATTTAAATATTATTAATATTATTATTATTAAGCAGCCTGTTTTCTGTGGATAAGTTTTTTTTGTGTATTTAAATCAGTAGATTAATGTGGTTTTTCCTGTGGATAAGTCTGTGGATAACCCTGTGGATAACCTGTGGATAACTCGGGCACCACACTGGGTCAAAAAGTTATCCACAGAATTGAGGTACTTATCCACAGGGTTATCCACAGGATTTTGGCACTTATCCACAGACTTATCCACAGGCTCTTTTTTGGTAAAAAATAAAATTTCAATAAAAAATTTCATAAGCTTAATTTTTTACAAAAAATTATTGACAAAATGTTGATTTAAAAAACATTATTTTTTTTGCATTTACAGTAAAGTTGTAAAAAAAAGCCAATATAGGCAAGTTTTTTTGTTTAAAAAATAGTTTATTAAAGATTTTTATCAATCAGACAAGGTTGTCAGTAAATTTATGAAATCCTCGCGAACTTTTTCATCATTTCTTTGCAGCTCTTCTACTTTACGACAGGCATGTAAAACCGTCGTGTGATCTCGACCCCCAAAAGCCTCACCAATTTCAGGCAAGCTATGGCTAGTTAGCTCTTTAGCAAGGGTCATAGCAATTTGACGCGGCCGTGAAATGGGGCGCAGACGACTAGTAGAAATGAGATCGGCCACCCGAAGTTTGTAGTAATCCGCGACAGTCCGTTGAATATTCTCAATAGTAACCAATTTTTCTTGTAGCATTAAAAGATCACTAAGCGCTTCTTTAGCGAAGGCAGTCGTGATCGGTTTGCCAATGAATTGAGAATTAGCATGGACACGTCGCAAGGCGCCCTCAAGCTCACGCACATTAGAGCGGATGCGCTTAGCGATAAAGAAGGCGACCTCATCAGGAAGGTGGATATTGGCTTGTTGAGCCTTGTTCTTGAGAATAGCGACTCGGGTTTCCAACTCTGGGGGTTCAATGGCAACAGTCAAACCCCAACCGAAACGAGATTTCAAACGATCTTCTAGACCCACCACTTCTTTGGGATACCGATCACATGTCAAAATGACTTGCTGATGACCTTCTAAAAGTGTATTGAAAGTATAGAAAAACTCTTCTTGAGAACGTTCTTTACCGGCGAAAAACTGAATGTCATCGATAAGCAGGGCATCAAGGGAGCGGTAGTAACCCTTGAAATCATTGATTGCATTATGTTGCAAGGCTCTTACCATGTGAGCAACAAACTGTTCGGAATGTTGGTACAAAATTTTAACCGATGGGGTTTGAGAACGCATTAAATTGCCTACAGCATGCATTAAGTGGGTTTTTCCTAAACCGGTGCCGCCATAGATAAAGAGCGGATTGTAGGCTGTACCTGGATTATGAGCGACTTGGGTGCAAGCGGCTCGGGCTAGTTGATTGGATTTGCCTTCAACGAAGTTGTCGAAATCAAAATCAGGGTTAAGGTTGCTATCCTGTAGTTCATTATCTAGCAAAAGCCCTTCAGCTGGTTTAAAAATTAACTCTGAGGCAGGATGTTTAGTGGGTTTCGTAAATGATAAAGACTGCCGACTACTGCCAATCTCTAGTTTAACTTCCAAAGGACGCTCAGGAGAAAGCTGCTTAAGGGCATTTTGTATATTGTCCAGGTGGTGTTCCCTTACCCAGTCCAACACAAAGTGATTAGGCGCTAGCAAACGCAAACCGGTTTCCTCTTCCACCACATGAAGCGGTCTTATCCAGGTATTTAACTGTTGCTCGGTTAGTTCGTGCTCCAAATGCCCGAGACAGCTTTTCCATAGAGATTGTTCCACGAAGGACCTTTTTGGTACTGCTAAAGAGTTTATCAGTCTAGTCCTTCAATGAAGGCTTATCTACACTAGCGTGAATACCGTTGAGTAGGTATGGGCAGCGGCTGCTGGATTTCCTTACTTCAAAGTTACTAATTCTTCCGCACTGGTTGGGTGAACAGCCACAGTATCATCAAAATCTCTTTTCGATGCCCCCATTCGAATAGCAACCGCAAACCCTTGCAACATTTCGTCAGCCCCAACACCCATGACATGGCAGCCAATAATTTTTTCTTGAGCACCCACGCAGACCAGCTTGATAGCGGTTTTGGATTGATGCTGAGTAAAGGCATGGTACATAGGCGTGAAGCGAGTCTGATAAATTTTGACTGCCGAGCCATGGAGATCTCTAGCTTGTTCTTCAGTAAGTCCCACTGTGCCAATAGGGGGGTGGCTAAAAACGACGGTAGGTATGTTTTCATAGACTAGGCGGCGATTCTGCTGTTGGTTAAAAAGACGGTCTGCTAAGCGCCGACCTGCAGCGATAGCCACAGGTGTCAATTGAAAACGTCCAGTCACATCGCCAATCGCATAAATGCCAGGTGTCGATGTGTTCTGAAAATCATCCGTTGCGATAGTACCATCTTTATTCTGAAGAACATTGACTGCATTGAGATTCAGTGCCTGAGTGGATGCTCTACGGCCGATGGCCCAAACCAAAACATCTGTCTGCACATCGTTATCGCTACTACATTTGATGCGCAGGGAGCCACTCTCTGCTCGCGTAATACTTTCAAGCTGAGTTTTGGAAAGAATGTCGATGCCATCGCTTAGCATCTGTCCCATAAGACTTTCTCGCAGCATGGTGTCGAAAGCTCTAAGCAATACTTCGCCGCGCAACAACAGGGTTACACTAGCGCCTAATGCTTGAAATATGCCAGCTAGTTCTACAGCAATATAACCACTACCGACAATTGCTATCCGTTTTGGACAGCTGTCCAGTTCAAAAAAACCGTCCGAAGTAATACCCAATTCTGCGCCTGGTAAATCGGGAACCATAGGTTCTCCACCGGTGGCAATAACAATGTGCTCGGCGCTGTATTGCTGCCCATTCACTACTACGGTGTGGTTATCTACAAAGCAAGCAACACCTTGAATTAAGTCGATGTTAGAGTCTTTTAAATAAGTTACATACCATTGATTAATATTGCGTATATAAGCATCTCGGGCAGTTTTTAACGCCTTCCAATCAAAACCATGAACATCCAGTTGAAAACCATAATCTCGAGCGTGATCGATAAAATGGGCTAAATTAGCGCCGTACCACATAACCTTCTTAGGTACACAGCCTACATTAACGCACGTACCGCCTAATTGATGAGCTTCGATTAGCGCACATTTAGCGCCATAGCGAGCTGCCTGTTCCGCTACTGACAAACCGCCACTACCGCCGCCAATCGCTATAAGGTCATATTTTTTCATAAAATTCTTCCAAGAAAAGCCAACAAAGAAACTTCTCAATAACTACCAATAAACAAACCTTCGTTAAATTTTAATGCTAATTAGTGTAATGAAAAACACAAGATGGTTGAGAAATATTAAATGTATATTCAGTTCTGTTAACTGTTGTTAATTTTTTAATTTTGTTAATAATTTCAATTATTTTTTATTATAATAAGACGCTTTTAAATTAAAGAGATCTCAAAAATTTTAATTTAAAAACTATTTTAATATGTTTAATTATTTTTTAAGTAGGATAGCTTTTTATGAAAGATGACATACCGTATAAAAATGTACCCAGTAAAGTGAATAATTTTTATAAAAAATCAGAAGAAACCTTGGAAAGGATGCTGTTCCGATTAAAAAAACACCATAATGCCATAACTGTTTCTAAAAACGTCGATGAACAACAAAAAATCTTGCTTAGCACCCTTGATTTATTACAGCAAGGTATCAACATGGATCTTGTTAATGTGGTCAAAGTGGTTCTGGAATTGGAAAAACAAGGTGTGGCTGAGAGTTTTGTCGACGTTCAAAAAACTCCTGAGGCAGTAATCGGTTAAATCATTTTATTTTAATCAAAACTAAAGTTCGTGTTTTTTATCTAAAAAAAATTGCAGGCACTTTATGTGCCTGCTTTATTGAGTGTACAAAGGTTTGTTCCGCTTTGATTAACATTTTTTGATGGCTGAGCTATAGTGACTCAGTAATCAAAGTTTAAAAAATTATCCCTCCAGCGCTTACAAAGATTTTTTATTTAAAACCATGGACAATCCACTTTTATCTATAAACGGTTTACCACCGTTTTCTGCCATAAAACCTGAGCATATAGAGCCAGCTATTGATTTCCTGATGTCCCAAAACCGGACTCGACTGGATGAATTACTAAATACAAACACCAGCTACAGTTGGGGTAATTTGCTTCGCCCTCTCGAAGCCATGGACGATCGCTTGAGTCGAGCTTGGTCTCCCGTCAGTCATCTAAACGCCACCATGAACTCCAAAGCGCTCCGCGCTGCTTATAATGCTTGCTTACCTAAGTTAAGCGAGTATTTCACTGAGCGGGGCCATAACGAGCGCTTATATAAAGCCTATCGATCTATCAAAGAGGGACCTGAATATCATGGTTTAGATGCTGCTCAAAAAATAGTCATCGATCACAGCTTACGGGATTTTCATCTGTCTGGCGTCGATCTTGCTCTAGAGCAGAAAGCCCGTTTTAAGGCTATTATGCAGTCTTTGTCGCAACTTCAGTCTACATTTCAAGAAAACGTTCTAGATGCAACGCAAGCCTGGAAAAAGCACATCACCGATGAAACTCAACTGGCTGGTTTGCCCGATTCTGCTAAATCTTTAGCACGTCAAACGGCTGAACAAGAGGGTTTGCCGGGCTGGTTGCTAACCCTCGATTTTCCTTCCTATTTAGCCGTCGTGAGCTATGCCGATGACTCCGACTTACGCCGAGAAGTTTACCAAGCCTATTCCACACGAGCATCCGATCAACAACCTAATGCTCAGGAATGGGATAATTCCGAGATTATGGAGCGTATTCTAGCGCTCCGTTATGAATTAGCCCGGTTGCTAGGGTTTTCAGATTACAGTGAATATTCATTAGTCACCAAAATGGCGACATCGCCGGATGATGTACTCGCTTTTCTCACTGATCTAGCTGACCGTTCTCGACCCCAAGCCCAGCGCGAACTGGAAGAGCTTCAGGCGTATGCGAAAGAAACTCATGGCCATCTAGACTTGGCAGCCTGGGATGTCAGTTTTTATGCTGAAAAGCTGCGTCAACATCGTTATCAAATCTCACAAGAAGAACTACGCCCTTATTTTCCTGAATCTAAAGTGGTGCCTGGTTTATTTGCTGTCATAAAGCAGCTTTATGGTTTAGACATTCGCCAAATTGACGGTGTGGAGGTTTGGCATCCCGACGTAAAAGTCTACGAAATCTTGGAAACCGATGGTTCTTTTCGAGGCCGTTTTTATTTGGATCTTTATGCCCGCGCCAATAAACGCGGTGGCGCTTGGATGGATGGGTGCGTAACCCGCCGCATCACCGAACAAGGCGTTCAGCCACCGGCTGCGTATCTTGTATGCAATTTTACCCCATCGGTGGGGAATGCACCGGCGTTATTAACTCATAATGAAGTACAAACTTTATTTCACGAATTTGGTCATGGTCTCCATCATTTACTCACTCGCGTGGACTATGCACCTGTGTCGGGGATCCATGGGGTAGAGTGGGATGCTGTCGAATTGCCCAGTCAGTTTATGGAAAACTGGTGTTGGGAGCGCGAGGCGTTAGACTTGATTGCTGGTCATCACCAGACCGGTGCACGGCTACCAGATGATCTATATCAGCGAATGCAAGCAGCGAGAAATTTTCAGTCTGCCATGCAAATGGTGCGACAGCTTGAATTTGCCCTGTTCGATTTTCGGTTACATCATGAGTATGATCCACAACAGGGTGGCCGAATCCAAGAACTATTAAATACAGTCCGACAGCAAGTGGCTGTTATCATTCCCCCCAATTTTAATCGCTTTGCCCATGGCTTTTCCCATATTTTCGCAGGTGGCTATGCGGCGGGTTACTATAGCTATAAATGGGCTGAAGTGCTGTCTGCTGACGCCTTCTCCAAGTTCGAAGAAAACGGCATTTTTGATCAAAGCATAGGGGAACAATTTCTGCGCTGCGTGTTGGAGGTGGGGGGATCTCGGGACGCTATGACAAACTTTAAGGCATTTCGAGGCCGAGAACCTCGCATCGATTCGCTGTTGCGTCACAGCGGAATTGCAGCTTAAAGCCTCTATACATTCATGCATAGGACTTACACAAAAAGGACTTAGGTAGCTCGTTAAAGAGGTGTCGACGGCCCGGATGGCCGCCGTCAAGCCCACAAGGAAGTGTTCACGGCGTCCTCTGGAACGAGTTGCGTGAGTCCTAATGGATGAGTCTTTCCTAAAGATAACTACGTATATCAGTAGCCACCATGCCCGCCTTGCAGGCCGCTTCTAACCCCGGGTCGGCATCCTCGAAAACCTGACAATAACGCGGTTCGACACCCAAACGTTGGGCTGCTTCTAGAAAAATATCCGGCGAGGGTTTCGGGCGTACCGGGTCATCGGCGGTGATAATCGCTGCAAAAGCATTTTGTAATTTGAGGGCTTGCAAGATTAAATTGGCATGAACTCCCCTCCCACCTGTGGCGACAGCCATAGGCAACTGACCCTGATAAAAATCCACCAACTCAGCCACCGGTGCAACGGGCTGCACCGACAATAATCCATCAACAACCCGGGCTTCCTTAGCGTGCGCAAATTCCACCGGATCAAGGTTGTGTCCAAAGGCATCGTTAAATTGGCTTACAATAATCTCTGTGGGAATGCCGTTGCGGCTTTCTAAAAAGCTTTGCGGACAAACAACCCCAGAGGCCGCAAAGGTTTCGTGCCACGCTTTATAGTGCAACGGCATAGTATCGGCGAGTGTACCGTCAAGATCAAAAATAAGGGCTTTAACGTCGGGGGCAATGGGGATCATTATTCAGAAGCACGCTCGTCGTAATGAATGGATTACATTTCATAAAGGTACAGGAAAAAAAGTAATCCGTGTAGACTTAAGTTATTGGACTAAGTCTTTTTAACTTGTCTTCTAACGGGATTAGACATGGATACCCATGTGTTGTTATGGTGGCTTTTTGACGATCCGCAGCTTGCGGAAAATGCAAGAACATACATTAGAAATCCGCACAATAGTGAAACATAGGGATCCTTTCGACCGTATGTTTGCCGCTCAATCCCAAATCGAGAAAGTACCGTTTATTTCGATTGATCCCGCATTCGCTCAGTTTGGAACTGAAGTTCTTTGGTGATCACTTTCTTTAAGAAATAGATTTAAGCAAGAAGGTCCTTAAACAATACAAGCAGTAAGGTCTACCATCGGATTTGTGCAAATGATAGCCTTGATTGGTCAGATATACAGTGTAAGATGACCAAATTATTGGTCGACTAAAATTAAGGCATAAATCCATGAAAACCCTTTCCCTGTCTGAGGTCAAGATGAAGTTGAGTGCGCTTATCGATAACGTCAGTGCAACGGATGAGGAGGTGGTTATCACCAAGAATGGTATCCCTGCGGCTGTCTTAGTCAGTCCGGATGAATTCGAAAGCTGGCGCGAGACTATGGCGATCCGCTTTGACACGGAGAGTATGGACGAGATTAAGGAGGGACTTGCGGCTCTAAAGGAAGATCAGGCATCCCTTTATACGCTGGAAGATTTGTTTCCAGACTGATTGAAAAGGCGCAAACATAGTGAGCTACCAGCTTCGTATCCCGAACGAGGTCGCCCAGCTTATTCGTAACCTGCACCCCACAATCAAGAGGAAGGTGCGTGTAGCATTACAAACCATTGTTTTAGCGCCGACATGCGGAAAGCCGCTGAAGGAGGAACTCGCTGGTTTGCGAAGCTACCGATTTGGCAGATTTAGAATTGTTTATCGACTTGCAGAAAACCGCTTGGTCGAGGTGGTGGCGATTGGTCCACGCAAATATATCTACCAAGAAACATATCGGAAGGTTCAAGGCGAGAATCAATAGGTAGTGTCCCCTACGCTATGAATTGTATTTCTAATCTTAGTTTTCATTACCGATGAGATGCGCCGAGTCAGAGGCGACAGCTTCCATACAATTTTCTATTCACAGAGCGAAATCCTGTCTAAAATAGTAGGTTATTTGGTTTTCTAATACGGATACAAATGATGCGTTATCCAGAACGTTTTGACATTATCGTCATCGGTGGGGGCCATGCTGGCACTGAAGCCTGTATGGCAGCGGCGCGCATGGGGATGCAGACCCTTTTGCTGACCCATAATATCGAAACTGTTGGGCAAATGAGCTGTAATCCAGCCATTGGCGGTATTGGCAAAGGTCATCTGGTCAAGGAAGTTGACGCCCTAGGAGGTGTGATGGCCCGCGCTGCGGATCGGGGCGGTATTCAGTTTCGTATTCTCAATGGCCGCAAGGGTCCCGCTGTGCGGGCAACCCGTGCTCAGGCGGATCGGGTACTTTATAAAGCCGCAGTACGCCATTTGGTAGAAAATC
>CAZGON010000037.1:0-24782 GCA_964527085.1 uncultured Candidatus Competibacteraceae bacterium
ACAACCCTATGGTTATTACCAACCCACCATCGAAACAACCCTTACCCAAACCGGTGCGCAAAACTGGGTAGCTCGCTATCAAATCGAGCGCGGCCCTCCGATCCGGATCAATAATATAACGGTGGAGATTCTCGGCGACGGGGGCGATGATCCTGCTTTCCAGGAACTGTTGGCAAACAAACCTTTCAAAAAAGGCAATATTCTTGTTCAACCACCTTACGAAGAGTTCAAGCAAGCATTGCAACTGCTGGCCACCCAACGGGGTTATTTCGATGCTCGGCTGCTTAACCAAGCCCTGCGCATCAATCTCGAACAGCAAGAAGCTAATGTGGTGCTGCGATTTGACACAGGAAAACGGTATCGGTTTGGTCAAATAAATTTTCCGGATACCGCTTTAGCGCCGGATTTTCTGCGCCGCTACCTTAAGTTTCAACCCGGCGATCCTTATACTACTGATGAATTACTGACCTTCCAAAGTAACTTGATCAACAGCGACTATTTTAGACGGGTCACCGTCAATGCACCGCTTGAACAAGCAGAGGATTATCGTATTCCGGTGGATGTCAATCTCGCCATGAACGACTCGCGGCAACTTTCTTTTGGTCTCGGTTATGGCACGGATACCGGGGTGCGCGGCAGGCTGGGCTATGAATACCGGTGGCTTAATCGCTGGGGTCACCGGCTGAAATTAGAAGCGCTCGGTTCTCAAATCCGGCAATCCGCCAGCGCCGAATATATTTTTCCTGGCGCCGATCCCTCCACGGACTTTTTTAACCTGCGAGCTGGCTTTGCTCGCGAGGACACCGATGTTAAAGACACCACCTCAATTCTCGTAGGCGGTAGCTGGAATCAGCGATTTGGTTTTTGGCAGCAAATCCTGTCGCTGGATTACACCATCGAGTCATTTCGCACCGACGAACGACTCACCTCAAGGCTGTTGGTACCCAGCGCCAGCTGGATTCGCACAGCATTGGATGATCCGCTTAATATACGGCGGGGGAGTATGCTGGAATTAACCGTGCGTGGCGCTAGTGAATCGCTACTCTCGGATTTATCCTTTTTACAAGCCGTTGGCCGGGCTAAAGTGATTAGGCCGGTGGGCGAACGGGGTCGTCTGATTGCCCGCACCGATCTCGGTACCACCACGGCTTCAAGCTTCGCTGAATTACCTACGTCGTTCCGTTTTTTTGCGGGTGGCGATAACAGCGTTAGGGGTTTTGAATTGGATAAGATCGGTCCACGCAATCAAGATGGCGATATTATCGGCGCTAAACACCTGATCGTTGGCAGTCTAGAATATGAATACCGCTTTTACGAAAATTGGGGCGCTGCTGTGTTTGCCGATAGCGGTGATGCCTTTAACGAGACGCCGGATTTTAAAACCGGTGTTGGTATTGGTATCCGCTGGTTTTCCCCCGTTGGACCGGTGCGTGTCGATGTAGCCCATGGTTTAGACGATCCCGGTGATACAATACGTTTGCATCTTAGTATAGGGCCTGAGCTGTGAAACTCCGTTATATTTTCGGACCCTTTTTTATCCTCTTGGCGGCGCTAGTCATTGTGCTAGGTTTTGTGATGGCCACCGAGACCGGGCTGCGCATGACGCTTAATACCGCTGCAAGGTTTTTACCGGGCACATTGCGCTATGAACATATTGAAGGCCGGTTTATAAGTCTCCTGCATGTGGAAAACCTGCACTATCAAGACGGTCCATTAAAGTTTGCGCTCAAACAAGCCACCCTAAAGTGGAATCCGACCAAACTATTGTTGGGAAGATTGCAGATCGACCTATTGCAAGCCGACGGGATAACTCTGCGTCTTCCTCCGCCCCCTAGCGAAGAAGCACCACAACCGGCAACGCAGCCTATTAATCTCAAGGAAATACCCTTACCCCTCCAGGTAACCCTTGAGCAATCTCGAATCAGTGATCTTCGCATTTGGACGACGGATGTCGAACAACCCATTATCATCAATGAAGCTGTTCTCCAGGCTGGCACTCAAGAACGAACCGTTACGATAGAACAATTTGCGCTATCCATACCCCAAGGCCGGGTAAACGCAGCAGGTGAAATGACTCTCGCCGATAACACGCCGTTGCGCCTGACCTTAGAGGGCGCTTTACAAGGGCCTGACTACCCGCCGCTGACTTTACAAGGCACGCTTCAAGGCGCCATTGAAGAGACTTTACAGGTAGATTTTGAAACAGCTGGAGTCGTCGAAACCACCTTGAATGGCGAGGTCTCTAAAGTATTAACCAATCCCGACTGGACGGCGCAACTTCAACTTCGGGTTGCAGATCTTGGCGCTTTCTCCCCCGAGCTGAAGGGCAACCCCTTGGCTGCCCGCTTGCAAAGTCAAGGTAATTTAGACGATTTTCAAGCTGAAGGGGGATTTGATACACGTCTACCTGAAGTAGGCCCCCTAGACGGGCGCTTTCAGCTCATCGGCGGCAGTCAACGTATTCAGCTAAAAGAATTTGTTATTGGTGCTGCCGAACACCCGTTGGCGCTCGCTTTGCAAGTAGATATCAATCTTGTCAAAGAAATCCTAGAAGCCAGCGGTGAATGGCAAGCCCTGGCCTGGCCACTAACAGGAGAGCCTGCTATTGAGAGTTCAGAAGGTCAGTTTGCGTTGCAAGGTACCTTGCAGGATTATACTTTGGAAGCTAACACGGCACTGTCTGGACCTGATCTTGGCGACCTTAATGTCCAACTGCAAGCCGAGGGGACGGATGAAGCGATTAAAGTCTCGCAATTGGCTGTCAAGTCGCCAGACGGTGATCTTTCCCTAACAGCCAATGGCCGGTTGAATTTTGCTGACCTCACTTTTCAAGCCGACGGTCAATGGCAGTCCCTGGCCTGGCCGGTGATCGGCACGCCACAAATAGAAAGTGACCGGGGCAGCTTTGCAGCCAGCGGTAGCATTAAGGACTATCAGTTTAATTTAAATACCCAAGTAGGGGGTCAGGCTATTCCCCAGGGAAGTTGGCGCGTAGAAGGTAAAGGGTCGGAGTCCGCTATAGAGACTATGCAGCTTAAGGGAAATGTCCTAGATGGTATCGTCGAAGGTAATTTAAGCGCCCGCTGGCAACCTACCGTGAGTTGGCAAGCCGCGCTCAACGGTGAAACCCTTAACCCCGGCGTACACTGGCCCGATTTGCCGGGTAAACTGACCTTTACCCTCACTAGCCAAGGCCAAATCCAGCAGGATACAGTCCAGGCCACAGCTAATTTGGAGAAGCTTATAGGCAGCCTACGGGGACAAACCGTACAAGGCGACGGACAGGTAGAAATTGATAATCAAAATCTTATTATTCCTAAATTCAAGGTGCGCGCCGGTGAAGCAAGTTTGGTGATCGATGGGCAGGTAGCCGAGCGTTGGAATATGGATTGGCAATTAGAGGTACCGGCCATCAGTCAGCTCTGGCCTGCTGCTACCGGCGTCGTCAGTAGCCGCGGAAATATTGCAGGGCCTCGGGATGCGCCCCAGGCCGAAGTCGATCTTTTGATCCAGCAATTGGATATCGGTGAAACAGAAATTCAGCGTCTGGCGGGAAATGCCAATATTGATGTCAGTGGCGCCAGCCGTTCCCAACTTACCCTCACCGGTACGGAGCTGCAATTGGCCGGTCAAACCTGGCAAAGCTTAAACCTAGCAGGCGCTGGCACGCCAACCGACCATAACCTAGAGGCGTCACTGACAGGCAACCCGGAACGTTTTCAAGTGGCGTTGACGGGTAGTTTAGATCGAGCCGAAAACCTATGGCGTGGTCAATTGACCCAGTTAGCTGCGCGGGACACCTTGGCAGGCAGCTGGACCCTGGCGCAAACGATACCTTTACAGATAGCGCCTGAACAGGCGGTTATAGAACAGGGCTGCCTTAACAGCGGAACCGCTGAACTTTGTCTGCAAGGCCGCTGGAATGCTGACACCGGCGCTAGCGGGCGAGTTGCCTTGGAGCAACTGGATGTGCAGCGTTTCGCTACTTTTCTACCCGCAGGCAACATTAAAACCGACACTCGCGTAAGCGGTGTGGTGACTGGATCAACACAGCCCGATGATCGCCTCCAGGGTAGTGTGGATCTCCAACTCAGCCCAGGCGACCTTACAGTCACCGCCAATGGGACCCCAACCACCATCGCGCTCGGTGGTGGTCAGCTTGAGGCTAACACCGATGGCCGCGATGCCACTGTAAACTTAGCGCTAGATACCGGCACCATCGGACGTCTACAAGGCGATGTGCAAATCATCGACATGGCAAATGCTGCCCGTCTAGACGGCGGTCTTACGACGAATATCGAAGGGCTGGATATCATCTCAGCCTTTTTTCCCATGGTGCAAAATATTGCCGGACAAGTATTGGCGAATTTAGAATTTGCTGGAACCCTGGCGGCACCCGCCGTCGGTGGTTCTATAGTTCTGGAAGACGGTGCATTTAGTATCCCTGAAGTGGCGGCTCAGATTGAGGACATTCAATTGGCAGTGGTTAGCGATGGTCGCGGCACTTTGGAAATAACGGGTTCTGCCGATTCTGGTCCCGGTGAATTAGAGCTTTCAGGCAAGCTGCAACCTGCTGAGGGAGAACTTACCCTCAATCTTGAAGGAAAAGATTTTCAGGTTGCCGGCGCCAAAGACTTGAACGCTCTGATAAGTCCTGAACTTGGTTTTTCCATCGACAAATCTCGAGCACGGCTTACTGGCCAAGTGACCATTCCAGAGGCTTATTTAAGCCCTCAAGGGGGTGGCGGCGCTAGCCGGGTTGGCGCCTCTCCCGATGTAGTCATTATCTCTGACGAGGAGGATGACGTCGAGCAAACTACAGAAGACAGTGGACTTCCCCTGTTTGTTCAGGTACGGCTCATATTGGGTGACGATGTGCGGGTAGAAGCGTTTGACTTTCAAGGCAAATTGGCAGGTGATTTGACCATTAAACAAACTCCCCGTACAGCCCTACAGGGTAATGGCGCTATTGCCGTAGAAGCAGGCGAATACACGCTTTATGGGCAAACCTTGCAGATTGAGCGAGGACGTGTGTTGTTCAACAACAGCCCGTTGGAGAATCCAAACTTAGATTTGCGGGTAACCCGCACTATCGAAACCGCCGCCGCTGCCACCACCGAGGATGGTAGTGTCTTAGTAGGGGCCCGGGTCACCGGAAATGCCAGAAATCCTCAATTAAAGCTATTTTCCGAACCACCTATGCCAGATAGCAGTATTTTGTCTTATTTAACCCTGGGCACCGCGCCGGAAGCCGCTGATCAAACGGCTTTTACGGTGGGCCGTTATCTAACCCCTGATCTTTATGTGGGCTATGGTATCGGATTATTTGATGCTGTCAGCACCTTTATCATGCGCTACCGGTTGAGCCGACGACTGCGTCTTGAAGCCACCACCAGCAGCGAACAGACAGGCGCTGATCTGCTCTATACCATTCAGTTGAAGTAAAGCCGCTTGTTTAGTTTAGTGGATACGCCCCTATGACCCATAATAATTGGGCTCGTTGCCAGATTTCCACTTGATGTTGCAACCCATGCTGGCTTTCTGGTCACCGGGTATAGGCTGACCCGCAAGAAGCGCATCCACGGCAGCCCGCAGGTCCGCGCCGGTCACCGGTTTGTCGTTGCCAGGTCGGCTATCGTCAAATTGACCTCGGTAAGCCAGCTTCATATCCCCATCAAATAGATATAAATCCGGGGTGCAAGCCGCTTGGTAAGCAGTTGCTACTTCTTGGGATTCATCGTAGAGATAGGGAAATGAGTAACCAATGGTCTTTACCTCTTCGATCATTTTCTCGGGGCTATCATCTGGGTGGTTTTCCACATCGTTGGAACTGATAGCAACGATCTTGAGATCTTTAGCTTGATATTCACGAGCAAATTCAGCTATCCCGTGGCGAATATGTTTCACATAGGGGCAATGGTTACACATAAAAATGACTACTAAACCAGGCGCCCCGGCAAAATCCGCCAAAGATACCGTTTTACCCGTCAGCGGCTCTGGCAGGCTAAAATCCGGCGCGGGCGTTGCTAAGTCGAGCATGGTGGAAGGTGTTAAGGACATGATCACATCTCCTCAGATGATTAAGTACTACGTGAACGGCAGGGTTTTACGGCGCATTGGATAAATACTTGGTCACTCAACTATAATTTCAGCCTCAACCCCCATGCTTTTTACCATAGAACGCACTTCTTCCGTATACATGGGATTCATAACAATGATGTTATTTGGTTGATAATTTTTTAGGAAATCAGGGGCAACAACCTCATGACCGGTGCCAGGCACAAACCTTCCCCATTTGTGCGGATTGATATCCACCACATACCCTATATCATCCTGAACTTCTAGCGCATTAAGAAAAGTCACGCCCTTAGAACCGGCCCCCCATATTACTGTACGAAGATTGTCATGGGAAAAATCGGTAAGTTTTTGTTTCCAATTATAGGTTTTTTCGCGATATTTTTTGCTAAAGGCTTGAACATAGTTTAGCAATTCATTTTTATTATAGATATCCAACTTTTCATCTTGTCGCCGATCTTTAGTAGGTACCGCATCTATACACAAAAATTGATCGCCAAAAACGCTCTGAACTTGAGATACATTAAATCCAGATCTTAGGAAAACTTGTCTAAGTGAATGTTCACTAAAATAGCCACAGTGTTCATAGATAATATCCCAGATACCCATATCCTTTATGGTAAACAAAGCATTTGGCACCTCGAAAAAGACAGCAGTATCATTCCCATTAATTGCTTTTTTGACGATACCTAAAAACTCTCGTGGCCAATGGATGTGCTCAAGTGCATGTCGGCAACACACCAAATCTGCTTTGTGATCAGTGTATTTTTCGGAATAGTAATCTTTTATAAAGGTTATATTGGTGGTTTCAGGGTCACTGAGCCGTCCTGGCTCATAACTTGGATCAAAACCAATCCCACGATTTTCCCCTAACTTGCAGAGCAAAGCAAGAAAGTCCCCTTTCCCGCAAGCAATTTCGGCAACCGTTTTTTTATGTAGTTTATATTTGTCTACTAATTGAGCTGCCAATGACTCGGCATAATTCTGAAATTGCTGAGAGTAGTGTAGCGAATTCTCATAGTCAGCATCATAATCCATTCTATGAGGATCAAATGCTGCATTAAATAGGTGTCCACAGTCGTTGCAAAAAACGAGTTCGATATCGCCTTTGTTGGCAGCTAAGGCTTGATTGCGGCTTTTTAATAAAACATTACAGTAAACAGGAACGTTGGCGATCTCTATACAAGCTGAGATTTTTTTTGAATAACAAACTGGGCAATGATGCTTCATAGTGTTCACTTTTAAGTTAATCTAATCGTTACCTTAAAGTACGAAGATTTCTGGATTTATACCTAACTTCCGTAAGGTATTTTCGATTTCTCCACGGTAGATAGCATTCATTACAATAACCGCATCCGGTTTGTAATCACCCAAAAATTCCGGCGAAACGATTTTCTGCCCAGTTCCAGACATATAGAAATTCTGCCGAAATGGGTTGATATCAACCACGAACTCGATGGTGTTGCCAGCTTCGAGGGTGGTCAGGAATGAAACACCTTTGGAACCAGAACCCCACAATACCGCTTTCTTTCCCTGGCTTTTGAATTCTTCTAACAAATGTTCCCAACGTTCTTTTTGTTGTTGGAATTTTTTTGGAAATTCAGCGACATATTGTTTTAAGGTATCCATGTCGTGCTCTGCCGGCAAGGGCGATTGCTCGACTGCTGATTGCACTGTTGGACGCGCTTCTATGGTCAAATATTGACCATCATATTCAGTTGCCAGATCGACTACTTCGAAACCACAGCGACGGAATAAGCGACCGAGAGATCCTGGTGTGAAATAGGAACAATGTTCGTAGTAGATATCTTCAAAAGCACATTCTGACAGGATACGGGTTGCATCCGGGATTTGAAAAAAGACAGCAGTTTCTAAGTTATCTCCGATAGCCCGACGAACCGTCGTGATGAATTCCAAGGTAGGATGAATATGTTCCAGGGTCATCTTGCAGCATACAAAATCACCTCGGTATGCTGAATATTTTTCGGAGTAAAAATCTTTTATAAAGGTAATGCGATCAATGGTTGAACTTTCGATACGGTTTTCTACAAAACCAGGATCAAAGCCTACCCCGGTATTTTCTCCCAACTCGCAGAGCAGTACTAAAAATTCACCCTTGCCGCAACCGATTTCAATAACTTTTTTATTATGGATACCATAACGATCAATCAACCGTTGCGCCAATTCCTTATGAAACTTTTGAAAGGTTCCCGAAAACCCTTGAGTCTCTTCGTAACGTCCCGAATATTCAGTCAGTTTTTGATCGAAAGCAAGATTTGATATAAACCCACACTCAGGGCAGAATCCAAGATGAATCTCACCGCGAGGGTAGCTTAGCGCTTCTTCTGGCGACTCGAGTAATATGCAGCTGTTAGATGGTATAGATGACAGCTGATGAAAAATTTGCATTTTGCCAGTATTGCAGCTTGGACAATGGTCGATAACCTGCATTGTTTTGAACTCCTTGATTAAATAATCCTAGTTTGAAAGTAACTAAGTCACTGGGGCTAACCATTATTACAATGGTTGGCCACAGCTACTGAAAGAGATGATAGTGAGATTACTTTTCAAACAGCGCGTCTATACAATTTTTGGTTGAGGTACAGGAATAATAAATTTACCACCTTGATGGCGATAAGCTTCCTGCTGTTTAAGAATTTCATCAGCAAAATTCCAAGACAACAGTAATACGTAATCGGGTTTTTCTTCGAGGAGTTTTTCAGGTCCATAAATAGGTAAATATTGCCCCGGCATGTATAAACCTTGCTTATGAACATTCCGGTCGACTACAAAATCCACTAGATCACGGCCAATGCCGATGTAATTAATTAGTGTGCTACCTTTTGCTGCTGCACCATAGGCAGCAATGGTTTTACCTTCAGCTTTTAGTTCTGTCAAAAGCTTAATTAAAGTATGTTTGACGTGTTGTACTTTGTCAGAAAACTTACGATAGTAGCTGGCTTTGTCGATATTTTCTTGCGCTTCAATGGCTAGCAATTCTTTTACAGAATTACTGACGTTTTCTTTCTTTTCTATAAATAAACGTAATGAGCCGCCATGAATAGATAAACGCTTTACATGGTTTAAAAATAGTGAGTGACGTCTAAAGAGGTTGTCTAAAGCAGTTACAGAAAAGTAACAGAGATGTTCATGATAAATAGTGTCAAACTCGCAATGATCGATAAGATCTTTTGCGTAAGGTGCTTCGATAACAGCCACTCCGTCATCTTTTAGGAGAGTTCCAATACCCGCTACGAAGCCATTGGTGTCAGCAACATGGGCCAATACATTATTACCATGTATGACGTCCGCAAGCTGACCCTTGCTACGTAGTTGCTGCGCCAACTCCAAAGTAAAGAAAGTATTTAAGGTGGGCACGCCAATTTTTTCTGCGTCTTTTGCCGGTCCCTCAGCAGGATCAATACCAAGCACTGGAATGTTGTGCTCTACATAATTTTTGAGCAAATAGCCATCATTACTCGCTAGCTCAACGGCAAGGCTATTGGAATCTAAGTGGCGAGATTTAATGATATCGAGGACGTTTTCACGGGAGTGACGCAGCAACGCGTCAGAAAAGGACGAATAGTAAGGATAGTCCTCACAAAATAATACGGACGGGGATACGGTCTCTAAAATTTGCATCAATCCGCAATCTGAACAAAAAGCCACTTCAAGGGGAAACATAGGTTCTGGTTGGGCTAATTGTTTCTTGTTAGGCAAACGATCAGCCAAGGGTGTACGACCAAGATCGAGTACCGTCTCCAATGCTGGATTACCGCAAGCACGACAACCGGTTATCTTTTGACTCTGTGAACCGTACAGAGGGTCAGTATCGGGTAATTTATGCTGAACAGAAGTCTTCATGACGCAACGACACCTGTAGTAATTTGTTCTATACGACGTAGATTATGGTCTAGCTTTTCTAGATGAATCAGCTCTTTGATATGAGCAATACGTTTGAATTTTGGTCCTTCAAACTCGTCAAGCGTTAAACCAACACGTTTATATTCCTCGTACAGTTGTTGTACACCTCGGCGTGCTGTCCATTGCGGTTTGAACCCATGGAGTGTACGAGCAATTTTATTACAATCAACACGATAGCAACGCTTGTCAGGTGCGGCATCTGGCGCATAGGCAATTTCACAGCCTGGTACGATGGACCTTACAATCTCAGCAAGCTCCCGCATCTGATAATTTTCGGTACTGATTCCAACGTTAAAGTTGTTGTTATGAATCAACTCTCGAGGGGCCTCTAACGCGGCGATGTAAGCCCGAGAAACGTCTTCCACATGAACAACCGGTCGCCATGGGGTTCCATCGCTTTTAAGATAGACCTGCTTTGTGGTAAACGCCCAAGCGGTGAGATTATTAATAACAAGATCAAAGCGTAACCGGGGTGATACGCCGTAAGCAGTGGATGCCCGTAGATAAGTAGGGCTGAAATCGGCGTCAGCAAGTTTTTCTAGAGCAGCCTCGACGCGTACTTTTGATAGTCCATAAGGCGTCACGGGATTAAAAGAGGCTTGTTCGGTAAGGAAATCAGCACCGCCGGCCCCATAAGTGCTACAAGAAGAGGCAAACAGAAAACGCTGCACAACGGCTTGTTTAGCAATATTAGCCAACCGAATGGATGCTTTTTCGTTGATCTCCTCGGTAAGCTTGGGTCGATAATCTCCTAGGGGATCATTGGATAATCCCGCCAAATGAATAATGGCGTCGAATCCTTCAAGATCGTGCTTTTGCGCATCGCGGACGTCTTTTTGGATAGTTTCGATAGTAGAAAGGACGCCAGAAAAAGTGCATTGTTCAAATAGATCTGTATCGAGACCTACTACTTCGTGCCCATGTTCCAATAACATAGGCACGAGCACTGTTCCAATATAACCTTTATGACCAGTAACTAATACACGCATGGCTTAACTCCACGTTTTCCATGGAGGATTTCCCTCCTCCCACAATTTTTCCAGACGTTTTTTGTCGCGTATGGTATCCATACATTGCCAAAACGAGGTATGGCGGTAAGCCATAAGTTGTCCGTCAGCCGCCAAACGCTCTAACGGTTCTTTTTCCCACTGAGTATCATCACCGTCGATATAATTAAAAACTTCAGGCTCAAGCACAAAAAAAGCCCCATTAATCCATCCTTCACTGGTTTGAGGCTTTTCAGTAAATCTAAATACTTGATCTCCATCAAAGTCTAGATGCCCGAACCGCGCTGGCGGACGCACTGCAGTTAAGGTGGCGAGTTTGCCATGGGATCGATGAAATCGTAGCAAAGCTTTTAAATTAATATCTGAAACGCCATCTCCCCAAGTAAGCATGAAAGTTTCATTACCGACCCAAGGGGCCAATCGCTTTATACGTCCACCCGTTGCAGTTCCTTGCCCGGTATCTATTAGATCTACTATCCAATTGGTTTGATTCTTGTTATGAAGGATGACATCACCTGTTCCAGTTTTAACAGTAATATTACTGTGCAAAGCACAATAATCTTGCATCCAGCGTTTTATATATTCTCCTTTATATCCTAATGCGACTACAAAATCATTGTAACCGTACTGAGAGTAATGCTTCATGATATGCCACAAAATGGGCTTGCCGCCGACTTCAACCATTGGTTTTGGCTTGATTTCAGTCTCTTCGGCTAATCGGGTACCTAATCCACCGGCAAGAAGTGCAACCTTCATTTTTTATCTCCATCCATTTAGAAATATTGCTTAATAAGAGCAGGAAAAATTTTTAACAAAACCCTAAGCCCTTTCCTTCAATAAGCATTAAAAAAGCATTAATTTAATCCTTAACTTTTTTAATTCTTCAGCTTAAAACACATAAAGGTTTTTTAATATTAAGCTTTTTTAAATACTACTCAAAATAGAAAATACTTTTTTTAACATCAATTCTAGTAAATACAGATTTAGAGCAACGAGTGATTTGTGTTATAGCCTCCCTGTCTTGAATAACATCGGTAGTGTAAACTATCAAAAACTCAATGTTTTTTAAATGATTGATTGTTAAATTTCGTGAATACATTTTCAAGAAATAAATTTTTTAAACGCTTTTTATATTATCTTTGCTTTAAATGCTATTAAGCTAATAAAAAATTAGTTTAATTAGTCAAACTGTCATTAGATTGTTGAGACTGAAATTTTATTACATTTAAGTCACAAAACTGGTTCACATAGGCGGCCTCAGTGGATCAAAAGCAACATCTCTCATTATTGAAGAAAGGATCTCAGCAGGATGAAAAATTCCATAAACTCTCAAGTCGGCGTTGTCGTTATTGGCCGAAATGAAGGGGAACGATTAAAGCGCTGTCTTCAATCTTTAGTCAGTAAGATTAGACGGGTGGTTTATGTTGATTCCGGTTCAACTGACGGCAGTGTGGAATTTGCCGAATCGCTAAGCATAGATGTGGTAAATCTTGATATGTCAACACCGTTTACCATGGCCCGAGGACGCAATGCCGGTTTCACCCACCTTATAAAAATTGATCCTAAAATTCCCTATGTTCAATTTGTGGACGGCGATTGCGAGGTAGTTGACGCTTGGATCAATAAAGCCTGTGGTGAACTCGATAATCGCTCAGAGGTTGCAGTGGTATGCGGTAGACGACGTGAGCGCTTCCCCGACGCGACAATTTATAATCGTTACTGTGATATGGAATGGAACTTACCGTTAGGAGAACTAGACGCCTGTGGCGGTGATGCAATGATGCGTTGCGATGCTTTTCGCCAGACTCACGGCTTTAACCCAACGATGATTGCTGGCGAAGAGGCTGAACTCTGTTTTCGGATTCGCCAACAAGGATGGAAAATAGTTCGTCTCGATGAAGATATGACCATTCATGATGCAGCTATTACTAAGTTTGCACAATTTTGGAAACGCAACGTCCGTAGTGGTCACGCTTACGCAGAAAGGGTTTTTATGCACAAGCTTCAACCCGAACGCACTGCACTGATGCGTCCTCTAAAAAGCGCTATTATTTGGGGCGGCATTCTCCCAGCACTTTATTTAATCTTTCTTTTAGGCAGTTTCTGGGATTCTAAAGCCCTCATTATTGTATGCGCACTTAGCGCCGTTTACCTTCTTCAAGGATATCGTATTTTCCGTTATCGGCGAAAATGCAGGGATGCTCCAAACCATGCCCTTTGCTATGCAATACTTTGCTTAATTTTAAAACTTCCTGAATTAGTGGGTATTTTGACATTTGTTTTCAACCGTGCTCGGGGTCAACAAACAAGTTTAATTGAGTATAAAGGGAAGACGATCTCTCGCAGTACTCGTCAACTGTAAAAAATAAAGCCCCTTAAAGCGGGACTTCATCTATCAAATAGCAAACGTTTTTTCTAATAGTTCAACGCTACTTCACCAGCATAGCATTGCCTATGGCGTAAGAAGTTAGCTAACGCGATACAAATCTGCTGATTAAATAATCGATTGAAAGCTTTCCAGGACCATTAAGGGTAAATAGAAGCAAAATCAACCCCCATGGCAGGTGATCAGTCAATAGCGCATCAGCATATGAGATATAAGCGACAAGGTTTAATATAAACAAGCCTAAAGCGCTGATTCTTCCTGCTAATCCTATGATAAGCAGGATGGGTAAAACAAGCTCGGCAGCGGTCGCTAAATAGGCAGCAATGGTCGGCGACAGCAAGGGAACAGCATATTCATACTCAAACAGCATCAATGTTGAATCAAAGCTCTGTAATTTGACAAGCCCTGATTTAAAAAATTGCCAAGCCACCCAACAACGCAATAATAAAAAGCTAATGGGCGCCAATAAATCTAGGCCATAGTAGGTAGAATGAATAATTCGGGCGGTTCTATCCAAAACAGATAGCCCAGTAGCCGGTCTATTCTCGATTACCGTCTCAGACATGGTTATTTCCTCTCAAATTTTTAGGGGTTGGTCTTTTTGCTAAATCATAAAATCGACGATAACGCCATCCATAACCTGCTGTTTAAGACAGGTGGGGACATCGCACTCGGGTTGTGCATCTAACGCTTGCTCACAGGCCACTGCAAAAGAATGACCGTTAATTAAGGCTTGAAGCAGCGCAAACTCCCCTTCCCCCAAAACTTTGATGCCGATATCCAAACGACTGTCCCGGGTGACCAGCAACTTCACGCCGCCCTCAGTAAGATCGACCCTTTGATCACCCTCAAAACCTTCTTGGTTGACCTGCCAGATACGCAAAATAGGATACTTTGACGCTAATAGTTGCGCTGCCGGATTGAGTACAAATTTAAGATTGTCGTAAGAGTCAAGAGGTACTTCAGCCAATGCTTCAGAATTAAAAGGTTCTGAGTCGGCAGCATAAAAAGCTTGTTCATACGCCCACTCCAAGCGAGCCACATCGGGCAAGTAAGGTAACCCTGCGGCTGGTTCAAAGGTTGCTAAAAATTCCGCAAAGACTGCGCCAAATGGGTGAAGATCCCCAGAAGAAGAAGGATGCTGACCCATATATTCATGGGCTGCATAGCGAAAGAATCCGGTACCAACTAAACGCGCTACAACAGGATAGGTAGCTTGCAAGGCGGCGGTAAGATTTGCATAGGCATTATTGCGATAAACACCTAAACGTCTAGCTGGGTTTACACCGTTGGCTTTTATGTGGGTGGTAAGGTCAGCGGATGCATTGCCGAAAACATGCCGAGAGAAATCCCTTTGTAAATCACGCAGCCTGCTCATGATACGCCTTTAAAATAAGATCTGCGTGGCGGGCCTCGGCTGACAATACCTCTAAGGTTGGCAAATCCGCGTCCCATTCAATCAGGGTCGGCGCTTTACCGAAACGTTTTATGGCTTTGCTGTAAAGTCCCCAAACCGCATCGCAGACGGGTTGACTGTGGGTATCAATAAGAATCTGTTCATCTTCAATGCTATCAATAGTAAAACCCGCCAGGTGGATTTCCTGCACCGGCGCTGCGGGAGGAATCGCAAACAAAAAAGTCTCTGGATTAAAGCCATGGTTTTGCGCATTAACATAGATGTTGTTGACATCTAAAAGCAACCCACAGCCGCTACGTTTGGAGAGTTCCACTAGGAATTCCCACTCGGGAATAGTAGAGTCCTGATACTCAAGATAGCTAGCAACATTCTCCACTAGAATTTGTCGTCCCAAATAATCTTGCACTTGCGTAATTCGATCCACCATATGGTTCAACGCTTCCTCGGTATACGGTAGGGGCAATAAATCATTGTGATGACGTCCGTCTACAGAACCCCAAGAGAGATGCTCAGAAACTAATCCTGGCTCGAAACGTTGGATCAAATTTTTGAGTTTGTCTAAATGAACGGTATTTAAGGGATCCGTTGAACCCATGGAAAGCCCAACACCGTGCAAGCTAAGGGGATAATCGGAACGCAATTGCTGCAAAATATGAAGCGGTTTTCCACCAGCGCCAAAATAGTTCTCAGGATGCACTTCCAACCATCCTACGGCAGGACGTGTGTCTAGGATTTCATGGTAATGAGGTGCCCTGAGGCCGATCCCGGCACACGCCGGGATCGCAACAGGCCCAATACCGTACTGGGTTGGATTGGACATCACAGGGGTTCCTTAACCAGCATCCGGCTCTAGAGTACCGCCTACCAGTTTGTCGCAGGTTCCGGATGGTACATAGACCCACTCGTTGGCAGAGCCATCTTCGGTGGCCTGACCAGCGCAAGAATGGGACTTATCCGCAGCGCCACAATCATTCATGCCAGCCTTCACGACGCCATAACATTTTTCTGCACCTTCTTTCGCAGCAAGCGCATTTCCGGAAGCAGCCATAACACCAAGGGCAACAACACCGACTAGCGCAGAATGTATAACAGTTTGGGACTTCACGTTGTAATCTCCTAAAGGGATAAATAAAAAATTGTTTTTTAGTGAGTAAATCACCAAAAAAGCATCTCGATTTAAGAACCTACTAAGGTCCCCTAAAGTCCCCAGCAAGCTTTTTAGGAACTTTAAGGCACATCAGCTAAGTGTCCTGTCCATATCAATGTTGCTTTGAAGGGGTTATACGCCGCACTTCTCGTCGTAGATGCATATCCATAGTTTTTTTTGAATAAGTATTATCAGTCATTGGCGCTGCGCCATAAAGCAACCTCTCGTCCTTCAAACACAACGTATTGGTTTAGTAAGTAATGTTAAGGAGAAGGCACCTATCCGGTTAAAACAGGTCTTAATATGGTTCATAGCCCTTTAAAAATCAGCGAGAACCATATGTTGGCCAGGGGGTGATTTGGGGATGCACTGAACAGGCTACAATTAAAGCATGAGCGAGATTCGACTGACTCTATGATGTTCTACGAAAGCTAGAGAGGCATTGGAATGCTTAAAGAGATTTATAAAACGTGACTGCTCAGGATAAGGTTTTTATCGTTGACGAAAATGAAACCAACATTGAAATTCTTCGGGAATATCTTGAAGAGAATTACCTGTTGGAAGTGGCTCATTCTGGTGAGGAAGCACTTCAAAAAGCCCCCATTTTTCAGCCTGCTTTGATTCTTTTGGATATTACTATGCCAGGCATCGAAGGGTATGAAGTGTGCCGTCAGATAAGAGCGACACCGGCTTTGCGTCATGTAAAGATAATTATCATTTCCGCCCGAACCATGCTCTCAGAACGGCTGGAAGGATATGCTGCTGGCGCTGACGACTACATCACCAAACCCTTTGACGAAGAAGAACTTCTCGCTAAGGTACGGGTCTATTTGCGTTTGCAATATGCCGAAGAAATGGATCAGTTAAAAAGCAATTTGTTGACGCTGCTGAGCCATGAAACCCGTACCCCGTTGACTACCATCATCTCGCCGGTGGAGATACTGTTAGCGAACGATGATGTCGAACCTGAACAACGTCAATTGCTGCTTAACATGGTGGATCAAAGCGCCAAAAAGCTTCAACGCCTGTTTGAAAAGGTTCTTTTGCTGAGTGAATTAAAATCAGGTAAAGCTCATTTTCAATGGCAGCAGGGTGACCTTAACGAACTTGTGAATAGCGTTATCGACAAGCTGGCAACGTTAATTGCAGAACGTAATGTCCATATTACGCGCCGGTTTTCTAAAGGGATGCTGACTACTTTCGATCAGGAAAAAATGCAGTTTGTGGTGCACGCTATTTTAGAAAACGCGCTACAGTCTAGTCCTTCTGGAGCATCCATAGAAGTCAGCGTGTCTACTGAAACCGAGCAACATTGCGTTACCATAACGGACCACGGCGAGGGTATAGACCCGGCGTTTCTTTCTCAAGTCTTTGATGAATTTTCCCATCGCGATGTCGACCATCACAGCCAAGGTCATGGCCTTAGCCTAGCCATCGCACAACATATCATCAAAATGCACATGGGTGTTATTGATGTGGTCAGTTCGCCAGATTGCGGCGCCACTTTTACGGTTCGTTTATCCCAGCTAACTCCTCCATCAAATGCAAGTTAACCGGGTGAAATAACATAGGCTGTATCGCTAATTCCGCGCAGCTCAATCTTAAAAGTAGAACCCTGTCCAGGTTCACTCTCCACCCAGATACGCCCCCCGTGGCGTTCCATAATGCGCTCGCTGATTGGCAGCCCCAGACCAGTACCTTTAGGTTTACCCGCTCGTTGATCACTCACTTGGTGGAATTTTTGAAAGATAAACTGCTGCTCATCATAAGGAATGCCGGGGCCATTATCCTGTACTTCTAAATAAACCTTGTCGTCTTTATTAATAAGCCGTATTGAAATACACCCTTCTTTTTCCGGGCAAAATTTTACCGCATTGGAAAGCAGATTGATCACCACTTGAGTGAGGCGATCATAATCCCCAGAGACAATTAAGGGTTCGTCACCAAGAAACTCCTCCACTGTGACGTTTCTATCCCGAAACAGTTGTCTTGTGCTGTTGATGGCATCTCGGATTAAAGCCTGTAAATCGACTTTTTCCATACGCCAGCTTATCCGACCCGATTCGAGTTTAGCTAGATCCAAAACTTCATTGATCAACCGCGTCAAACGTTCGCTTTCCTTTACAATAATGCCCAAAAATTCACTGCGCTGATCCAATGGCATATCGGGATTACCCAGTAGAATTTCCGAAAAGGCGCGGATAGACGTGAGTGGTGTACGTAACTCATGGGTTACTGTGGAGATAAATTCGTCCTTGAGACGATCAAGTTCTTGTAAACGCGCATTGGCCCGACGCAACTCGGCGCTAGTGGCTTCGAGTTCGGCGGATTTTTGCTCCAGGCGTCGACTATATTCGATGGCTTGGGAACTCTCATCGAGAATGGTCATGACTTCGTCGATGCTAAGAACTTCTCCCATCACCACCGAGGAAACCATCACCCGCGCCGAAGCTGACCCGATAGCGCCCGCTAGCAAGCGCTCCGTGTAGTGAATCAAGCGAGAATCGGCTTGTAACGAATCGAGTCTATTTTTACGGGCATAATCGTTAAATGCCTTGTCGGCACGCTGACGTCCGATAAAACGGCCTAACAGATCATGCAGTTCAGCCGTTTCCACCACGCCGCGCCAGAGCAGAGAATCACCATCATGACGGTCCCGATGAAATATATCGACGAACTGGCTGGCTTGGACTTGTTCCATGGCATCTTGGCGGCCCAACAAGGAGCCTAGGACAAGGCCACCAATATTGACCAACATGCTCCAGAAGGTGGCATGAGTGTAAGGATCCAAGCCTTGCAAACCGAGTAACTGATAAGGCTTTAACAACACCCAACCAAAGGGGCCTTCGTTCACAAAGTTACTGCCAATCCAACCGGAAAGGGCAAAGGAGGGCAGTAACAGCGTATACGCCCAGACCAGAAAACCGCCTCCCAAACCGATCAGCGCCCCCCGCCGACTGGCTCGCTTCCAGTACATGCCGATCAAAATCGGTGGGGCAAATTGGGCAGCCGCCGCGAAAGATATTAAACCAATGGTCACCAGGGCATAGGACTCGCCGATAAAACGAAAATACCAATAGCCCAGGAGAATCATGACAGCAATGCTGATGCGGCGAATACCCAGCAGCAAGCCGCTGATGTCAGCTCGCTTCGTCAGCCGCAGCACTTTAGCCCGTAGCAGAACAGGCATTACCAAATCGTTACAAACCATGGTGGATAAAGCAACGGTGGCAACGATGATCATACTGGTGGCGGCCGATAATCCGCCCACAAATACAAATAGCGCTAATGCCTCTTGTTGCTCCACCATGGGCAAGGCCAAGACAAAGGTGTCGGCATCCACCTGTTGGCCAGAAAAACGCAATAATCCTCCTAATGCGATGGGTAAAACGAAAATATTGATAATTAACAGATAAAGGGGAAATAACCAGCTCGCTTTGTGAATATGCCGCTCGTCCACATTCTCCAACACCAAAATTTGAAATTGTCGCGGTAAAAACAAAAACGCCATCATGGATAAAAAAGTCAGCGACAACCAACCGCCGTAACCACCCGGTACAGATTCAAACCGCATCAGCTCGACTAACTCAGGCTGCTCTGCCGCACGCCGAAAAATGTCCCCAAAGCCGTCGAAAAGCCCATAGGTCACAAAGATACCCACCAGCAAAAAAGCCAGCAATTTAACCATGGACTCAAAGGCAACGGCTGCCACCAATCCCTCGTTACGTTCTGTATTATCAATGTGGCGCGTGCCAAAGAGAATGGCAAATACAATCAGCAGTAAGGCAATATAGAAGTTCGTGTCCAACCAAAAAGGCTGGGCGCTAAAGGAAGTAGGCATCACCACCGCAGGATACTGACGCAACACATTATAACTAATGGCAATGGCTTTCAGCTGCAGCGAAATATAGGGCATAATGCCCACCACAGCGATGAGGGTGACAAGCCCTCCCAACAATGTGCTTTTGCCATAGCGGGACGCAATAAAATCAGCAATGGAGGTAATATGGTGCACTTTGGTAATGCGCACAATGCGGCGCAACAAAAACCAAAATGAAATAGCGATCAGGGTCGGACCAAAATAAATGGGTAAAAATCCAATCCCTGTGGATGCGGCGCGGCCGACACTGCCATAGAAGGTCCAGGCGGTGCAATAAACGGCTACCGATAAAGTATAAATATAAGGATTAGCGATGATGGAGCGGCCACTGTCGGCGCGTTTATCACCGTAATAGGCAACCCCGAACAGCATCCCCAGATAGGCGAGCGCACTACTTACGATAACCCAATTTTGCAGCATCTACTGTTCGATCTCGTCATCGCCAGGTTGGCCCATATAACCTGATGGGGATCTTTCTTCTCCCCTTACCTCTCTAGCTTCAACGATAAATGCCATCGCCACAATAAGCAGTAACCAAACCAGAAACACATAGAGGTATAGCAACGGTAAACTCAATAGCAACACTAATCGGTCGAAGAGGGATATTAGTGGGTAATTTAGCGCCAGAACACCAACTACAAATAGAATAACAATATTTTCCAGGCAGTGCCGTTTCATAAACTCTGTTACCTTTTAAAAACGTGCCTGCGCCTTACGAACTTGCACCATTTTCTCGGAAGCTTGCAAAGCTTGTCCTAACGTCTCGATGCCTCGGGCTATCAACAAGTCCATTAGCTTGACGAACACCTCAGCCGTTACCAACGCATCCCCCAATGCCGTATGACGAGCCTGTATGTCCACACCCAATCGGTCAGCAATAGCATCTAACGTATGTTGGTCAGTGTAGCCATGCAACAATACCGAGAGAAGGAGGGTATCCAACACCGGATTAGAAAAGTGCAACCCAGCGCTCTCCTCTTTGAGACGCAAAAATTTCATATCAAAAGCAGCATTATGGGCCACTAAGACAGTATCGTCAGCGCCAACAAAAACCTTAAAACGAGCCAAGACTGCTTGAATAGTAGGTTGATCTTTAACTAATTCATCGGTGATGCCGTGAAAATGAATGGACGCTTTGGGGATAGGGCGACCTGGATTAACTAATCGATCAAAGGTTTCCCCCATCAAAATACGGCGGTTGACGATACGCACCCCGGCAATTTGAATAATTTCATCCCCTTTCGATGGTTCTAAGCCAGTGGTTTCCGTGTCAAAGATCACGTAATTTAGGGTAGCCAGGGGTCGCGTTGCTAGTTCGCCTAAACTGGCGGTATCCCGAATTAACGAAAAATCGTAAAATTCTGGCCGCGGCAAAACCTCTCGTTCAGGTGTTTGCCACTGCCGCCCAGAAGCCGGTAAAGGCAACCGCAATAGCGAGTATCCCATACGGCGATGGGTTTGGCTCCATAGCTCACTATTGTGACGACGCAGTACTTCACCCACGGTTACAGCACCCACCATCTCTTCAATACCTTGACCCAACCAAACCTCGATCTGTTGCGCCGGTACCGATTTACCTTCCCAAACCAGATCCAGATAGATACGACGATTACCCAATAAACATTCGATTTCATAGCAGTCACCACGACCGCTGCTACTCAATGCTTGTAACAGATGTTCCATAAGCCGCATTAAAGAATAATAGTCCACATGTAGCCAAAGGGGCATACCGGTCTCAGACACCTGCAGCGAGACATCGCTGCGGCACGCTAGTCGGTGTCTGATACCTTCCACTAAATCCCCGGAAAACACATCGTTCATGGGCCATTGACCCACCACTAAGGTTCTCAAATCTTGGGTCAGCGACTGTAAACGCTCACTGAGCACGGCACTCTCATGGGAAATAACCTGCTGGAAAGCCTGCCGTTGGACAGGCTCCATATCTATATAGGACGATATATTCTCTGCCGCAGCGCGCAGATTAGTAAGGGGTTGATAAAGATCTTGAAGCCATGCGCTCAAAGAAGGTAACTGGCTTTGCGCTTGCGTCATCTGAGCAGTAATATCGCGACAGGTGATAACAAAGGCAGAACCCACCACTGAAATGGTGGGCAACAACCGCATTCGGCAATGTAATATTGCATCACCGTCGATGGTGGCGCAGACAAATTCAGCGGCGCTAGCAGCGCTTGGGTTTTCCTCAGACTGACCTTGTCGGTAACGCAGCAGTTCTAAGGTGCTCTCTATGGGGGCGCGGGTCCACAGTTCATAGAGACAGCGACCCAATCCAAGAGAATCCTGATTAGGGATCAATTTTAGTACAGCAGGATTATAGAGCAACACCCGCGCATTGGCGTCGCATACCAAGACGCCCTCGGAAATTTCCCGCAATACACCCTCTAACCAAGATTTTTGTTCTTCCAGCTCTTGAGCACCTGCCACCATAGCGGTTTTTACTTCATGACGGGACTTATACAGCCCCTCACCCAGTTCTCGCAGCAGTTTTGGAAGTTCACCCAGTAGATGCACAGTAGAAATTTCTAACTGATAACTTGGATTACTGTGCTTGATAATTTGAGCGCCCCGGGCAAGCCCTGCTAACGGTATAAAAACGGCCCCGTCGAGAAACGTCCAAAGGAGAATAATTCCCACAAACGCGACAAAACCGCCTAGCGCCGCAAAAAATATAAATTGGCTACGTAGAGTGTCATCGCTGATAAGCGCAGGCGCCCACCATACAGCGACACCCACTAACCCACCCACTAACAGTAATGGAATAAAGCAGAGTAACCAAAAGTGTAACCGATTGCCCATTCGTCTCGAGACTAACTTAAGGTTATGAGGAACTAGCCGCTAACATTTCCTGTACTCTTTCCACAACCTCCTGAGTCGAAAAAGGTTTGGTAATGTAATCGTCCGCGCCCAGAGCCAAACCTTTTTCTCGCTCCACATCACGGCCTTTAGCCGTCAGCATAATGACACGGGTATCTTTCCAAGCAGGATTGTCTCGAATGGCCTGACAAACCTCATAACCATTTTTACGCGGCATCATCACATCCAGCAAAATCAAATCCGGGCAGGCTGCTGCGACGGCCTCTAACGCCGCCTCACCGTCGGCAGCGGTACGTACCTCATAACCGGCTTTTTTCATAAGAAATTCTAGAGAAAGCACGATATTCGGCTCGTCGTCTACAATCAAAATCTTGCTTGCCATCGTTACTCCCAAGTTTTGTGCGTTCAGGTTTTATTGTGGCCACTGTCGACATTGTCTGGTTTAGCCGCATCTGCCGACTGACCTGTCTTAGTAAATGCATCCCAAAAAGCTTTTTGTAACACCTCCATGGAATGAAGCTGCGCAGGTAGCATCGGCTTCATCAAGCTTAGCGCATCAAAACCTGCTACGCCCGTGCGCATATTATCGCGGATGGTCTGTAGCATTTCCTCTTGCAGCGGCTGGAGATTTGGTAAACCGAGAAACTCCCGCATTTCCTGCGGTGTCGCTTCAATTCTCAAGTCGATCTTCATGGGTAATCCTCTTGGAAACAGCGTTATCAACTGGACTTATTTACTACTAAATTTTAGAAGTAAATAGTCTTAAAGCATAGTAAAGGGTTTTTCTGACAGGCTGATGGAACCAAAGGGCTTATTTCCCGTTAGCCGTCTAATACAAAAACATAATTAATGATGGCATAAATGAGGTGTTCTAGCGGAGCAAAACTATTTCCAAGGTTTGCTAAAAAGAATACAAAGAAGGGAATTTTTCCTGATTGTCTAGACGCGTTTAAAAAACATCTTAGAACGCTGCTAAAAATTACTTGACTTGGCCAGTCATGCGAGCTTTACATTATTTTCTATCGAATTGGGTTTTAAAAAACCTATCCTGCTTTGCAAATGGCATTTCTAGCGTCTTATCCCAAGGCATGGGCAACCTGTTCGCGGGTATAAAAATGGCCCTCTCGAATAAAACCCGCAATGACAGTTCTTTTTATGGCAGCTGCCCGGCCAGAAGCGCTACGAGCAATTATCAAGCATTCCGGTAATCCATCCATCATATGAATAGGAGCAAGACTACCATCGGCCTTACAAGAAGGATAAACCGACCCGGTTTCTTGATCTAAAAAACCCGGTAAAAACCCTCTTGTACGATTGTGACAACTGACACCCGCTGTGTGGGAAAATTTGTGGTTTTGCGCCTTGAGGGCTTTTCTCGTTAGCTGTTCCATCATCTCCTCCATTAAGGTTACCTACATTTCGGTCTGTACCGGGTTGCTGCCACTTATGAATGGCTGAAATAAGACCGAAAAAACCCGAGCTTTTTGAAGGTTGCTAATAGACTAGTGCTGCTGATAACTAGTACTGTTGCAGCAGAGACACTTCCGCCGAATTATAGATACATATGTTGCATATGTATACAGATTGTTATTTCAATACCACAAAAAATCTGGATTAAGTTATTTCGTAACTGCTCACCCGTCGTTCCGGCAGGGATTGCCGGAATCCAGTTGCCATGGATGGTGACAGGCGGTTGTCTACCGGTGCTTGCCGTCCACGGCACTGGATTCTCGCCAGTCCATGGCGAGAATGACGAAAGGGTGAGTAGTTACGTTGTTTCTTAACCTGACTGTTTTACCCCAACAACGCAGCATAATGTATGCCATTCTGACTTATTTGTATCACTCAAGCGGGCAGCAACAAGACATGAAAAAGTTTCCCTACTACAATAGTGAGCTGTTCTGCACTACTAGTGCCGTGTCTATTCTAATTTAGTGCATTCAATAAAGGAATTGTAGGGTGCACTCTGTGCACCGAATGTTATTTTCATGGTGCGTAAAACGCACCCTACCCAGATTGATAACTATTGCCTACGCACCCTTTCAGTGTAGACGCTGCACTAGAGCGTTTTCGCTTTAATTGTACACAAGGCAGCTTTGGTTCGGCGCGCGGAA
>CAZGON010000038.1:0-23964 GCA_964527085.1 uncultured Candidatus Competibacteraceae bacterium
TTCAAATCGACTCCACGTTATAACCCCTCAGCTTATAGCTGAGGGTTGTTTAGTTCTAGGATATTCAATTTATTACCTTAAATTTTTTGAAGGTGTCAATAAGCGGTATATGTATTGCAGTAATTTAAGAGCAAAGACTTAAAGATTTCATTTAATTTCAAGAGCTAAAATTTAATGAAATAACCCTATTTTGGAGGTTGATTATGTTAAATTGGGATCAAGTAAAAGGTAATTGGAAACAGTTTAAAGGTAATGTGCGAGAACGTTGGGGAGAATTAACGGACGACGAATTAGAACAGGTAGAGGGCCGACGCGAAGTTCTAATTGGAAAAATTCAAGAAAGATATGGCATCGCAAGGGAAGATGCGGAAAGCCAAGTCGATGAGTTTGAGAAAAATCACTGATTCTTATATTGTGAACTGACCGTCCTAATAAGTTAGTTAGGGCGGTCAAAAATCATGAATCTGTCGGTTTTAAGAACTTCTTTTCCATTTTCTTTTCGATAAAATGTAAGAGTCGCAATACCATAAAACTTATTAAGGTAACGCCAACAGCAAGAATAAATTGATTCAGTGCAATCGCTATTCCGATGCCGCTAACCAGTAGTAAGGATGCAGCAGTGGTCAATCCTTTTACTAAATTATCTTCACCACGGCGAAATATAGTGCCAGCACCAAGAAAACTGACTCCAGTAATAACGGCTTCCACTATACGCAACGGGTCTGTACGTAATACTTCTCCGTAAACTTCACTGGTGAAACGATGCATCAAAGCATCGGCTAAGCCCACAAGTAAGGCTGCTGAACCAGCAACTAGCATATGGGTGCGAAAACCGGCCGGTTTTTCAGCATACTCCCTCTCGATGCCAATCAATCCACCCAGAAACATTGCAACAATGACACTTATCAAGACTTGAATTTGAGCCTTGAAATTATCATCAATAACAATGTTTATAATTAAGTCCATATCAATAGTTCTTAATAGCTCACTATCAAATTCTAAATAAATGTTTGAAAAATAGAAGTTTAATACGCTAAGGTGATTTTTATGATTTTATTTAAAGCGTCATCAGGATATTGGGAATGGGAGTCAGGAGCCTTAGCCCAACTCCTTTGTCGGTATTATGGACCACTACGGCTGTTAATGTGGATTTCGCCTTTGCTTGTTTACCAGGCAGAGTGAATTGGACTTTAACCGTGTTATTGACAGGAAATTTTAGAGGAGTTTCAAAAAATAACCCATCAAGGCTGATATTACGAATTCTTCCGCAGTTCGGGTCACCTCTAAGAGGTAGAAGTCGCGCACTGATCTTCATATTTAAGCGTTTGTTGTGGCGATTTTCGATCATTGGCTTACTCTCTTGGGTTTATAGAGTAGCGATGGTGTAAATAAATTAAGTATAGAACCGTTTTAAACGGATTAGGAGTTACGCAATTGAAAGTTTAAGTTGTTGATTTTTATGAATTCACGATTGCACGGTGTGCAAATACATTCTCAGTGAAATCAAACCCTTATTAACCCAACTGCGTAACTCCTACGGATATTAATCTAGATCTTAGTGTTGGCTGGTCTACGAAAGGTTGGCTCGGCCTCTATAAAAGACGTATAAAAATTATTTAAAGTATACAGGTTAGGTAAGAATAAAGTGTGTTTTTGGTCACAATCTGGCTTTTTCAAAATAAAAAAGCATAAATAATTGGACGCAAATTTTATACTTTCCTGATGTTTTGATAAAAAAGAGTAGTTTTTCTTCTTGGTACATTGATTGCTATATGATTTACGTATGATTGGCTTACGTTGAAATAACTGTTAGATTTGTTGCGCCTGGCGCTGAGGAAATATTATGTTTTTTGATGATTGGTCTGGGGTTGGGCGTGTTTTAATTGTCGCCATTGTTGCCTATATCGCCCTGATTGTTTTACTGCAGGTGTTCGGTAAACGAACCCTTGCCACCATGACAGCATTTGATTTTGTTGTCACTGTGGCCATAGGTTCTATTTTGGCGAATATTCTGTTATCGAGAGATACAGTTATTATGGAAGGTATGACTGCCTTTGCCGCTCTTATTGGTATACAATACGTCATATCTGCTTTTTCAAGTCGTTTTAGACAGTTTGAAACCTATGTAAAATCCGGGCCAAGGTTATTGTTGTATCAAGGTCAGTTTCTCAACGATGCCATGCAAGACGAACGGGTCACCGAAGCCGATGTGCTTTTTGCTATCCGCCAACGTGGCAAAGGGTCGGTTGAAAATATAGAAGCGGTGATTTTAGAAGCCAATGGAAGTATCAGTGTTGTACCAAAAACAGCTGAGCTTACTGGATCTGCCATGACCAACGTGAACGATTATTCTTCTAAAACCGCATTATCCTCAAAAGAACATTAACCGACCAAAACCCAACAAATATAAACGCATTTAGGTAATAGCTTGATGGGGCCAGTCAGTGCAGTTTTCTTATTCTTTCAGCGCATTTTCTTTTAATAAATTGGGCTCGCCTTTGCTAGCATCCACTGCCACTTGACGATCAAGATAGGTATCCCGAGAAACGTCCAATACCACTTCTGGTTCCCCAGACTCAGGTGTTGTTATTGATTTTGAGGTTTCGGTAGGTGAAACATCGTTGTTTGGCCCCCATTTGTTTAAACGCAGGTTGTAAATAGGTTCTGGCATCGTCACCCCCTCCTTATCAAGGGCTTGCTTGACAAGCCGAATAGCTTCGCTACGAACTTTATAATAGTCGGCGTGTTGTTGGTCGACCCAGCTCATTACCTTTAAAAGCACGTTAAAGTCGCCTAATTGTTCAATGAGGCAAATAGAAGGTGGTTCATCAACAATACCGGTTACTTTTTGCAACGTATTTAATATGAGCTTTTGGGTCGAGGCAACGTTTTCTTCAGTGTCTATGCCAACAATGAAATCAAAACGCCGTTTTGGATTGCGGGTGTAATTGGTGATGACTCCCTTAAACACATTGGCGTTGGGAATGCGTACATGGTTACCCTCTAGGGTGAGGAGAATAGTGGCACGGGAGGTAAGCCGCACTACATGACCCTCGTAACCGTCAACCAAAATATAATCATTGGGGGCAAAGGGTTGGCGAACTGTTAAAAGTACGCTGGTAATATAATTTTCAACGGTATCGCGTAGCGCAAAGCTAATCGCAATACCGACCAGACCAGCGGCGCCAAGGGCAGTGCTGACAGGAGCGGTGATGCCTAAAATTTCCAAGGTCAGGGCGACGCCTACCAAAACAATAGCGACACGCGCTAATTGTCGCAACAGTTCCCGGAGAAAGGTGTTGCCAGCAAGCTTGGTAAATACAAAATTCCATGTCATCACCCAACGGGATAACAGCCAGAATACAGCAAAGACAAGCGTTGCGACGCCCAGTAGCGGTAGATAGCCTAAGAAATCATAACCATAGCCACGTAACTTTTTCCAGGTAGGCGTCAAACGCTCCTGCAGATTGCGTACCTCGGCAATTTCCTCGTTGACTTCCACTACGCCAGCCACTTGCTCAGCGAGTGTTACGGCTTGCTCGCGAGCGCCAGCGGACAAGGCTTGACCTGTTAACTCTACAACACCTGCCTGGACTTGAATGCGAATCCGTTCCAGCCCTTCAATGTTAGCGAAGATATTTTGTAAGCGCTTTTCGATGGCGCGGTCATCTTCAGGACCCGCGGTGGCGGAAATCTTTTCGGCAGGTTCCTCGGGTTGGTCAGCGGATTGAGATGAAGGTCCTAATTCAATTGTTTGACAAAGAACATGGGTTGGCCAAAGCAACCATGTCGCTATCGTGCTAACCTTGAGGATTAGTACGAAGGTCAAAAGCGGCTTAATCACAAGTTTTTATTCCTAGTTTTTGTTGCGCGTGCTGATATGCTTTTCGAACTTCGAGTCGATAAGCCGCTCATGTCAGGTTGTGTAAAAATTACATTGAAGTTTGTAATCGTTACAAAGCAGTTTACCCTCAAATGGCAAGATAAATTCTGCCTAAACTGTTCTCTGTTCGAGTCTAAACTTTAGATTTATCTCAGTCTGCTCTTCAGCGTCGATAACGACCTGCTGTTGCTGTGCTTCGACCAAATAATTATCCGGTTCCAAAAAAAAAGCAAAAAATAAGTTTATTCATGGTAGATGACCTGTAGTTGTCTGCTCAGGTTTAGTGCATAGTTTTTGCAAACTCAATACCACTTTTTGCTTAAGTTTTAAGACAGTTCCATATAAACAAATAGAGAGGAAAAAATGGCTCATTTAACCCGTGCTGCGGAGTGGTCTAAACGTTTGGCAAAATCAGAACATTCTCTTAGACTTATATTCATAGCATCGTTCTTAGAATCCACCGTGGCGCCTATTCCTCTTGAGGTGGTTTTGATCCCTTATATGTTGGCTAACCAACAGCGGGTTTGGTTGATTGCAACGCTGACTACAGCAGGTTGTTTGTTAGGCGCGTTGCTGGGTTATGGCATCGGTTTTTTTCTGTTTGAGTCCTTAGGGCGTTGGATCATCGAAACCATGGACTATCAAACCGCTTTTGACAGCTTTCAAACCTATTTTCAGGAGCATGGATTTTGGGCAATCGTCGCGGTGGGTGTGACGCCCATTCCGTTTCAAGTGGCTATGTTGATGGCGGGTACGGCCTCTTACCCGATAATACTTTTTTTGTTGGCATCGGCCATAGCCCGGGGCATTCGCTATTATGGATTGGCGTTGTTGGTGATATTGGTAGGCGAGCGAACAGTCACGCTCTGGAAAGAGCACTCGGCAACCGCATCTGTAGTGTTGCTGCTTGTCGCGATTGGCGTTATTGTTATACAAATATTCGGCTAAAGTAATATTAAGTTTTCACGAACAAAAAAAATCACCTGCGAATAAAGCGGGTTTCCCGCTAGGCGGGACAACCAAAAACACTGTTATTCGAGAAAAAGACATTCCTATGTTGCGCGCGCTTGTAGTAGATGATGACCAAGCTTTTACTGGTGCTGTTGCTGAGTTTATTGAGCAACAGGGTTTTTCAGTGGTTACCGCAGATAGCCTGCAACAGGCGCGTTCTCTTTTTCAAGCGGCTGCCCCCGATTTATTGTTAATCGATTTGATGCTTCCGGATGGCAGTGGACTTGACTTGATTCATGAAGCTGATATACACGCCAAAACCCGCATCGTGGTGATTACCGGCCATGCCAGTTTAGAGGCGGCCATTCAATCATTACGGGCGCAGGTGGCCGATTTCTTGGTTAAACCCATCGATGTGGAACGTCTCAAAGCGTGTCTGCAAGCAGTAACCGACAGTTCTCTCTCTAAAGAGACGACTGCTCTCCCTAAGGCGGTCACCGCAAAGGATTTTGAACGGCTAGTGGGTGAATCGGCAGTGATGCGGGAATTGCGCAAGATGTTGGAAAAGGTCGCCCCCACCGATGCCACAGTGATGCTGCAAGGGCAGAGCGGCACCGGTAAAGATATTATTGCAGAAACCATTCATAAATTGAGTCCGCGTGGAAATCATCGCTACCTAGCGGTAAACTGCGGTGCCGTTTCTCCGCAATTGATTGGCACAGAATTGTTCGGGCATGAAAAAGGCAGTTTTACCGGCGCCACTCGTCAGCATAGAGGCCACTTTGAGAGAGCTTCAGGAGGTACCTTATTTCTCGACGAAGTCACCGAAATGCCCCTTGATCTTCAAGTGCAACTGCTGCGGGTATTAGAGACAGGGGCCTTAATACGTATTGGGGGCGACACTGAAATTCCCGTGGATGTACGGCTCATTGCCGCCACCAACCGTGACCCTGAAAAAGCGATTGCCGACGGTAAGTTACGGGAAGATTTATATTTTAGGCTTATGGTGTTTCCCATTCGCGTGCCGCCTTTACGGGAGCGCACCGGTGATGTGCTCCTATTAGCTGAGCATTTTCTTGCGGAATTAAATCGCCAGTATGGTGTTGTTAAGCGGTTTACCAGTGGAGCGATAGGCGCTTTAGAGCACTATACTTGGCCTGGCAATGTGCGGGAATTGCGTAACGCGGTGCAAAGGGCTTTTATTTTAACCGATGGTGAAATTGAAGAGACTCATTTTCCCCAACAATCTCGGCTTAACCCTGACGCAGGGATTAATCAAAGTGGTGGCCTCAATCTGGCCGTGGGTACATCCATCGACGATGCGGAACGGCGTCTAATCCTTGCCACTTTAGACCACCATCACGGTGATAAGCCACAAACAGCCGAAGCGTTGGGTATTAGTCTTAAAACCCTTTATAACCGCCTCAAACAATATGGCGCTGACTAGAGCATTTCCCATTTCGCTGTACCCGTCGTTAGCCTTCGGTATCGGCGTGCTCATGTACCCGAGTGTACACTCCGCACACCGCTCCTCGGCTGTCTTGGTTACAGCCAAAGCGAAAACGCGCTAGTTTTTTCTTTTGTGCAGTCGTTTAAATCATTGTTGAGTGTCCTTTGTGTCTCGTCGAACCGCTTTGTTGATAGTTAACCGAAACAGTCGCCAGGGAGAAACTGACCCTACGGTGATTGCCGAGCTTCTCAAGTCTCATGGAGTTGATGCCATCGAGGCGTCCACCAACGATTGCGATGACATAAAAGCAGCCATCCATCGTTACCGGGAAAATGTAGATAGCATTATTTTGGGGGGGGGTGACGGTACTTTTAACGCTGCAGCCGGTGTACTTGCCGAGGTTGATTTACCCGTAGGTATTCTACCCATGGGCACTGCCAACGATCTCGCCCGCACGTTAGGTATTCCTGTGGATTTATCAGAAGCTTGTCAGGTGATTGGCGAAGGGCGCCAATATCGGATTGATCTTGGCCGGGTGAATGACGGCTATTTTTTTAATGTGGCCCATATTGGGCTAGGCGTTCAAGTAGCCCGTGATCTCTCTAGTGATATTAAATCCCGCTGGGGGGTGTTTGGCTATTTTCACGTTTTGCTAACGGCGTTCAAAAAAAACCGCCCGTTTCGAGCCCGTATTGAATTTGATGGCCACCAAACCAATCTACGGTCGATCCAAATTGCCGTGGGCAACGGTCGCCATTACGGTGGTGGTATGGTCGTCGCCGCCACTGCAACTATTAGCGATCATCGACTACACTTATACAGTATAAAACCGCTGAATGTATGGGGTATGATTCGGTTAGCGCCGGTTCTTCGTGGCGGACCGCAAAAAAATCAACAGCAAGAAATAGATCTATTTGATGCTCAAGAGTTTACCATCCATACCCCTAAACCTATGGCCGTTTACGCAGACGGTGAACAGATGACCTTTACTCCGGTTCGGTTTCGTGTGTTAAAAGAGGCTGTAGCCGTTTATGTTCCGCAACATACCCCGGTAATTACTGAGGAAACGTCATGTTGATGAGTGATGAGGAAATTACCCTTGACGAAGTCATCGTTGTTTGTAAAGAGACTGTCCACGGTTATCAACAGGCGGTAGACTCCATTACCGATACTCAATTATCTAGTTTACTGCAAGGTTTTGCCCAACAGCGGCAAACCTGTACTGAAGAACTTGAAGCCCATCTGCAGGAGCTTGGTTACCTGCCACGGGAACCTGATGCCGATAAAGAGACGGTTTATGACTTATTTAACCGGGCTAAAGTTTTACTTGCCGAGGATGATCGTGTGCAACTTCTAGAGGAGCGTGAGCAAGCCGAAGTGCAGCTTGGGGATCTGGTGAACAAGGCTTTGCAAAAAGCCTTACCCGAACCGGTGTTAGCCACCTTACGCCGATTGCAAGCCGATATAAAGACCGTTCGAGAACGTCTTGTGAAAGCTAAAGCGGAATTAATGGCAAGCGAGTAGCCTCTTAGCCTCTTAGCCTCTATACCTTTCTCAAACGTTCCTATAACCGTAACGCTACAGGTTAACCCATATCGAACACACCTGTTTAAACTTGCTTTGGAGAAGCGTTTTGCTGCTCCCAGAATCCCAAAGCTAGTCAAGTCAAGCCAAGCCAAGCCAAGCCAAGTCAAGCCAAGTTAAGCTAAGTCAAGCCAAGCCACGTCAAGTCACGTCAAGTCAAGCCACGTCAAGTCAAGCCACGTCAAGTCAAGCCAAGCCAAGCCAAGCCAAGTCAAGCCAAGTCAAGCCAAGTCAAGCTAAGTCAAGCCAAGTCATATCAATAGTAAAACCTCCGCTTTCAACCACCTGTTCAAGCGAATAACCGGTTTATCGTGCGCGAATAGCTCGGCATTATCGTAAAACATTGCTTTGTCGGTCGGATGGTCGAGTCATGACGTTTGACAAATGTTTATGAAGGTCGCCAACGGTGTGTATTCACACTGTTCTAAAAATTATTTAACTTGCAATGCCTTTATAACTAAATCGTCATAAAACGGCTTTAACCTCTCAAGCCATAACCAAGCTGCAGTTTGAGAACGACAGCGCAAATGATTGGACATGAGCGCTTTGAGCAGTTGTTCAACTCAACCAGAGCTTGCAGCAGACGGCTAATAAATCAAGCCGATTTATAAGGATTTATATACGGCAATTATTCCCTCTCCCTTTCCTACGCTAGCTGTAATTTTTCTGGGTCAATTGTGGTCAAGGAGAAGCATTTTTCTGATGGATTAGTAGGCGAAAACACTCGTGATTTATATCCTTAATTAACGGAGTTAGTTGATGGCAATTAAAACAAACTTAGATCCTCGGGTAAAGCAAGGTTTGCTAGAAGGGTTTACCCGCCGTTCCTTTCTTAAAGGTAGCAGCGTCGCTATTGGAACCTCTTTACTTGCTTCACCCTTTGTGTCTTTGGCTAGTAAGGCATCGTCCAAGCACACTTTTACCTTTGGTCCAGATTATGGTCCCCTGCTACCTGCAAAAGATCTCAGCACCGGTTTGCATTTACTTGATCTCCCGGAAGGCTTTTCTTACCTATCGTTTGGCTGGACGGGTGATCCCTTGATGGATGGTTCCCTTACCCCTGATCGGCACGATGGGATGGCTGTTGTACAAACAAATTCCAGCCGGGTGATACTGGTTCGTAACCATGAAGTCCGTGGTAGCGAAGGGGTGTTTTCTCCTAATGCCCCGGTTTACGACCGCGCTGCTCAGGGTGGCACAACCAACATTGAGTTCGACATCGAGCGGGGATACTATATAAAATCCTGGGCCAGTCTGACGGGCACCATCACCAACTGTGCCGGCGGACCTACTCCCTGGGGAACCTGGTTGACGTGCGAGGAAGATGTGCGTGGCCCTCAAGGCGACAGTACCTATGATGCGGAGAACACACCAGATCTTAAAAAAACCCATGGATGGGTTTTTGAAGTACCTGCAACAGAACCGGCTACTGCAAAACCCATCAAAGGGATGGGCCGCTTTGTCCACGAGGCAGCCGCCGTCGATCCCCGTACCGACATCATTTATCTGACTGAGGATATTAGCCGGACCCTTAGCGAAGACAATCTCATTGGTCGTGCGGCAGGTTTTTACCGTTATATCTCCAAGGTTCCCCAGCAGCCCGCAAAAGGCGGTAAGCTACAAATGCTGGCGGTGGTCGGCACCGATAACAAGGATTTATCGGGTGAAGAACTTGGCAATGTCTATGATGTGCGCTGGGTTGACATCGACGAGCCAGAAGACCATGGCGAAGGCAACGGTGTATTCTTGCAAGGTTTTGCCAAGGGTGGCGCTGCCTTCCAACGCCTCGAAGGTGCTTGGTACGGTAACGACCTAATTTATTTTATCTCCACATCGGGCGGTGTGGCCATGGAAGGTCAGGTGTGGGTCTATGATCCCGAAAACGAAAAGCTTTACGTGGTCTTCGAGTCGGAGAGCGCTGGCGTCGTGGACAATCCGGACAACATTACGGTTAGTCCACGGGGTGGCATTATCCTGTGCGAAGACGGTGGTGCTGGACAGTTTTTGCATGGCATGACAAGAGAAGGCGACGTGTTTCGTTTCTGTCGCAACTCAGTGTTACTCAACGGTGAGATCAACGGTATTATGGGTGACTTTACCGGTTCGGAGTTTGCTGGGGCGACCTTTGACCCCTATGGCCGCTGGCTTTTTGTCAATGTCCAAACACCAGGCATCACCTTTGCCATCACTGGCCCTTGGAGTGACGGGGTTCTCTAAAGCATGTTCCCTTTGGCGTTACCCAAGGCAACCCATATCGAAGGTTGGTGGGTACTGCTAAAGGGAAAATACGTAAGTTGTGGTTTTGACAACAAATGGGTGGCTAATCAAACGGCGACAGCTAAACTAGAAAGAAAATCCTCAACAAACAATTTTACAGCTCCCCAATTCGTGTATTCATAATCGCGACTGGTATCCAGGTCGCCACTAGTCTGCTTGGCGATCCTTTTCATAATCCAGCGTTTGGCAATCCCGTAACGGCTATACTTGAGTGCCCCGGCTATGCAGGCTACTTGATGGGGTCGCCACCCTGTTTCTTTCTGGAATGTCGTGACAGATTGGCGTACCTGTGCCTGGTCTTGCGCTTTTCGTGACGCCGCTGTGAGGCTCACAGAAAAAAAGGCTGACGGTATACGCTGGAGTTGTTCCAGGTGGCTTCTGACAAACTCGCGAACAGTATCCTGAAATCGACCGACATGCATTGAGGCGCCAATAAGCGCTGCATCGTAATCTTGCATAGAAAAGGTCGACGACACTCTAGAGCAATCCACAACCACAGCAGAATGCCCATTTTGTTCTATTACCGACGCCATATACTCAGCAATTTTGCGGGTCTGACCTTCAGAGGTTCCGTAAATAATCGAAATTTTAGGCATGGTTTTTTGTACTATTCCTCACCAAAAATAACAACAAATATAATTATATAAAGCAACTCAACATTCTCCTGCTTTAAATTAAAGAGAAATAATTTACCCGTGGCGCTATTAAAACAGGGAAGGATGCTAGACGAGAAAAACCTAAAGTTGAAAACTGGGATTATCACATTAAACACGACGACCCCAAGTTGACTTATCAATTGAAGTAATATGACTCTGGCGGTAATTGCGAACCTGAGTTAGTAGTCACAAAAGACGTTTCCGCTCGAGCTTTTTGCAGTTTATCCAATCGCGCACGTTCCTGTGAAGCGCATTTGCCGCTAGCCTCGATACGCTTTATGGTTGACCGTAGAGCGATAAGCGCCCCATCAAGGGCGATGGCATAGTCATCCCGTTCTCGCCTCGCCCTACCATAAATGTTAATCATCATGACACTCCGCCGGGTCGTATAACTCAACCCATCCTATGAAAGGGAGCTGAATAAAACCTGAACTGTATTAAAAAAACCATTTTGCCACGTAAATGAGACAATTTATATAAATCTTTTTTCCATGGTTAAGCTAATTTTTTATTTGTAACGACTCACCCTTGCGTCATTCTCGCCATGGACTGGCGAGAATCCAGTGCCGGGGACGGCAAGCGCGGGTGACAACCACCTGCCACCCTCCCTGGTAACTGGATTCCGGCAATCCCTGCCGGAATGACGGGTGAATAGTTACTTTTATTCAATTTTTACCAAAGATTCGCTTTCCTGGTTGAATAACGTTTTCTGTTTCATTGTCTTCTCTTGGCTCGGACTCCTCCAACAGCGCTCGGGTTTTTGGTAAAGCATCTGGATAATTTTCCTGCAGAAATTTGACAAATGTCTCCCGCACATAACACCGCAAATCCCAAGCTGTTCCAGCATCAATAGCACTCATGAGCGCACGCAGCTCCACAGTTTGTTCTGTGGCATCGGTCACCTGGAGCACGCATACCCGTCCGTCCCAAAGATCGGTGGATTCTAAAATCCGACGCAATGCGGTGCGTCCTTCTTCTACAGGAAAGGTGTAATCCATATGGAAAAATGCTGTCCCCAACAAATCCGAGCTACGCCGGGTCCAGTTTTGGAAGGGCTGTTCATTAAAATAGTTAAGCGGCACCACCAGGCGGCGGTCATCCCAAATATGAACTACCACATAGGTCGCCGTAATCTCAGCAATGCGTCCCCATTCACCCTCGACGATGACCACATCGTCAACCCGGATGGGTTGCGTTAACGCGATTTGTATGCCTGCGATTAAATTAGCTAATAGTGGGCGCGCCGCCATGCCCACCACAAGTCCTGCCACCCCGGCAGACGCCAACAGTCCAGTACCCAACTGGCGAATGGCTGGAAACGTCATGAGGGCGCCGGCGATAGCAATAAAATAAATCGCGATCTGAGCGGTCTGGCGTAATACTTGAAGCTGAGTACGGACCCGGCGGGCGTTTAAATTATCCTTCACGTTCAATTGATAATGAGAGTCGACAATGTCATCGATGCTGCCCACTAGCCGCAACAAAAGCCAGGCAATAGCCGCGATCTGCGCAAGTGCTAACAGCCGCTGAGCAGGTTCAACAACCGACCCTGGCAAAGCTAGGTTTGGCACGATGATTTGTAACGTGACCAAGGGCAAAATAATTCCTAGGGGGTGGCGCGAACGTCGCAATAGTGCGGTTAACAAGGAACTACGCACCCGCTGAGCCAGTTCGCTGATAAGAAAATAGGCCATTTCATGAGCGATGAGAATACCGGCCACGGTAACGGCCAGTAACTTCCAGGCTTGTACTAACGGTACTTCTTGACCCCAACCAAACAACCACACCATACCTAAGGCAACACTTAAGGCCAAAACAATGCTTGCTATGCTGCGGACAAAAGTGAGCAACGTCTTCGGCCAGCTTCGGTAATTGTCGATAAAATCCCGGTCGAGTCTTGTCACAATGTCGTTGAGTAATCCTTGAAGCAACAGCCAACCAAGGGCCAAAACTAATGTGAGGGACAAATAACGGGCAACAAACCAAGCTAGGTTCAAATATCCCACCAGCCCGACTATCCCCACTAAGCCAAGGATGCCCGCTAACGCAAGGCTGCCGAACCGCAATATCCAAAACCAGGGGCGGGTACGATAGTGGTTTCCCAACAGCTGCAAAAATAGTCGACGAGCACTTAGCAATAGCGGTGTAACCAATACCCAATAGAGCATCAGTAACCGATCAAAAAAAGTTATCAGCATTGCATCTAAGGCGCTCAAGCGTGTCAGGGTTACCGCTGCCGCTAAAAACACACCGACAATCAAGGCTACCAACCACTGGCGATGTATTTTCCGTCGTTGGCGCTCGGCAGGCAGCTCAGGAGAAACCAGCAATAACCACGACAAGCTGATGGGAAGGCGAATCGCAATCCACAGGATCGCCAGGGTTGCCAAAATACTTCGACTTAGAGGCGGTAGCGGGAGCTCAAAAATAACCAGCAGCAGTACCACCGCGAGACCCACGCTTGGCAAGTGATGGTGCAGCAAACGCAATCCAATGGCGAGGGCTGTGCGCGGACTGTCTTTATGGGTGTCAGCTTCGATACGCGCAATGTTACGGCTGATAGCACGCCGTATCCAAAACAGCAGCAGCGTCACCAGTAGCGTACTCACAGCCAATCTGACCCAATCCGCGACTGTTGTCCGTGTTGCAGCATTAACAGCCGACGTTAAGCTTAGTTGAATCTGGTTCGCCACGACAGCGGGCGCCGTTTCTAGTTGTCCAGCTAACTGTTGCCAATCTTGTCCGGACTTTGGCCAAGATACCCGCTCGCTCAAAGCCTCTTGCAACGCTTCCTGATAGCGATCTACCAACGCGGTTTCCAGGTTGCGCGTCCGCTTGCGTAATGTTTGGGTTCTTATCAATTGGGTTTTAAGGGTGTTTAGCAAGTCGTCGATCAACTGTCGTTGATCAGCGTTACTCTGAGTCTCTCGGTTTGCCAAGCCGGCCTGGCGGACCTGCCAAAGGCTATGCTGACGGGCCAAGCTCGCTTTGACCTCATTTAACTGGGTTTGGGTACGACGCAGACGCGCCAATGCCTCTTCTAACACTTGGGGTTCGGTCAGTGACAAATCGACGATGGGTTGCAAACGATTTAAAGTGCGGGTAGCACTACCTAGGGTATCTTTTAGCGGCAGCAAATCGAGGCGAGCCTCAAGGATCTGGAATTCCGTCTCTAACTGATTACGTTGGACTAAGGTGAGATCAGCATCGTCCCGGGCCAAGCGTTGCTCTACTTGATCAAGCTGGGTTTCTAGACGGCGCTTTTCTGATTCGCGGGAAGAGCTGTTTCCGGCAGGGGCTGGCGATGCTTGGTTGATGTAACGTTCTTCAAGATTTGTCTGCAGGCTGGCAAGCAAAGTTAGGCGTTTTTTAGCAACGTCTAGCAAATTGGTTAAAACTTGCACCCGGGTGGTCACTAAATCGTATTCCGCACGGCTTCGGGCGATGCTGTTTTCCACCTTGGCTAGGGCGCCAGGGGCGCTCTGGTCGGCATCACGGGCTGGATTTTCCAGCAATTGTTTTCGCTGCCTGAGCTGAGCAAGCCGATCTTCCAGTTCACCCAGCCGGCGTTTAGCGTCAGTTAGGACAGTGCTGAGGTTTGCTTGACGCAGGCGTGCGTTTTCTACCGCTGTGCGGGACTGTTCTAATACATCCGCATCGGCGGGTTCTTGGGTCTGATCTTTTCGTCGTAAGGCTTCAAGTTGCTGGCGCTGCTGAGTAAGGGTTTTGCGCTCCTCCTGCAGCGTTTCTCGCAAATCCTCCAATACTGAATCAGTAACAGAATTGTCTGCCAATGGCTCATCCGCACTCCAGGCGCTTGTCGCTGCCATCATCAGCCACAGGGTAGCGAGCGCTAAGCAAGCGCCATGAAAACGCTTTATATATTTGGAAGAAAACATGGTTGTTTTAACGAGCAAAAATTTGCTCTAGCCTATGCCGCAGGTTTGTTTGATTAAATAGATACCCTTTTATACCTGCCGCTGCAGCGGCCTGTAAATCAGTGCTTTTATCGCCGATAAAAAAAGAATGCTTTGCACTAACACCCCAGGCACTCAAAAGGTCGTAAATCATACCTGGCTGAGGCTTACGGCAGCTGCAAACCTTGCGATATTCCAGCAGCGCAGCATCGGGATGGTGGGGGCAAAAGCGAAAATCATCGATATGAGCGTCAAAGGTTTTCAATTGATTTTGCATCCAGAAATGGAGTTGCCTGACATCATTCTCGGAATAAAAGCCACGCGCTACCCCCGATTGGTTAGTCACCACAAAGACAAATAAACCAAGCTCATTGACCAGACGAATCCCTGCTTGGGCTCCCTCTATCCAAACAAAATCTTGAATACGATGAACATAACCCCGATCCTGGTTTAATACCCCATCGCGATCAAAAAAAACGGCGCCGCGTTGCATAGTTTTAATGAGCGGTAGCCGCTAAAGGGGTGTTGTCATAACCATCATTCATCTACAAGAACGCTTGTTCCACCAGTTCACAAAGCAAATGACCGACCGCGATATGCATTTCTTGGATACGGGGCGTGCTGGATGAGGGTACGCAGATACATAAATCACAGGCTTCACGTATCCGACCGCCACTTTCTCCGCTTAAGCCGACGGTAACCATGCCCACTTCGCGGGCAGCACCTAAGGCGTTGATAACATTTTCGCTATTGCCGCTGGTGGATAGGGCGACCAGCATGTCTTTGTTGCTAGCAATACCGTAAATTTGTCGAGAAAAAATCTCAGCAAACCCATAATCATTGCTTATAGAGGTGATGACTGAATTATTCGTGTTCAGGGCAATAGCTGGCAGGGGTGCTCGGTCTTTGAGAAATCGACCCAGTAATTCGGCAGCTAAATGTTGCGCATCTGCCGCCGACCCACCGTTGCCGCAAAACAGGACTTTGCCTCCTGCACGTATACATGTCACCATTTGCGATGCAACTATGGCAATAGCTTCGGCCTGTTGTGTAAGTTTGCTAAAATTATCAACAACTTCAAAAAGCTTGGTTCGTATAAATGCAGCTTCTGTCATACGCTGCTAAGCTCCATAAGATATTATGTGTTGTGATTAAAATTTAGAGTAAATCAAGACAGTCTTTGATGATCTATGATGATTGGGATAGGTTATCCTAACAAACCAAGAAGGCGTCCATTTTAACTGTTTTTCGAGGTAAGAAAAATTCAATATATTGCGCTCTAACGCCCCAAATAACCTGCCGCCGAGGAGCGCTAGCGACACAGGCGGTCAGGTTGAAGCGGTTATTAGGCGCTCGACTTTCGATTTAGCCACTTCTTGAAGGAAGCTTGACTTTCCCCTGACGCTCGACCCGCCAACAATCCTTCAACGCTAATGTCCTCATCCAAATCTTCCCAATGGATACCCTGTCCTTTACCAATTAATCGCCAGTTGTTTCTTTCCTCTGGCGTGGCATGGACAAGTCTTGGGAACCAGGCAAGTGGGACTGATAGAGTGCGCCCATCACTCAAGTCTACGCTTAGCGTGTCCTCGGTGACTGCAACAGTCTCTGCATTAGGGACCTCGATTTCAACCGCTAAAGTAGTCATTCCACGCCTCCAATAATGCTGCTTGATGTTCGTTGATAATTTTCTGAATTTGAGCAATCTCCCTACGATTAAATCCACCACTCTTTTGCAGTCTGATAGGGTCAATCCAGAATTTCGTGATCTTGTCCTCACGCTCAACATGAACATGCGCCGGTTCATGCCGATCGCTGGCGTAAAAGAAAAAACGGTAGGATCCAATCCTCAGGACTGTTGGCATCTATTCTGTACTCTCTGTCAATCTTTACCGCCTAACGACAAGCTAACCCGCCGGGCGCACAGCGAGCGGTCGGGTTGAGCGCCGGGTTAGGTGCCGCGAACTACACTAAGTTTGGATAAGCTATTTTCGGTGGTGTGGGACTACTCCCTACAACCTGTAGAGTTGACTCAACGGACGTGCCGACACCGATAAAGCGTGCTCCCAACATCATAAGAAATGCAAACCCTTCAACGAGCAAGCAACTGCTCAAATTCTTCCTTTGAGATACTCCTCATACTCTCTCGCAGAAGTATCAACTCCTGTTTTGACAGTTGGTCTTCTGTCCACTCAGGAACTGGCTTAATCTCCAGTCGCTCGATAGGGTTCTGATCGTAGTGAGATAGAATTTCAGATGAACTTACCCACGTTCGCAGTTGACCGTTTGATACCATTGTTGTCCTGCGTACCGGCAGACCTACCGTATAGCTGGCACTATTAAATCCGTTCTGCTTAACGACCAAACTAAAATCCGATTCACCTGGTTCGCCATAAAGTCCCGCAACCTCGCCGAGATTCTGTCCATCTGAAGTAGATACTTGACTTCCTTCAAGATTAACAGTTTCCTCCGAACTTCCAAGAGTAGCAAGCGCAACACCAAGTTCATCAATTTGCTGTTTAAATTGGGAGCCGGAAAGAGACAAATCAACTTTAAACTTGGAAGCAGGGATTGAGTACCCTTGACTGTGGTTTAAGTTATCATCAATTGCTTTTTCATAAACATCCGATAAGAAGTCAAACCATGCTTGTACTAATTTAGCAACATGTAACTCAAGGATTAGATTTCTGTTGTTCGATAAACTTGTCTGAATTTGGCCGTGAGTAGGCGCATATTTCACAGCTCTCACTCTTGGAGTATCAGGGGCTCCAGCTCCCACTTGTATTGTTGCATTTGGATGTAAAGCTGCATGTTGTTGGTGTTGCTTCACACCCATTTGAAGAACCACAAAAGATCCAACGGAGTCAGAGGCTATAGCTCTCACCTTATCAACAAATTTATCTCTAATCACAATCATAAGCTCGAGTTCCTTGACACCTAACCATGACTTATGTAGTGAACGAGTGGATTTATTCCGGATGCCGCTACATCTGGATTGGTTTTTAGATAATACGTAGGATCAAAGTTAGGGTTTGGTTTGCGCCCCTCAAATGCGCCACGATTAAGAAAATGCATAAGCGGATTTATACCTGCACTTGCTACATCTGGGTTGGTTTCTAAATAATAAACTAGATCAAAAAACGGATTAGGGTTGCGTTTCTCTCGAATCCCATGTTCAAGAAAGTGTTTCAAAGGGTTTGCGCCGGATTTTTCTACGTCTGGGTTTTGGTTTAGATAATACCTTGTATTAAACAGTGGAGACGGATTGCGACTTTCTTTTACACCCTGTTTTATAAAATGAACGAGCGGATTCTCTCCGGTTTTTTTTATATCTGGATTTGTGTCTAGATAATATTGGGAATCAAAAAGCGGATTTGGGTTTCGGCCTTGAATTCCTCCTTGGCGCAGAAAATGTACTAAAGGATTTATCTGAGATTTTTCAACATCAGGATTGGTATTTAAATAGTAAACGGAATCGAATAAAGGGTGGGGTTGGTTTTCTTTAAAAGTTAAAAAATGGATAAGTGGATTAACTCCTGAGACCAAAACGTCGGGATTTTTCGCTATATAGTACGCTGTGTCAAACAGCGGATTTGGGTTACAACCTCGTTTAGTCGCTTCTTTTAGATAGTGCGCTAGAGGGTTGATACCAGACTTCGCGATTTCAGGATTTTCGGTGAGGTAGTGTTGAGTATGAAAGAGAGGGTGCGGATTATAACCTTGGGCTGCGCCGAAGAGAATGTAATGGGCCAGCGGGCTGAGTTTTGAATTAGCGACATTAGGGTAAGTGTTCAAATAATAGGAGGTTGAAAAGAGTGAGCAGGGATTACGTCCCTCGGTTGCGCCATGGGTAAGGAAATGCCATAGCGGATCCATATCGCTTTCGACCACATCAGGGTGATGGGTGAGATAAAAAGTCTCATCCAATAAACCGGATGCCCGAATGAGGTTGATGTGGCGAAGTTGATAAAAACGTTGCGTCAGTTGCAAGGTAAAAAGCCAATATAGTACCCGGGAGGGCCACCATAATAGGTTGCTTAACCAACTTATTGGTATCGAAAAACGCCACGCTAAAGAATTCTTGATAACTTTAAGTTCATGGCGGGCTGCCACGGTTTCGCCTAATAAATGTTGTAGCTGGTGGTTTTCGATGGTCATTTGATTACATCGACAAGATAAATGATTGGTTTGCGCTTCCTGGGCATGAAGTGATTTTTGCGTCGATTCGAGGGCTTGGGTTGTTTGTTGAAGCTGCTTTTCTCGCAGCAAGAGGGTTTCGGATAGCTGCTTTGTTACGGCAGTTTGATGGGCAAGATCCGTTGTGCGTTGATTGAGGGTTTTATCAACGTGCTGTAGGTTGTCGGTGAACTGTTGGAGTCGATCATGACGATTAGCGAGTTGCCGTGTCAGTTTTTCAACCTGGGCTTTATAGTTGAATAACTCAGCCGACACGTTTTGAAGTGTCTGCGTGCTTTCGCTAAGGTTGTGTCGAGTGGTGGTGAGTTCTTGGTTGAGCCTTTGAATGTGTTTATCCCGTTCTACCATGGTTCCAGACAGTTGCTCAATGCGGGCCTTACTTGTGGTTACTGTGCTGGAGAGCTGTTCGGTCTTAGCAACCTGTTGGGCAAGCCTAGCCTGTGCGGCATCTAGTGCAGAGCCCAAGTCCTTACTTTTTTTGTGTTGTTTGTTAAGCGCTACCGCTTGAGCTGCGCACAGCGGTCCGAATGCTTGATCCGCCTGGTTCAACGCCCGGTTAATTTCATCTAAACGCTGCTGTCCTGTACCACTGTTCTCGCCTCGCGCCATTGCTAAAAGCACTTCGTAGGTTTCTTGCACCCACGTCACCACCTCTGGACGAACCTGCAAAGCTGCATCCTCAGTTACATGATGGCGATACCGCACCGATAAAAACTGCGCTATCTCCGCCTGCGTCTGATGGGATAAGGCGGGCCATTGCAAGCCTAGGTCATCGGCCACTTTGTCCATGACCCCGTGCCAGTTTTGTAACAGACTATGATAGGTAAGCACGCTACGAGCAATTGAGCGAGTTTCACGTTCTGCATCCAAAATATGTCGTAGCCATAACAGATAGGACTTAGCCGGTGTGAAGCCATTGCGTGCTTCAAGCGAAGCCGCAACCTCCAATGGATTGCGCACGGGAATAAGCACTTTGGGTACTGCTTTAAACTGTCTTAGCGCCTCAAACCAAAAAGGCACGAAGCGACAAATTCGAGGATCTTTAATGATGAATAGATCAGTTTTTGGAAACTCGTCGCTCAGAAAACCAGCCAATCGCTGACGAAAATCAACTGCTGCCAAAGATTCATACCAGGCGGGATTAAAGCACGCCCAGTCATCCCAACGGGAGCCCGCCGAGGCCAACAACTCATCATGCAATGCCATTAAATTGCTGGATTCCCAATAGCCAAGAGCATTTTCCTGAGAGGGTTTTAGCAGTTGTTTAGGGAGATCAGCTCCAAGAAGGTTAACCACTCGCGTTAAGGCTGAAGTACCGCTGCGGTGCATGCCTAGTACCAACACTGCATGGGGTTCTATGGTAAAAGGATATGACTCAATGGGGAGATTTAAGTGTGATGCATCTGAGGGTAATTCAGAACTTTTTTCTGGACCTGTCATACTTTTTTGATGTTGGGGGAACAGTGTTTGTGGAACGATAAAATATTTTCAAAACATCAGTAATGTGAAAACATATCCATCACATCTTTGTAAACCAATTTATAAATAAGCCGTGAGTTTTTAACTACAAACAAATTTCTGAAAACTGTAAATTGTATATCGAAAACACCAAAACTGAAAAAATAGTAGATTACCCGCTGTTGCTCTTTTTGCACCATTGCCGCCAATAGTACTGCTGGGCAAAGGCTCCGCCTCACGGTATAGTGAACATAAAACCCACTTGTTGGCAAGTGAAGGTGCTCTCTCATGTATGAATTCTTACGTTACACGGTACGGGACGCCATGACGTCCTCGCCGGTTACTGTATCCACTTCTACTGTACTGCGGGAGGTAGAAGAAATCTTTGAAGCCCACGACTTCAACGGTGTGCCTGTGGTCGGTGAAGAAAATCGTCTCATAGGCATGATGACTAAGTTTGATCTCCTTAAGGCATTTATTTTTACGCCTGATGCAGTAGTGCCAAACTATGATCAAATTATGGAGCAAGCCGTGCAGACGGTAATGACTATTAACCCAGAAACCGTCGTGCTCGATCTGCCTTTAAGCCGGTTGCTGCAACAACTGGTGGCGAGACAAATCAAAAGCTTTCCTGTTGTAGAAAAAGGATTTTTGGTGGGAATTATTTCTCGGGAAGATGTTCTTCGAGCATTACAGCGAGCTACATCTCAGCATTAACTTTTTCAGGAGGTCCAACGGTGACCACTTTGCTTTACCACCATCAAGTTTGTGCGGAACATGATATGGGGTATGGCCATCCAGAATGTCCAGATCGTCTTGAAGCCATTCAGCAAGGGCTAAAAAAGCCTGTTTTCGCTAATCTACGCTGGCAGGAAGCGCCAACAGTTACCATGGAACAACTTACCCGGGCCCACCCACTACGTTATGTAGAACGGGTATTAAAATCCGTTCCGGAGTATGGGTTTTATCCCCTCGATGGTGATACAGCCTTGTCGTCGTCTTCTGGAGAAGCTGCTATGCGGGCAGCGGGTGCGGTGTGTGCTGCAGTGGATGCGATAATGGCGGGCGAAGCGAATAATGCGTTTTGTGCGGTGCGTCCTCCAGGCCACCATGCCGAACCCAGTCGTGCTATGGGGTTTTGCGTCTTCAATAATGTTGTCGTCGGCGCCTTCCACGCCCAGGTTGCCCATGGCTTAGAACGGGTGGCTGTCATCGACTTTGATGTACACCATGGTAATGGCACCCAAACCGCGTTTTGGAGTCGGCCTGAGTGTCTTTATATTTCCAGCCACCAGTCGCCTTTATATCCAGGCACCGGACGAACCGACGAGCAAGGTAGCGGAAACATTATTAATTTTCCCCTCTCGCCTAATAGTGGTTCCAAGGAGATTCGCCACGGCTGGAACACCGTTATGGGACCGGCATTGCAGAGTTTTAAACCGAATTTTATATTTATTTCAGCCGGTTTTGATGCTCATTATCTAGATCCCCTGGCCCAGCTCAATTTCACAGAGGAAGATTATGCGTGGTTAACCACAGAAATTTTAGACATTGCCGATGTATGCTGTGGGGGACGGGTCGTATCCACGCTAGAGGGCGGTTATCATTTATCGGCACTTGCCACCAGCGCAGCAGCCCATGTTAAAGCGCTGATGAATGCCTCTTCAGCGTCGACGCGGTCTGCTGAGCAAACCGCATCGGGCTGAATAAACCGATAAATAAATGCTGGAATATTGTTGATGCCCCATCCTGGTTTATCGATAAACCAAGTGGGGCGCAAGTTATAAACGCTGTACACCAACTGGAGCATCCAACCCACTTGTGCAAGCGTCTTTTCTCCCAAATTTTAAGGCAACAGTATCGTAGAGCCTGTGGTTTTGCGAGCTTCTAAGTCTCGATGACTTTGCGCAGCATCCTTTAAAGCATAGGTTTGATGAACCTCGATTTTCACAGCCCCTTGACTGACGACCTCAAACAATTCGTTGGCGCTGGTTAGTAAATCCTCCCGTTTAGCCGTGTAGTGCATCAAACTTGGCCGAGTCAAAAAAAGCGAGCCCTTGGCGGCCAATAAGCCGGGTTCAAAGGCGGGCGCCATGCCTGAAGCGTTGCCAAACGTTACCATCGACCCCAAGGGCCGCAAGCAATCCAAAGAATCCATAAAAACCGCTTTACCCACTGAGTCGTAGACGACCGCAACACCCTCGCCATGGGTAATCCCTTTGACCCGCTCGACAAAATTTTCCCGACTATAGACGATGGTATGATCACAGCCATGGGCGCGAGCTTGTTCGGCTTTTGCATCGTTGCCCACGGTGCCAATGACGGTTGCCCCTAAATATTTTCCCCATTGGCAAAGAATGGAGCCCACCCCGCCTGCGGCGGCATGTACCAAAATCGCATCACCGCTTTGTACCCGGTAACTGCGCCGTAATAAGTATTGGGCCGTCATTCCTTTAAGCATCATGGCGGCTGCGCTACGGTCATCGATGCTATCTGGCAAAATGACCACGCGATCGGCAGGCATTAAACGGATTTCCGCATACGCACCCACCGGCGGTGACGCATAAGCGACTCGATCACCTACCTTCAAATCTGTTACGTTACCCCCCACGGCATCCACAACGCCCGCAGCCTCAAGACCAATACCGCTGGGTAACGCTGGTACTGGATAAAGGCCAGTACGATGGTAAACATCGATAAAATTTAAGCCGATGGCATTATGACGTATACGCACTTCGCCAGGGGCTGGATCGCCCACCTGGACGTCTTCCCAGCGTAATACCTCAGGACCACCGTGTTCGTGAATACGGATTGCTTTAGACATGCAGTTATCCCCTGGTGATTGTCCTCGTTAAGTTTAGCTGTTGATCAGCGGGCTATTGCAGTGATGCAAATAAGCTACCGAAGAAATTACTAATAAACTTTACCGTCGATGACAGGCGTGTCATAGTTATTTCAAACCCCACCAGTTAGTTTGCTGGACAAGTGTTATAGGGTTTAAAAGGTGACACCTGAACCTATGAGTATTTTTAACCTAAACAAAACTATAGAGTTGCAGAGGGAAAATGTATGAAAAACGCAATTAGCCTAATAGGCATAGTATGGGTAAGCTTTTTGTGTATTGCGATAACCAGTTTTAGTGGTGCGGAGGAGGTGAATGTCTCGTTTTCTCAAACTGCCTTTGAGGCGGCGGATCAGAATAACGACGGGGTCATCGATGAAGCTGAATATGTCAGTGACTTTGTGACAGGTTTTGTGGCCTTAGATGATGACAAAGATCGCAAAATCCATAAAAACGAATTGGCTAACCATGATCCAAAGTCTTTTGCCAAGAGTGATATGAATCAAGACGGTTACCTGTCATTGGATGAGGTAATGGATGTCAAGCTCGCGGATTTTGCAGCCGCTGACGCCAACAGCGATGGGGTTTTGTCGCTTCAAGAAATCACCCAATACGATGTCAGTAAAGTCACAGAACAATAGGGGTAGGTCGTTCAAACTAAACAATCAATAGTTTATCTGCGCACCCTGAAATTGTAACCAGGCGAAAATTGCAGCTCCCATGATAAGCACACCGATCAGTGTGACCGC